>CAXUHE010000147.1:0-2738 GCA_964250725.1 uncultured Enterovirga sp. | reverse complement strand
GGTGAGGAACGACGAAACGACGAACGCCGTCATCTCAGGCAAGTAGAGGCCGAGCCTACGGTCGTGACTCCATCGGAGTCGAAGGGACATCCGGACCGTGTCAGACCTGCCCGGGTCTATGGACCGGGAGTTCCTCCGAAATAGTGCTGAAGATCTGCCTCAACCAGCTCTCGGCCTCCTTCGTGCGCACCTCCGCCTCATGCGCGCGCGCCTCGGCGGCCTGCGCTCGTGCCTCGGCAGCCTGGATGCGGGTCTCGGCGTTCTTCAGCTCCTCTGTAGCGCGCTGAACGAGCAGCTGAGTGCGCGCTTCCGCTTCGCGGGAGCGGCTCTCGGCGGCGCGGATCGCCTCCGCCGCACTGTGTACGATGTCGACGGCCGCCGCGAAGTCGCGGGCCGTCAAGGACGCTGGCCGGGCGCTCAGCTCGTCACGTTTCTCCGGCAGCGCGAAGCGGAGAACCTTCTCGACACCCTCGGCTTCGGCGTCCATCACGCGGGCAGAAGAGCGCCCGGACGTCGGATCGGGGATCTCGTCCTCCAGAACTGGCCACGCCTGCTCCGCCATCGATCGTGCTCCAGCGACCCGCAAATTCGACTCATTCGACATGATGAACGGGCGGTTGATGGTGGGTCGATTTCGCGGAGTGCGTCAACAGCCTGCACGGAGTGGGCGAGTCGGCGCCCTGGTAACCCGGACGTCAATCACCAGAACGTGGCAGGCGGGTTGCGAGTCGATGGCGCGCGAGTTCATCTATCATATGCAGGGTCTGACGAAGACCTTCCCGAACGGAAAGAAGGTCCTCGACAACGTTCACCTGTCTTTCTACCCGGACGCCAAAATTGGCGTCCTCGGTGTCAACGGCGCGGGCAAGTCGACTCTGCTGCGGATCATGGCGGGGATCGATAAGGACTGGCAGGGTGAGGGGTTCGTCGCGCAGGGCGCGCGCGTGGGATATCTGGCCCAAGAGCCCCAACTCGATGCCTCGAAGAACGTGCGTGAGAACGTGCTCGACGGCGTCGCGGCGAGCCAGGCGATCCTCGACCGCTACAACGAGATCGCGATGAACTATTCCGACGAGACCGCGGACGAGATGACGCGGCTCCAGGACGAGATCGAGGCCAAGGGCCTGTGGGAGCTCGATTCCCGCGTCGACCAGGCCATGAACGCGCTCAACTGCCCGCCCGGCGATTGGGCGGTGGACACGCTGTCCGGTGGCGAGAAGCGTCGCGTTGCGCTCTGCCAGCTCCTGCTCGCCCAGCCCGAGCTGCTCCTCCTCGACGAGCCGACCAACCATCTCGACGCCGAGACGGTGTCGTGGCTCGAGGCGCACCTGCGCGCCTATCCGGGCGCGATCCTCATCGTCACCCACGATCGCTACTTCCTGGACAACGTGACCGGCTGGATCCTGGAGCTCGATCGCGGGCGGGGCATCCCCTACCAGGGCAACTACTCGTCCTGGCTCGTCCAGAAGCAGAAGCGCATGGCGCAGGAGCGCAGCGAAGACGAGTCGCGCCAGCGCACGATCGAGCGCGAGCGCGAATGGGTCTCGGCATCTCCCAAGGCTCGCCAGGCGAAATCGAAGGCGCGCATCTCGCGCTATGAGGACCTGGTTGCCAAGGCCTCCGAGCGCGGGCCGACCGCGGCCCAGATCATCATCCCGATCGCGGAGCGGCTCGGCCAGAACGTCATCGAGTTCAAGGACATCAAGAAGGGCTTCGAGGACAAGGAGCTGATCGAGGATCTGTCGTTCAGGCTGCCGCCGGGCGGCATCGTGGGTGTGATCGGGCCGAACGGCGCCGGCAAGACGACACTGTTCAAGATGATCACCGGCCAGGACGAACCCGACCAGGGCTCGATCGCGGTCGGGGATACGGTCCAGCTCGGCTATGTCGACCAGTCGCGCGACTCGCTGGAGGCCGGGAAGACCGTCTACGAGGAAATCTCCGGCGGCAACGAGATCATCTATCTCGGCAAGCGCGAGATGAACGCGCGCGCCTATTGCGGCGCCTTCAACTTCAAGGGCCCCGACCAGCAGAAGAAGGTCGGGCAGCTCTCGGGCGGCGAGCGCAACCGCGTCCACCTCGCGAAGATCCTGAAATCGGGCGCCAACGTCCTGCTCCTCGATGAGCCGACGAACGATCTCGACGTGGAGACCCTGCGGGCGCTGGAGGAGGCGCTGGAGGATTATGCCGGCTGCGCGGTCATCATCAGCCACGATCGCTGGTTCCTGGATCGGATCGCGACGCACATGCTGGCGTTCGAGGGCGACAGCCACGTCGAGTGGTTCGAGGGCAACTTCCACGATTACGAGGAGGACAAGAAGCGCCGCCTCGGAGTGGAGGAACTCGCGCCGACGCGGCAGAAGCACAAGAAGTTCGCACGCTGACGAGCGGGGCAGGGCGGCGACCGCGCGGTCCTCCGGCGCGCTCTAGGGACGAGGCGCGTTGACGCGACGGCGCCTGCTGCCCACCTCTAGCCCGGTCAGCTAAGCGGCACCGCGATGATCGCCAACGTTCACGAGGCGAAGACCCAACTCTCCCGGCTCATCGACGCGGCCCTGCGCGGCGAGGAGGTGGTGATCGCCCGCAACGGCGTGCCGGCCGTCCGCCTGACGCCCGGTCCGACGGAGGTGCTGCCTCGAGTCGGAGGATTTCTGAAGGGCAAGATCGTCGAGATTGATCCCGACTGGTGGAAGCCGGACGACGAACTCGCCGACTTGTTCGAGGGCAGCGACTCGTCC
>CAXUHE010000146.1:0-9763 GCA_964250725.1 uncultured Enterovirga sp. | reverse complement strand
TCGATCATGGCGCGCTGGTGCCTCGCGGGCCACCGCGAGAGCTTCCTCTACGAGCATTTCGACGAGATCTGCGACATCATGCGGGCCTACGACGTGTCGTTCTCATTGGGCGACGGCCTGCGCCCCGGCTCCATCGCGGACGCGAACGACGCCGCGCAGTTTGCCGAGCTCGAGACCCTGGGCGAGCTCACCAAGGTCGCGTGGGACCGGGGCTGCCAGGTCATGATCGAGGGCCCCGGCCACGTGCCGATGCACAAGATCAAGGTCAACATGACGAAGCAGCTGAAGGAGTGCGGCGAGGCGCCCTTCTACACGCTGGGCCCGCTGACGACCGACATCGCGCCCGGCTACGACCACATCACGAGCGCCATCGGGGCGGCGCAGATCGGCTGGTACGGCACCGCGATGCTCTGCTACGTGACGCCGAAGGAGCATCTGGGCCTGCCGAACCGCGACGACGTGAAGGTCGGGGTGATCACCTACCGGCTCGCGGCCCACGCGGCGGACCTCGCCAAGGGCCACCCGGCCGCGCAGGTGCGCGACGACGCGATCTCGAAGGCGCGGTTCGACTTCCGCTGGGAGGACCAGTTCAACCTCGCGCTCGACCCCGACACCGCCCGCGCCTACCACGACGAGACGCTGCCCAAGGACGCCCACAAGGTCGCGCATTTCTGCTCCATGTGCGGCCCGAAGTTCTGCTCGATGAAGATCAGCCAGGACCTGCGCGCCGACGTGCTGGCGATGGAAGGCGCCTCCGGCCCGCACGGCGTCTTGACCGAGGCCGAACCCATGTCGCAGGCCGACGCCGAGGCCGGGATGCTCAAGCCGCGAACGTGAAGGCAACGATTGCGGTCGCTTTCGTGTTCTACATCCTCTTGCAGTGCTAAGTTGCCCAAGATTCCTTCAGCTCACCTATTGAGCGCAAAGGCCGTTATTGCCGTTTCAGCAATATTGAACCGTGCCGGCGCGTTGTCAGAGCAGATTAGAAACGACTATGGAGAGGATCTGATAGTCCAAACTTCGGTTGGCGGGTATGCCGACCCATTCCGTATTTTGGTTCAGGTGAAAGGTGCGAAGCTGTCGCTTCGACGAGACGGAAAATATTCTTTTAGGATAGATGTTGATCATCTACAAAGATGGGTCGGCCATGCGGAGCCAGTGATAATCTGCGTAGTCGACAGTCAGTCGGACCGCATATACTCGTTTATTCCATCTGATAAATTTAGTCTATGGGAATTGACACTCACTAGCAAGCAGAGCCTGTCGATCAAGCTGGGGCCGGGCGACATCTTTGATGAGGATGCGGCCTTAAGGTTTATTTGGCGAGCAAGAATAATACACTATGCCAGGAGCTTGGCTTGGTATGACAGTCATTGTTTCTCCGGCGATCCGGCATTGTCAGCCCGTGCATCAAAGCGAATTCGGCAAGAAAAATTAGCTATAACCGTTGAATTTATTCGATCTTTAGATTTATTTCCAAGCAGTGAGTTCGATAATCCGTTCCGTGATTGGATTGTCAATGGGTCACGTAATCTGTCTGACCCGAGTTCGCCTCATAACGTAGCGGATTTAAAATTAGAGGACGTCTTTGTACTGGCTATCCTGTCGCGGTCTGAAGACATCGCGAAGCAGGGGCTTCCTTCTAGCTTAACGTTAGAGGGCGCTAAATTGTGTGCGGGACTGTTCAGAAGGCTGCATCCAGAACTTTGGATGGAGGTTTCGGCTAGATTTGTGGGTGACGTAGAACGCGCTGCGACTGATAAGACCCTCTAGCAGGATGACCGCTCCGGCGAATGCAAAAAGGTGTTCGCATCGTGAAAAGTTATCGTCATCGCTAGCCTACCGAAGCAACCCAGACCATCGACACAGGCGGCGCCAAATTTGTTTCGCTGCGCTCGCAATGACGGGTTAGTCGGGCGGGTTCGTGAGGCAAGATGGCGGGATGCGGGAGCTTGCGGTGTACATCATGGCGAGCCGGCGCAACGGCACGCTGTATACGGGGGTGACGTCGAACCTGCCGCAGCGGGCCTGGCAGCACCGGGAGGGCCTCGTGCCCGGCTTCACGTCCCGGTACGGCTGCAAGCTCCTCGTCTGGCATGAGGGCTATCCGACCATGCCGGAGGCGATCGCGCGCGAGAAGCAGATCAAGGGCGGCTCGCGGGCGAAGAAGCTGGCTCTGATCGAGGCCATGAACCCGAATTGGCGCGACCTCTACGAGGATCTCGCCTGACGTCATTGCGAGCGAAGCGAAGCAACCCAGGGGCCGCGCGCACTGTTGCTCTGGGTTGCTTCGCTGCGCTCGCAATGACGGGTGGACCTGGGAGCACAGCGAGACCGCGCAGGCCATCATCCATCCCAACCGGCCGGATCCGACGCGTGAGGGCAGAAGCCCTTGAGAGCCGTGGCCCGGCCTCCTGGCCTCAGGCCGCGACGCGGTGCAGCGCGCAGAGTTTGTTGCCGTCCGGGTCGCGCAGGTAGGCGAGGTAGAGCGGACCGAAACCGGCTTCACGCATGCCGGGCGGCTCCTCGATCGCGGTGCCGCCCTGCGCGACGCCGGCCGCGTGCCAGGCCTGCGCCTGATCCGGCCCGTCCACCGCGAAGCCGATCGTGCCGCCGTTGCCGTGGGTGGCGGGCGCGCCGTCGATCGGCGTCGTCACCATGAAGGCCGCGCCCTTGTGCACGTAGGCGAGGCGGCCGTTGTCGTCGATCCGGCCCGGCTTGCCGCCGAGCGCCGTGAACAGCGCGTCGTAGAAGATCTTCGCGCGGGCAAGGTCGTTCGAGCCGACCATGACGTGGCTGAACATGGGGGCGTCCTCCTGTGTCGGTCGGCTCTGCGCGGGAGGCTGGCGCCCGCGGCCGACGCCGCCGTCCTGCCCCGGCGCGCGGTCCGCCGCAAGCGCCCGCGTCGCCCGGCCCGGCGACCGATCCGCGCCCGCGCCGCGCGCACGTCCGGCGGATCAGGTCCCGGACGCGCCCAGCGTCTTCGGGGCGGCGCTCGCGACGCGCGTCGCGCCGTTCGCGACCTGGAGCACGGCGAGCGCGCGCTCGTTCGTGCCGTCGGACCGGAAGCGGAACACCCCGTCCGCGCCCGCGAACCCCGTGGCGGTCTGGAGGGCGGGCTCGGAGAAGCGCCGCGGGCCCTGCGTGCGCGCGAGGGCGGCCGCCAGCGAGACCGCGTCGTAGGCGAGCGTCGCGATGCGGCTCGGCTCCTGGCCGAACCGCGCCCTGTAGCGCGTCGCGAAGGCGTTGAACCCGGCCGAATCCGGGGCCGCGAACCAGCCGCCCTGGAGCGCGGCGACGCGCAGCGCCCGCGGGTCGTTCCACGCGCCCGTGCCGAGCGGTTTCACGCGGGCGGGGTCGAACCCGGCCGCTCGCAGCGCCTCCCCGACCGCCGGGAGTCCCTCGCCGGATTCGGGGATGAGCAGCCCGTCGATCTGCGGGGCGTCGCCCGCCCAGAGGGGCGCGAGACGCGCGACCGCCGGCCCCGGCTGGCCCGGCGTGTAGCGCTCGAGCCCCGCGACCCGGATGCCGCGGCGCGCGGCGCTCTCGCGGAACTGCGCCTCGACCACCGCCCCGTAGGTCGTGTCCGGCACGAGGGCCGCGAGCGACCGGCGCCCTTGCGCGGCCGCGTAGTCGAGGATGCGCTCCACCTCGTTCTGGGGCAGGAAGCTGAGGAGGTAGGTGCCCTTCTGCGCGACCCCGACATCGGTCGAGAACGCGATGACGGGACGGTTCTGGCCGCGCGCGACCGCGCTCGCGGCCGACACGGCGGGCGCGAAGAGCGGGCCCATCACGAGTTCGGCGCCCTCGCCGAGCGCCTGGGCGGTTGCCGTGCGGGCGCCCTCCGGGGTCCCGCGATCGTCCCCGATGATGAGCGTAATGTCCTGGCCGCCATCCGCGATCGCGAGTTCGGCGGCGTTGCGGAGCGAGGCCGCGGCGGCCGCGCCCTGGCCCGCGCCGGTCAGCGGCAGGATGAGCGCGACCTTCACGGGTCCCCGGCCGATCGAGCTCACGTCCGGGGCGATCGCGCGCGAGGGCGCCGTCGAGGCCGTCACCTTGGCCTTCGCGGTCGACGTCTCCTCGAAGACGCCGCAGCCGGCGAGCGCAGAGGCCGCGAGCGACAGCGCGAGGAGGCTGGCGGCGGATCGAAGTCGGGCTCGTCTCGCTCGCACGTCGGGGACTCCTCGAACGGCCCTGGATGGGCGGCGTGGAGCATGGGCGTTCGTGGCGAACAAACGCTTAACAGCCGCGCGCGGACGAACTCCGAGCGCGGCGCGCGGCGATGCGTTCGTCCTCGATCACCGCCGAACTTCGACCGGATCCGCTATCGGTCGCGAGTTCCGCTCCGGCGCCGCGCGTGGCACAAACGCGCCATGATCCAGCGTATCGACAACCGCACGGGCCGTGGGCGCCCGCCCTCGCCGGGCACGGGGCAGAAGACCTACACGGCGTTCGGGCTCGCGGCGGA
This sequence comes from uncultured Enterovirga sp., assembly GCA_964250725.1. Lineage (GTDB taxonomy): Bacteria > Pseudomonadota > Alphaproteobacteria > Rhizobiales > Beijerinckiaceae > Enterovirga. The sequence continues at coordinate 5,295 of CAXUHE010000146.1, read as the reverse complement.
GGCCGAGCCGCTCGCGCCCGGCCTCTACGTGGTGGCGACGCCGATCGGCAACCTCGGCGACATCTCGTTCCGGGCGCTGGCGACGCTGGCCGCCGCGGACGCGATCCTGGCCGAGGACACGCGCGTCACCCGCACGCTGCTCGCGCGCTACGGCATCACGACGCCGCTCGTCAGCTATCACGAGCACTCGAACGAGGCCGTGCGCGAGCGCATGCTGCTGCGGCTCACGGAGGGGCAGGCGCTGGCGCTGGTCTCGGATGCCGGCACGCCGCTCGTGTCGGATCCCGGCTACCGGCTGGTCGAGGCCGCGATCGCGGCCGGCCTGCCGGTCGTGCCGATCCCCGGCGCGTCGGCCGCGCTGGCGGCGCTCGTCGTGTCGGGGCTGCCGACGGACCGCTTCTTCTTCGAGGGGTTCCTGCCCGCGAAGAGCGGCCCGCGCCGCGCCCGCTACGCGGAGCTCGCGGCCATCCCCGCCACGCTGGTCCTCTACGAGGCGCCGCATCGGCTGGCAGAATCGCTCGCGGACGCCGCCGCGATGCTCGGCCCCCGGCCGGCCGCGATGGCGCGCGAACTGACCAAGCTCTTCGAGACGGTGCGCCGCGGCACGCTCACCGACCTCGCGGCCGCGTTCGCGTCGGAGCCGACGCCCAAGGGCGAGATCGTGATCCTGATCGCGCCGGCCTCCGACACGACGCGCGGCGAGGAGGCGGCCGCGACGCTGGACGACCGGCTGGCCGTCGCGCTGGCGGAGCACTCCGTGAAGGATGCGGCCGCGATCGTGGCGTCCGAGACCGGCCTGCCGCGCCGGGACGTCTACGCGCGCGCCCTGGTGCTCGCCAAAGCCGAGCCCGCCAAGGCCGAGCTCGGATGAGGAGTGCGGCCGGCCGGCGCCGCTTCACCTACCTGCGCGGGCGCGGGGCCGAGCGGGTGGCGTTGCTGTGGCTCATGATGCGCGGCTACCGCCCGCTGGCGCGCCGCTACGCGGCGGCGGGTGGCGAGATCGACCTCGTGATGCGCCGCGGCGGCACGATCGCGTTCGTCGAGGTGAAGGCGCGCGCCACGATGGACGCCGCCCGGAGCTCCATCGATCCGGTGAAGCGGCGCCGCATCGGCCGGGCGGCGCGGGCCTGGCTCGCCCGGAACGGCTGGGCGGCCGGGATGACCCGGCGGGGCGACGCGGTCTTCCTCGCGCCGGGCTCATGGCCCGCACATGTCGAGGATGCGTTCGGGCTCGATTAGCGCGGGAACGTCACCGCCACGTGGCCGACGCCCTCGATCCCGGCCGCGACGGACGCGCCGGGCTCCACGAACAGGATGCCGTTGAACGAGCCCAGCGTGACGAGCGTGCCGGCCTCGATCCCGCCCTGCCGGGTCGCGAGGTGGCCGACGAGCCAGGCCAGCGTCTGCATGACGTCGCCCGCCGGGTTGCGGCGCGGGCCCGCCATCTCGACGCGGCCGTCGACCTCTAGCGAGATCTCGGCCGTGCCAAGGTCCTGGCCGGAATAGGGCACGCCCACGGGATCGTACACGAAGCCGCCGTTGCTCTGGTTGTCCGCCAGCGCCGCGAGGCGGTCCGGCACGGGCCACGTGTCGAAGCGCGTGTTGACGATCTCGATCGCGGCGTGCACGGAGCCGATCGCGGCCCGGACCTCGTCCGGGTCGGGCGCCATCGTGTCGAGGCTCCGCCCGAGCCGGACCGCGATCTCGACCTCGATGCCGATGCGGTTGAACTCGGCGGCCGGCCAGGCGCACGGGCTCGGACGGACGAGGGAGGAGAAGAGCGGCGCGGCGGTGATGGGCGCGTCCGCGCCGGCCCGGCCGACCTTCCAGCCGCCGACCGGTCCGAACGCGGCCGCGACCCGGTCCTGGACCGCGAAGGCCGTCGCGGCGTCGGCGGGACCCTGCCTGTCGGCCGGCACCGGGCGGCGGGTGCGCCGCGCCGCCACGAGCGCGTCCGCGAAGTGATCTGTCGAGAACGACATCGAGATCCGGTCCGGTTCGGGCATGCGTTTAGCATGCTTCGGCACCCGCGGAACGGCTGGCGCCCGGCGCGTCACGCACTATGGTCGCGCGCGACACGGAGACTTTCATGGCGCTGACCGTCGCGGTCCAGATGGACCCCATCCAGAACATCAAAATCGCGGGCGACACGACGTTCTCGCTGCTGCTCGAGGCCGAGCGGCGCGGGCACAGGCTGCTTCATTACGGGCCGGAGCGGATGTCGATGCGGGACGGGCGCGTGGTTGCCGAGGTCGAGGAGCTGCATGTCCGCGACGAGGTCGGCAACCATGCGACCTTGGGGGAGCCGACCCGCATGGACCTGTCGGAGGCCGACGTCATCCTGATGCGGCAGGACCCGCCCTTCGACATCGCCTACATCACGGCGACGCATCTCCTGGAGCGCCTGCACCCGAAGACGCTCGTCGTGAACGACCCGTCCTCGGTCCGCAACGCGCCCGAGAAGCTGTTCGTCACGCATTTCCCCCAGCTCATGCCCCCGACCCTCATCACCCGCGACAGGGCGGAGATCGAGGCGTTCCGGCGCGAGTTCGGCGCGGTCGTCATGAAGCCGCTGCACGGCCATGGCGGCGCGGCGGTGATCCGGCTGACCCCGGACGACATGAATTTCGGCTCGGTCTTCGACCTGTTCTCGGTCACCTTCAAGGAGCCCTGGGTCGTCCAGCGCTTCCTTCCCAAGATCACGGAGGGCGACAAGCGCATCCTGCTGATCGAGGGCGAGGCGATGGGCGCGGTCAACCGCGTGCCGGCCGAGAACGACCTGCGCTCCAACATGGTGCGGGGCGGGGCCGCGAACGCGACCGAACTGTCGGAGCGCGAGCGCGAGATCTGCGCGACGATCGGGCCGGAGCTGAAGGCGCGCGGCCTGATCCTCGTCGGGATCGACGTCATCGACGGCAACCTGACCGAGATCAACGTGACCTCGCCGACCGGCATCCGGGCGATCCGCAAGCTCGGCGGTCCCGACCTCGCGGCCGCGACCTGGGACGCGATCGAGGCGCGGGTCGGCCGGAGCTGAGGTCTCAGCCGCGTCTGTCGGCTGGCGTCGCCGGCTTTAGCCAGCCGAGAAGGCCGTGCGCAGGAGCGCGTGCTGCAGCGCGACCGGGCTGTTCGAGGGCAACGTCTCCGTCTCCTCGGCTTCCTCCATGAGCAGCCGGTCGAGATGCATGACGCGGGCATGCAGGCGCAGCGATGCCGCGATCAGTTCGCGCAGCCGCTCCGGGAGGGCTTCGAACACGTCCGGCTGGGCGTTCACCTCCTGCGGGACGAGGCGCACACGATCCTTCTCGCGCTGGGCCTGGTCGCGGGTGAGTTCGCCCTCGGCGACCGCACGCTGCACGAGGAGCCAGGACGCGACCTGCATGAGGCGGGTCGTGAGCCTCATGGACTCGCCCGCATACGTGAGGGCGCCGTGACGGCCGGCATGGTTCGACTCGGCTCGCCCGTCTCCGTCGAGATAGGACGCCGTGTCCTCGATCAGTCCCATCCCCTCGCGGAACAGCTCCTTGAAGGCGGCCGACTTCACGAAGGATGTCCCGAACTGGGCCGGCTCGGCCACGACCGAGAATTGACGCACGACTTCGCTCACCACCCGCACCTCCAGATCGCCGCGACGGCCCATTTCGGATCACATCGTCGGCCGACGTCATCCGGTGAGCAGGTTTAGCGCCGAACGCGGCGGCACGCCCGTTAACTCCGAGTTAAGCTTAACGGAGGGCGCGACGCAAAAGAAAAGCCGCCCTTGCGGGCGGCTGAAGGTGATAACAGGGAGGCATCAAACAGAGCGGCAAGCCACTCGAACACCAGCAAAACTGGATGTATTCGTTATGATTCAGAAAGCTTAAGGGACGGTTACGACCCTGGAGGCGAACCTTGCCGGACTAGATCGGCCGCGAGACGGCGCTATCCGGCCCCGGACGTCTTGAAGAACGCCGCCGCGGCGTCTCGCGAGCTCGCCTTGCGCGCCGCCTCCTCGCGCAGGCGCCGGATCTCGTCCTCCAGAAACGTCACGCGTTCTTCGAGCTCGTGGAGCGACAGGCTCGACAGGTCGGCGCCGATCTCGTGCGACACCGCTTTGCGCACGACGTCGGAATTCTCGTCCCGCATGCCGCCCCTCCGGTTTGCGCGAAAACGGACCTTGCTTATATAAGCGAGCGATCCGTCACAATCTGGGACGAGGCGCTTCGGTCGGATCGGACCGGGGCAGCGGCGAAGCCGTGCCTCGCCCGTCAGGAGATCAGGAATGTCCCAGGCCCCCCTCATGCCGAAGGCGACGGCCGTGTGGCTGGTGGAGAACACCTCGCTGACCTTCGAGCAGATCGCGGATTTCTGCCACCTGCACCCGCTCGAGGTGAAGGGCATCGCGGACGGCGAGGTCGCGGCCGGCATCAAGGGTGCGGACCCGATCGCCACGAGCCAGCTCACCCGCGACGAGCTCGACCGGGCGGGTGGCGACGCGGAGTACCGGCTCAAGATGTCGGCCCCCAAGGTCAAGCTGCCTGAGATGAAGAGCACGAAGCGCGGCCCCCGCTACACGCCGGTCTCTCGCCGCCACGACCGGCCGAACGCGATCCTCTGGCTCCTGCGCAACCATCCGGAGCTGAAGGACGCGCAGATCATCCGGCTCGTCGGCACGACCAAGACCACGATCGAGCAGATCCGCGAGCGCACCCACTGGAACTCCGCGAGCCTCCAGCCCATGGACCCGGTGACGCTGGGCCTCGCGTCCCAGATCGACCTCGATTTCGAGGTGCAGCGCGCCGCGAAGGACCGTCCGCAGGTCGAGGCGGCCGAATCCGGCCAGACGCTCCTGCCGGCCGAGCTGTCGACCGCGGAGCCCGTCCGGTCCGAGCCCTTCGCGGACATGAGCCGGCGCAGCCCCGCCCCCGAGGAGAGGATCGACGCCGCGTCCGTCTTCTCCAAGCTGAAATCGACCCGCCGCGCCGACGACGACGAGGATTAGCCACATGCAACACCGCAAACTCGGGCGCTCCGACCTCACGGTCCCGCCGCTCTGCTTCGGCTGCAACGTGTTCGGCTGGACGGCCGACGAGGCGCGCTCCTTCGAGCTCCTCGACCGGCTGCTCGAGGTTGGCCTGACCTTCCTCGACACGGCGGACGTCTATTCCAGGTGGGTCGAGGGGCACACGGGCGGCGAGTCCGAGGCCATCATCGGGCGCTGGATGGCGTCGCGCGGCGTGCGCGACCGCATCGTGCTCGCCACCAAGGTCGGCATGGACATGGGCGACGGCAAGGTGGGGCTGAAGCCCGACTACA
>CAXUHE010000145.1:0-9858 GCA_964250725.1 uncultured Enterovirga sp. | reverse complement strand
CCGCTCCGCCGCGCCGGCCGCGGCCGAGAGCTCGCCGTAGACCTCGGAGAGCTGCCCCAGCGAACTCGCGGCGAAGACCGCGTAGAGCACGAATTGCGAGAGGCGCCCGCCCGTCATCGTGCCGGCGAGCACGTCCTGCGCGCCCCACCAGAGCACGCCCACGACGCTCGCCGAGACGAGGAAGATCACCGCGCCGGTCAGCGTCGCGCGCGCCCGGCTCGAATCGCGCGCCGCCGCGAACGCCTCCTCGGCCGCGGCCGCGAAGCGCGTGGATGTCGCGCGCTCCATCCCGAAGGCCTGCATGGTGCGGATCGCGCCGACCGCCTCGCCCGCATAGGCGGAGGCGTCGGCGAGCCGGTCCTGCGCGGCGCGCGAGCGGCGCTGCACGGCGCGGCCCGAGACGACTAGCGGCACGACGATGAGCGGGATCGCGAGCATCACGAGGCCGGAGAGCTTCGGGCTCGTCCAGAGCATGAGGCCAAGCGCGCCGAGCAGCAGGACGAGGTTGCGCAACGCCATCGAGATCGAGACCCCGAAGGCGGATTTCACCTGCGTGGTGTCGGCGGTCAGCCGCGAGACGAGCTCGCCGGAGCGCGAGGCGTCGAAGAAGGCCGGGTCGAGGATGGTCATTCGTTCGAACACCGCGGCCCGCAGGTCCGCCACGATGCGCTCGCCCAGCGTCACCACGAGATAGAAGCGCATCGCGCTGCCGATGGCGAGAATTCCGACCACCAGGATCAGCACGCCGAAATAGGCGTCGATGAGCGGCGCGCTGTTCTCGGAGAAGCCGTGGTCGATGACCCGTCTCGCGGCGACCGGCATGACGAGCGTCGCGGCGGACGCCACGAGAAGCGCCGCGATGCCGGCCGCGATGCGGCCCTTGTAGCGCAACGCATAGGGGACGAGCGGCTTCAGCGAGCGCAGCGACGCGCGTTTCGGGGTCTTATCCATGGTCGGCATATAGTGCGGTTCTCTGGCTCGCGCGCGGACGCTTCTTGTCCGGTGCCGATCTCTGGGTTATAGCGCGACGATCCGTGACATGAGGACGCTCGGTTGTCGCCGCGGCACGCGCTGGCGATTGTATCGACGTTCGAGGAGCCCCGGCCATGGCCGAGAACAACACCAAGTCCGTCAAGACGGAGAAGCGCGAAAAGGGGCCGACCGTGCACCCCGACTACCACTTCATCAAGGTCGTCATGACGAACGGCACCGAGTACCCGACGCGCTCGACCTGGGGCAGCACGGGCGATACGCTGAACCTCGACATCGACCCGAACACGCACCCGGCCTGGACCGGCGGGCAGCAGCAGATGCTGGACCGCGCGGGCCGCGTCTCGCGCTTCAACTCGCGCTTCGGCGGATTGTCCTTCGGCAAGAAGTGAGGCCGAGGTCAGGCGGGCTCGGGGCGGCGCGCGACACCGCCTGAAGGCTCGACCGTTCACGCTTGCGTGGACCGGGCGCGGACCAGGAACCATCGGCCGAGACGCCCGGTTGTCGCGTGCCGTCGCGTAGCCGGGTTTCGTCATGTCCGCTCAAGATCATGGACCCGAGGTCGAGAACGTCGTCGACCCGCAGGAGGCGGCCGAATCGGTCGGCCTCGCCTATGTGAGCGACGACAAGCCCGGCATCACTCGCACGAAAGTCGGCGACGGCTTCGTCTACACGATGCCGAACGGGTCCGAGATCAAGGACGAGAAAGTCCTCGATCGCGTCCGCAAGCTCGCGGTGCCGCCCGCCTACGTGGAGGTGTGGATCTGCCCTCGGGCGAACGGCCACATCCAGGCGACGGGCCGAGACGCCAAGGGCCGCAAGCAGTACCGCTATCACCCGAAGTTCCGCGAGGTCCGCGACTCGACGAAGTACGAGCACATGCTCGAATTCGCCCGGGGCTTGCCCTCCATCCGCGAGACCGTCGCGAAGCACATGCGGCTGCACGGCATGCCGCGCGACAAGGTGCTGGCGACGGTCGTCTACCTCTTGGAGAACACGCTGATCCGCGTCGGCAACGACGACTACGTGAAGCAGAACCACAGCTACGGCCTGACGACGCTCCAGGACCGGCACGTCAAGATCGCGGGCTCGGAGCTCAAGTTCCAGTTCAAGGGCAAGTCCGGCAAGACCTGGAACCTCCAGATCAAGGACCGGCGGATCGCCAAGATCGTCAAGGAGTGCCAGGACATCCCCGGCCAGGAGCTGTTCCAGTACGTCGACCATGACGGTGTACGCCATGACGTGACCTCGGCCGACGTGAACGCATACCTCAAGGAGATCACCGGCCGCGACGTGACGGCGAAGGATTTCCGCACCTGGGCCGGCACGGTGCTGGCCGCCATGGCGCTGGCCGAGTTCGAGGCCTTCGATTCGGATGCCCGCGCCAAGAAGAACGTCCGGGCCGCGATCGAGCACGTGTCCTCGCGCCTCGGCAACACCCCGACCATCTGCCGCAAGTGCTACGTCCACCCCGAGGTGCTGCATTCCTACATGCAGGGCGAGATGATGCTGGAGATCCGCGACAGGGTCGAGACCGAGCTGCGCGACCATCTGGCCGAGCTGAAGCCCGAGGAGGCGGCCGTGCTGACGCTTCTCGAGACCCGGCTCAACCGCGACCTCAAGGCGACGCTGCAGGCTGCGGTCGCGGCGGCCTGACCGGGCGGCGGCCCTGGAGGGCTTCCGTCAGCACGAAGGCGGCGGCGAGCGCCGGGACCACGAACACGAGGGCCGGCGCCTGGATCGCCACCCAGGCGGACAGGGCGGGGTCCGACACCGCGAGACCGCCCGCGACCCAACCGAGCAGCACCCCGCCGAAGAGCACGAGACCCGGCGTCGCCCCGGTGACGCGGTTGATGATCCACGAGCCGAAGAAGACGATCGGTACGCTCAGCATCAGCCCCAGCGCCAGGAGCACGACGTTCCCGGCCGCGATCGTGCCGAGCGCCACCACGTTGTCGAGGCTCATCAGCGCGTCCGCCACCACGATCGTGCCGAGCGCCCGCGCGAAACCGTCCACCTCGTGCCCGGGCGACGGGGGCGCGACGGCCGGCTCGGGTCCCGGCTCGGGTGCGACCTCGACCCGCTCCGCCCCGGCCACCAGGCTCACCGCGATGACGATGAGCACGAGCGCGCCGGCGAGCCGGAGATAGGCGAGCGAGAGGAGGAAGCCCGCGACCAGCGTCAGCACGATGCGCAGCATGACCGCGACGACAGACCCGAAGATCAGCGCCGAGCGCACCTCCGCACGTGGGAGAGACCGGCAGGCGAGCGCGATCAGGATGGCGTTGTCCGCGCCGAGCAGCACGTCGACCGCCACGATCTCGAGGGGAACGAGGAGCCACGACCAGATCGTATCGAGTGGCATCGCGTCAGCGCTCCGAGGTCTGCGCGGGTGAGGGCGGGGCTGGGCGAGGGAGACTCGGACCTGCCGACAGGAGCTGGAGGAACCGGCTCTCCGGCGAGAGGATCAGGGTCGGGGCGCTTTCGGCCAGGGCCGCCCGGTAGGTCTGGAGCGTGCGGTAGAAATCGAAGAAGTCGGGCGCGTCGGCCGAGGCCTGCGCGTAGAGGCGGTTCGCGTCGGCGTCCCCTTCGCCGCGATCGATGCGGGCCTGCCGGGTCGCGGTCGCGAGGACCACCGTGCGCTCGCTCTCCGCCCGGGCCTGGATCTCCTGTGCCTGGGCTTGGCCCTCCGCCCGGACCTCGCGCGCCTCCTTCTGGCGCTCGGACTTCATCCGGTCGTAGACCGCCTGGCGCGTCTCGCGCGGCAGGTCGGCGCGGCGCAGGCGCAGCTCGACGAGCTCGACGCCGAGCGAGCGGGCGGTCTCGGCCGCGTCGGCGCGCAGGCGCTCCATCACCCGCTCGCGCTCCTCGGACAGGAGGTCTCCGATCTGCACGCGCCCGAGCGCGCGCCGGGTCGCGGAGGTCACGATGTTCGCGAGTTGCACCCGCCCCTGCTCGGGACTGCGCGAGGAGCGGAACGACACGAGCGGGTCGACGATGCGGTAGGCGCCGTAGACCTCGACCTCGAGCCGCTTGCGGTCGCCCAGGATCACGTCGACCGAGGGCGGATCGAGCGCGAGGAGCCGCTTGTCGTAGAACACGACCGTGTCGACGAGCGGCAGCCGCCACACGATGCCGGGCTCGGTGACGAGCGCGCGGGCGCGCCCGAGCCGCACGACCAGCGCCTGCTGCGTCTCGGGCAGGAGGTAGGCCGATTGCGACAGGACCCACAGGCCCGCGAGCACGAGCGCGGCCGATGCCCAGCGCAGCACCCGGCGGCTCATGGGACGGGCCGTCCGGCGGCGTCCGGCTTGACGTCCGGCTTGGCGGTCGGATCGGGTTTCACGACGGCCTTCGCCCGGTCCTCCCCGAGCTGGAGGATCGGCGTCAGGCCCGCGCCCTTGTCCTTGCCGGTCCCGTCGATCACGACGCGGGAGGCCCGGCGCAGCACCTCGTCGAGCCCGTCGAGGTAGAGCCGCCACGCGGTGACGTCGGGCGCGGTCCGGTAGGCCTCGTAGACCGCCCGGAAGCCCTTCGCGTCACCCTCCGCGAGGCTCGTCACCTGGGTGCGGTAGGCTTTCGCCTCCTGGGTGATGCGCGTCGCCTCCGCGCGGGCGCGCGGCAGGATCTCGTTGCGGTAGGCCTGTGCGTCGTTGCGGGCGCGCTCGCCGTCGGAGCGGGCGCGCTGGAGGTCGTTGAAGGCGTCGATCACCTGCGCGGGCGGGTCGACGCGCTGGAGCTGCACCTGCGTGATCTCGATCCCCGCGCCGTCGCGGTCGAGCGCGGCCTGGAGCACCGCGCGGGTCGCGTCCGCGATCGAGGCGCGCCCCTCCGAGATCGCGGACTGGATCGGGCTGCGCCCGATGACCTCGCGGATGGCACTCTCGGCCCCGACCCTGAGCAGCCGCTCGGGATCCGCCACGTTGAACAGGTAGTCGCCGGAGTCGCGGATGCGCCAGAGGACGAGCGCGTCGGCCTCGACGATGTTCTCGTCGCCGGTCAGCATCGCGGACGGGCGGCTCGGCCCCTCGGCGGAGCGGCCGATCTGGAGCTCGTTGAGGCGCGTCACGCTGGGCAGGAGGATCTGGTCGACCGGGTACGGCAGGTGGAGGTGGATCCCCGGCCCGGCCACCGCGTCGCGACGCCCGAGCCGCAGCACGACCGCCTCCTCGTCGGGCCCGACCTTGTAGATGCCCGTCGCCGCCCAGCCGATCAGGGCGAGGAGCGCGAGCCATGCCATCCGGCGGCGGTTGAAGGGCCGCACGGAGGCGAAGCGCCCGAGCCGCGCGCGCGCCATCCCGAACAGGGGGTCGAGACCGCCCTCGGGCGGCGCGATCCGGCTTGCTAGGGTGCGGTCGCTCGACATCATTGGAACTCGACGGGTGAGGTGGCTTGAGCCTTGGGGCCAGCCGCCGCAAGCCTCACGGTCCCGACGCGTCGTCGCAGCGCGGCGGATCTCGCCCGTTAGTCCGGCCTGCGGATCAGGCCGCCAGGCAGCATTTCTTGTACTTCTTGCCCGACCCGCACGGGCAGGGATCGTTGCGGCCCACTTTGCGGAGCGGGTTGACGACCGGCGCCTCGGGCTCTCCCGCCTCGTCGGACGCGAGCATGCGGTCGAGTTCGGCGACCACGTCCTCCAAGGGGCCGAGATCCTTGTCGTCGAACCGCGCGCGATCTTCAGGCTTGGCGACCTGGGCGTCGGCGAGCGTCAGCGCGAACCATTCGGGATCGCTGACATCGTCGAGGAGCCGCGCGTCGCGCCGCGCCGCCGCGACCCGGTCGGCGAGATCCGTGAAGCCGAGGAGCGCGACCGCCTCCTCCCAGCCGGCCCAGGCCGGGTCTCCGCCAGCCGCCCAGCGCTCGTCGTCGAACCGCCCCAGGAGATCGCGGGCATCTGCGCGCGGGATGGCGCCCGCGAAGGTCAGATAGGTGAGCGCGTTGAGCAGGCTCCAGCGCACGAAGCCGTCCGCTGCCCTGTCGGCGATCGCGTCCGTGAAGGCGATCAGGTCGCCGTCATAGGTCGAGACGACGATCCGCGCGAGCGTGAGCGTAACCGCATCGCCGAGCAGCAGCTCGAGCGTCTCGTCGTCGGCGCGGCGCACGAGCTGGAGAAGAGGCGGCAGGAGACGGGTATCGCGGGATTCGCCCAGGACGTGGATGCCCCAGAACAGGAGGTTGCTCTCGTCCGGGGAGAGCGCCGCGCCACCGGCGGCGCGTTCCACGACGGCCAGCACCGCGTCGGCGATCCGGTCCGGCCGGCGGATCGCTTCCTTCATCGCGTCCACGGGCAGGTGCTGCGCGCCGGAGAGGCGCTCGACGAGCTTCGCGCCGCCGCCGTGGCGCGCCGTCGGGATGTCGTCCGTGAAGGCGCTCATGCTCGCAGCACCGCTCCGGCTTTCTTGGCCGCCGCCTCCACGATGCGGGCGGAGATCGCCTCCAGCTCGACGTCCGTCAGGGTCCGGTCGACCGGCTGGAGCGTGACCTCGATCGCGACCGACTTCTGGCCCTCCGCGATGCCCGCGCCCTCGTAGATGTCGAAGATCTCCGCCCCGGCGATCATGTTGCGCTCGGCGCCCTGGACGGCGCGCAGGAGGTCGCCCGCCGCGACGTCGCGCGCGACCACGAAGGCGAAGTCGCGCCGCACCGGCTGGAAGCCCGAGACGCCAAGCTTCGGCTTGATCCTGGTCGGCCGGTATTTCGGCAGTGGCAGGAGGTCGAGCGTGATCTCGACCGCCATGACCGGACCCTTCACGTCGAGCGCCCGCAGGATGCGCGGATGCACCTCCCCGAAGGAGCCGACGATCCCGCGCGGCCCGAATCGCAGCGTGCCGGAGCGGCCCGGATGCAGCCAGGCCGGGCCGCCAGCCTGGACCTGTAGGCCGCCCGTCGCGATGCCGAGCGCCGCGAGCAGCGCCGTCGCGTCGGCCTTGACGTCGAACACGTCGACGGGCGCCGCCGCGCCGTCCCAGTGCCGGCCCGAACCCGCCCGCCGTGCGGTGCCCCGCCGGATGACGGCCGCGTTCACGACTTGCCCGTCCGGCTCGTCGGTGAGGAAGCACTGTCCGACCTCGAACAGCGCCACGTCGCCGAAGCCGCGGTCGGCATTGCGGCCGGCCGCCTTCAGAAGGCCGGGCAGCAGGCTCGGGCGCATGTCGGAGAGGTCGGCCGCGATCGGGTTCGCGAGCTGGAGCGAGCGGTGGCCGCCACCGAAGAGCGTCGCCTCCTCGTGCGCCACGAAGGACCAGGTCACGGCCTCGACGAGGCCGCGCGCCGCAAGCTCGCGCTTCGCGGTCCGGGTCCGCTTCTGGAGGATCGTCAGGATCGGCTTCGCGACGCCGGGATCGAGCCGGGGCAGGGGCTCCGGGGCGACGCGGTCGAGGCCCGCGATGCGGATCACCTCCTCCACGATGTCGGCCTTGCCCTCGATGTCAGGCCGCCAGGAAGGTGGCAGCACCTTCGCGATCTCGCCCTGGCCCGCCAGCAGGAAGCCGAGCTCCTGGAGGATGACCTTGGCCTCGGCGCGCGGCAGGTCGAGGCCCGAGAGACGCTTCACCTCGCTCCAGGGGAACAGGATCGGGTGCTCGCGCTCCGGGATCGTTCCCTTCATCACCAGTTCGGAGGGCTCGCCGCCACAGAGCTCGATGATGAGCCGCGTCGCGAGGTCGAGGCCCGGCACCGTGAAGGCAGGGTCCACCCCGCGCTCGAAGCGGTAGCGCGCGTCGGTGTTGATGCCGAGACGCCGCCCGGTCTGGGCGACGTTCAACGGCGACCAGAGCGCCGACTCGATCAGCACGTCGGTCGTCGCCTCGCCACAGCCCGAGTGCTCGCCGCCCATTACGCCCGCGATCGATTCCGGCCCGGTCTCGTCCGCGATGACCAGGACCTCGTCGTCGAGGGCATAGTCGCGCCCATCGAGCGCCAGGATGGTCTCGCCGGCCCGAGCCCGCCGCACGGAGAGGCCGCCCGCGACCTTCGCCGCGTCGAAGACGTGGAGCGGGCGCCCGCGATCGTGGGTGATGAGGTTCGTGACGTCCACGAGCCTGTTGATCGGCCGGAGCCCGATCGCGGTGAGCCGGCGTTGCAGCCACTCGGGCGACGGGCCGTTGCGGACGCCCCTCACGAGACGCATGGCGAAGGCCGGGCAGAGATGCGCGTCCTCGGGCGGAAGGTCGAGCGTCACCCCGACGGGGCACGGGAACGCGCCCCGCACGGGCTCGATGCGGTCGGGCACGAGCGCCCCGATGCCGGTCGCCGCGAGGTCGCGCGCGATGCCGCGGACCGAGGTGCAATCCGGGCGGTTCGGCGTCAGGTTGATCTCGATCACCGGGTCGGCGAGCCCGGCCCAGGCCGCGTAGGGCTGCCCGACCGGCGCGTCCGCGGGGAGGTCCATGATGCCGTCATGCTCGTCCGAGATCTCGAGCTCGGCGGCCGAGCACAGCATGCCGCGGCTCTCGACGCCGCGCACGTTCGCCACGACCAGCGTCATGTCCTTGCCCGGCACGTAGGTCCCGGGCGGCGCGAAGACGCTGACGAGGCCGGCGCGCGCGTTCGGCGCGCCGCATACGACCTGCACCGGTTCCGGCCCGCCCGCATCCACCATGCAGACCCGCAGCCGGTCGGCGTTGGGGTGCGGCTCGGCCGAGATCACGCGCGCCACCACGTAGGGCGCGAGCGCCGCCGCCTTGTCCTCGACGCGCTCGACCTCCAGCCCGATGCGGGTCAGCGTCTCGGCGATCCGGTCGAGCGGCGCCGCGGTCTCGAGGTGGTCGCGCAGCCAGGAAAGGGTGAATTTCATCGTGTTGTCTCGACTCAGCGCGACTTGCTGACGATCGCCGCGATCAATCGTCGACGCTGTACGATCGTCAGGGAGTGAACCCGCCGTTCGGCATCGCGCGCCTGATCGATCACGTTCCGGACCTCCTCCGGACCTGGATTGTAGCCAGGAGGCATGTAGTCCGCATCGTTCCGCTTGTTTTGCAACCGCCCGACGATGGCTCCGATCGCCTTCAGATCCGGATCATCAGCCGTTTGCAACGCTCGGACTGCAACTTTGTGGTCGAGGCTTCGAAAAACCGAATCGATCAGGTCGCCGCCGCCGCTCCAACTCACGATATGATTTGTCACGACGTAGCAGAGCGCCTGAAAGACGGCGTAGTAGGCCGTACTGATGGCACGCCGCCGATAGGCTTTGCCGAGATTGGTATTCGGGGCGGCGTCGGCAAGAAACTCGGCCGTTTGCAGGAAGTGATCGACGAGGTGGTTCGGCCTCGGCATCAGGCCGCCTCATCCTCGATCGGATGCTGAGGATAGACGTAATCGAGATAAGGAATGCGCTCGTCACCGCGCGATCTGACCTCATCCAGGAGCGCGACCATCGCGTTCGTGGTGGCCTCGCTGGGCGGCAGCCGAGCCGGATCGTCGAACGTCGCCACGATGAAGATCGCCGGGTCGCCGTAATGATCGGTCCGATCGACGATCTCAGCATCTCGATAGCCCCAGGGGCGAAGCTCGGATTGAAGGACCTGTTCGATGGCGTCCTTGATCTGCGCGCTTACCATGTCCTGATCTCCTCCCCCTACCCCGTCAGCCCGCCCAGCAGGCTCGGCAGGTCGAGCGGCCGGAACCCGTAATGGTCGAGCCAGCGGACATCCGCGTCGAAGAAGGCCCGGAGGTCCGGCATGCCGTATTTCAGCATCGCGATGCGGTCGATGCCCATGCCCCAGGCGAAGCCCTGGACGACGTCCGGGTCGAGCCCGCAGTTCCGAAGCACGTTCGGGTGCACCATGCCGCAGCCGAGGATCTCCAGCCAGTCCTCGCCCTCGCCGAAGCGGATCTCGTCGCCCGAGCGGCGGCACTGGATGTCGACCT
>CAXUHE010000144.1:0-9929 GCA_964250725.1 uncultured Enterovirga sp. | reverse complement strand
GGAGGTACATGTTGCACATGGGCAGCGACACGACCGCGATCCCGGCCTCCGCGACGCGGGCGATGACCCGGTCCCGGTCCGCGTCGGACGTCAGCGCCAGCGAGCAGCAATGGCCGGCCACGACCCGGCCCGCGAAGCGGTGCCGCAGCGCCGCCTCCGCGAGCACCTCCAGGCTGCGGGCGTCCGCCGCCGCGCTCTCGTCCACGTGGAAATCGAGGTCGAGGCCGTGGGCGGACGCCGCCTCGAACAGCCGGTCGAGCGCGAGGGTGAGCCGGGCGTCCGGCGCCTCGCCCTTGTGGGTCAGGCCGCCGAGCACGCCGCCGTGCCGCGCGACCGTGGCGACCAGCCGGCGGAACTGCGGCTCGTCGTCGACCACCATGTCGTAGGGGAACAGCGCGACGGCCTGGAGCGCGATGCGGTCGCGCCATGCCTCCCGCATCTCGGCGAAGACCGGCCAGGAGATATCCGCCTGCGGAGCCAGCGAGTCGATGTGGGTGCGCAGCGCCCCGGTGCCGTGCGCGAAGGCGCAGCGGAGCGCGAAGTCCATGCGACGGCGGACGTCGTCGGCGCTCCAGTTCGCCTCGCGGTCCTGCCGCACGGTCGCGATCGCGCCCGCGAAGGTGCCGTCGGGGTTCGGGCTGCGCCCCGCGATGTGGCCCTTGTCGATGTGGGTGTGCATGTCGACGAAGCGCGGCAGCGCGATCCCGTCGCGCCCGTCGACGACCGGCAGGTCGCCGGATCCGGCCGGCCGGTGGGATCCCAGATGCGCGATGCGGCCCCGGTCCACCACGACCTCGCAAGGGACGAGGTCGCGCGAGGTGGACGCGAGGTCGTCCGTCCAACGCGCGAGGTCGCGCGGGACCCGCGCGTTGACGATCCGGTAGGCCGGCTCGTCGGGGATCGTCACGAACGGCATGCTGGCTCCCGAGCAGGACACTTGGCCGACGCGCCCCGACTGACTACGCATCCCATGTACCGCGGGGACGCCGATGACCCAAGACAACCCACGCCCGCTCAACCCGGCCACGATCCCGGCGCCGCTCGCGCGCTACAGCCACGCCCTCCTGGTGCCGGCGGGGTTCGACCTGCTGGTGAGCTCGGGCCAGCTCGGCCTGCGGCCGGACGGCGCGATTCCCGAGGATCCGCGCGACCAGTGCGTCCTCGTCTTCGAGAGCCTGGCGGCGATCCTGCGCGAGGCCGGGATGACCTTCGCGGACGTGGTCCGGTTCAACGCCTACGTGACCGACCGCGCCTGTTTCCCGATCTACGGGGAGGTGCGCGGCCGCTACGTGGCGGGCAGCGCCTTCGCGTCGACGCTCGTCATCGTGTCGGGCTTCACGCGGCCCGAATTCAAGGTCGAGGTCGAGATCACGGCCGCGCGGCGGCGCGAGTGAACGTCCGGGCGCGGTCTGCGTTAACGCGTTCAGCAACGGAGATCGTCATGAAGACCATCCTCATCGCGCTGGCGGCCACGACGCTCGTCGGTTCCGCCGCGCTCGCACAGACCTATGGCGGCCCGGGCTACGGCGGCCCAAGTTACGGTAGTCCTGGTTACCCGCTCCGCGTCCGGGTCGCGCCGGCGCCCGTCCCCTACGGCCTGTCGGACGACGAGGCGCGCGACTACGCCCGCGACCAGCTTGACCGCCGCCACGAGATGGAGCGCGACCGGCTGCGCATCAACCAGAAGATCGAGCGTCGCCGGCTCGGCCTCGACGACGACTAGCCTCTAAGCCTGGCTGGCGGTCTGCCCGCCGATCGCCGCCTGGGCGGCCGCGAGCCGGGCGATCGGCACGCGGTAGGGCGAGCACGATACGTAGTCGAGCCCGACCGACCCGCAGAAGCGCACCGACGCGGGGTCGCCTCCGTGCTCCCCGCAGATGCCGAGCTTGATGCCGGGCCGCGTCCTGCGGCCGCGCTCGACCGCCATGCGGACGAGCTCCCCCACCCCCTCGACGTCGATCGTCACGAAGGGGTCGGCTGCCAGGATGCCCTTCGCGGTGTAGGAGCCGAGGAAGGTCGCGGCGTCGTCGCGCGAGATGCCGAGCGCCGTCTGCGTCAGGTCGTTCGTCCCGAAGGAGAAGAACTCGGCCGTCTCGGCGATCTCGCCCGCCTTGAGGCAGGCGCGCGGCAGCTCGATCATGGTGCCGACCTGGTAGTCGATCCCGACGCCCGCCTCCGCCGACACGAGGGCCGCCATCGCGTCGATGCGCGCCTTCACGAGGTCGAACTCGGTCTTGCCGAGGATCAGCGGAACCATCACCTCGGGCACGACCGGCGCGCCCGTCGCACGCCCGGCCTCGACCGCGGCCTCGAAGATCGCGCGGGCCTGCATCTCGGCGATCTCCGGGAACGCGACCGCGAGCCGGCAGCCGCGGAAGCCGAGCATCGGGTTGAACTCGTGCAGCTCGGCCGCGCGCCGGCGCAGCTTCTCGGGCGCGAGACCCGTCTCGGCCGCGACCTCCGCGATTTCCTTGTCGGTATGCGGCAGGAACTCGTGCAGCGGCGGGTCGAGCAGCCGGATCGTCACCGGCAGCCCGCTCATGATGGTGAAGAGCTCGACGAAATCCGCCCGCTGGTAGGGCAAGAGCTTCGCCAGCGCAGCGCGGCGCCCCTCGACGTCGTCCGCCAGGATCATCTCGCGGATCGCCACGATGCGGTCGCCCTCGAAGAACATGTGCTCGGTGCGGCAGAGACCGATTCCCTCCGCGCCGAAGCCGCGCGCGGTGCGCGCGTCCGTCGGCGTGTCGGCGTTGGTGCGCACCTTCAGCTTGCGCGAGGAATCCGCCCACTCCATCAGGGTCGCGAACTCGCCGGACAGCTCCGGCTCCTGCATCTTCACCCGGCCCTTGAGGACCTGGCCCGTCGCGCCGTCGATCGTCACGATCTCGCCGCCGCGCACCGTGACGCCCGCGACCACGAAGGTCCGGGCCGCGTAGTCGACCCGGATCGTGCCGGCGCCCGAGACGCAGGGCTTGCCCATGCCGCGCGCCACGACCGCCGCGTGCGAGGTCATGCCGCCGCGCGTCGTCAGGATGCCCTCGGCGGCGTGCATGCCGTGGATGTCCTCCGGGCTCGTCTCGACGCGCACCAGGATGACCTTGCGGCCGGCCTTCTTCGCGGCCTCGGCCTCGTCGGAGGAGAACACCACCTCGCCGGACGCCGCGCCGGGCGAGGCCGGCAGGCCCGTCGTCAGGACGTGGCGCTCCGCCTTCGGGTCGATCGTCGGGTGGAGGAGCTGATCGAGCGCCGCCGGGTCGATGCGCATCACCGCCTCGTCCTGCGTGATCAGCCCCTCGCTCGCGAGGTCGACCGCGATGCGGAGCGACGCCTTCGCGGTGCGCTTGCCGCCGCGCGTCTGCAGCATCCAGAGCTTCCCCGTCTCGACTGTGAACTCCATGTCCTGCATGTCGCGGTAATGGTGCTCGAGGATGGCGTAGATCCGCACGAGCTCCGCATAGGCGCCCGGCATGGCGAGCTCCATGGAGGGCCGGTCGGACCGCGACGCGATGCGGGCCGCCTCCGTGATGTCCTGCGGGGTGCGGATGCCCGCCACCACGTCCTCGCCCTGCGCGTTGATGAGGAACTCGCCGTAGAGCGCGTTCTCGCCGGTCGAGGGATTGCGCGTGAAGGCGACGCCGGTCGCCGAGGTCTCGCCCATGTTGCCGAACACCATCGCCTGGACGTTGACGGCCGTGCCCCACGAGGCCGGGATGCCGTTCAGCTCGCGGTACTTGATCGCCCGCGCGTTCATCCAGGATCCGAACACGGCCCCGATGGCGCCCCAGAGCTGCTCGTGCGGATCCTGCGGGAAGCCGTGGCCGAGCTCCGACTGCACGATCTCCTTGTAGCGCGTGATGAGGCTCGCCCAGTCCTCGGCCGCGAGGTCCGTGTCGAGCGTCAGGCCCTTGCGGTCCTTGTAGAGTTCGAGCGCCTCCTCGAAATGGTGGTGCCCGATGCCGAGCACGACATTCGAGTACATCGTGATGAAGCGCCGGTAGCTGTCGTAGGCGAAACGCCGGTCGCCGGCCGCGGACGCCACCGCCTCGACTGTCGCGTCGTTGAGACCGAGGTTCAGGACCGTGTCCATCATGCCGGGCATGGAGGCGCGCGCGCCGGACCGCACCGAGACGAGGAGCGGGTTCGCGGGATCGCCGAAGGACTTGCCCGCGATGCCGCCGACGAGGCCGAGCGCCGCCTCCATCTCGGTGGTCAGCTCCGGGGGGTAGGTCCGGTCGTGATCGTAGAAGTAGGTGCACACGCCCGTGGTGACGGTGAAGCCGGGCGGCACCGGCAGGCCGAGATTCGACATCTCGGCCAGGTTCGCGCCCTTGCCCCCGAGCAGGTCGCGCATGCTCGACTGCCCTTCGGCCCTGCCGTCGCCGAACGTGTAGACCCACTTCGCCATGTCGAACCCGAGACGTTCACGGAAAGAGGCGGGACGCTTGGACCAAAGCGGCCTCGAAGGCAACGAGTCCCGCCACGTCGGGACGCCGCGAGACCTGTCATGCGCTTAACCCTAGCGGAGGCTTGTACTTGCGGATGCCAGCTCTGTTGGGCTCTGTGCAGTCAAGCCCCGAGCAATGCGGGCGAGGGAATGCGTCGGATGAAGATGTCGATGAGATCAACGATCGCGGGAATGCTGGGCGTCGCGGCGGCCTCGCCGGCTCTCGCCGGCGGCTGCGGCGGCTCGCAGTGCTACCGCGAGGAATACACCCCGGCCCAATACGAGACGGTGCAGGAGAAGGTCCTGCTGCGCGCGCCGCGGACCTATGCACGCGTGATCCCGGCCGAGTACGGCCAAGTCTCCGAGACCGTGATGGTGAGCCCCGGCGGCCGGACCTGGCAGGTCACGCGCGACGCCCACGGCCGCGCGGTCGGCTGCTGGATCGACGTGCCCCCGCGCTACGCCACCCGTCAGAGGACGGTCCAGGTCAGCGCCGAGCAGGTCGTGCCGGTCGCCGTGCCGGCCGTCTACGGCACGCGCTCGCACACCGTTCAGATCTCGGCTCCGAGCCGCGGCTGGGTGCCGATCGGCGGCCACTCATTCGGGGGCGGCTCCTTCGGAGGCGGCCTATTGGGCGGCGTCGGCGAGGTCGCGTCGGCCGGGTTCGGCGGCGGATACGGCCAGCGGAGCAGCTACGGCTACGGCAGCGGGCATGGACGGCGTGACAGCTTCGGCGGCGGGTATGGTCAGCGCGGCTACGGCGGCGGTTACGGCGGCGGGGTCTCGTCCGGAGACGAAGGCGGCGACGAGAGCGAGTGATCGCCGAACCGGCTCGGGGCCGGTCACGCCGCACGGCGTGACCGGTATCCCGATCACCTGACGATGCGGCCGATCACGTCCTCGCCGGCCTCGTTGGTGCAGGAGCAGCGCCCGCCATCGGGCGAGGCTCGACCCGGCAGCGCTCGTAGCGGGTGCGGCAGATCCGGCCGGCAGGGCGCACGAACGTGATCGATCCTCGGGGACCCGCCGGAACGGCGCGTCTCGCGCAAGCGTTCGATTGGGCTGGCGCCTCGCCGGCTCCGGATACGCCATGACCGAGACCAGGATCGAAGCCTATACCGACCCGGCGGGCGGCTGGGGCTCGGCGAAGTCGCTGGCCGAGATCCTGGTGCGCGAGCGCATCCCGCTCTCCGGCGGCGCGATGCTCTTGCGCCAGAACAAGCCCGACGGCTTCATGTGCGTGTCCTGCGCGTGGCCGAAACCCGCCAAGCCCCTGCCCTTCGAGTATTGCGAGAACGGCGCCAAGGCGACCGCCTGGGAGCAGACCTCGAAGCGGGTCACGCCAGCCTTCTTCGACAAGTTCTCCGTGACCGAACTCCTCACCTGGCCGGACTACGACCTGGAGGAGAAGGGCCGCCTGACGCACCCGATGCGCTACGACCCCTCGAGCGACAAGTACAAGCTCGTCTCCTGGGCTGACGCCTTCGCGGAGATCGGCCGCGAGCTGAAGGCGATGAATCCGAAGGAGACCGTGTTCTACGCGTCCGGCCGGGCGTCTCTCGAGACGTCCTACATGTGGGCGCTCTACGCACGCATGTACGGACACAACAACCTGCCCGATAGCTCGAACATGTGCCACGAATCGACCTCGGTCGCGCTGCCGCAATCCATCGGCGTGCCGGTCGGCACCACGATCCTGGAGGATTTCGAGGCGACCGACCTCATCCTGTTCTTCGGACAGAACGTCGGCTCGAACTCGCCGCGCATGCTGCATCCGCTCCAGGAGGCCAGGAAGCGCGGCGTGCCGATCATCACCTTCAACCCGCTGCGCGAGCGCGGGCTCGAACGGTTCACGAACCCGCAGAGCCCGATCGAGATGCTGACGAGGTCCTCGACCCGGATCTCGACGCAGTACCACCAGGTGAAGACGGGCGGCGACATCGCGGCGTTGACCGGCATGTGCAAGGCGCTGATCGCGGCCGACCGCGAGGCCGAGACGGCGGGCCGGCCACGCATCATCGACATCGCGTTCGTGGCCGAGCACACCCACGGGCTCGACGAGTTCGTGGCGTTCTGCGACGCCCAGGACTGGCCGGCGCTGGAGTCGCGCTCGGGGCTGAAGCGCGAGGCCCTGGAGGAGGCGGCCGCCGTGTACGCGCAGTCGGACAACGTCATCGGCATCTTCGGCATGGGGCTGACGCAGCACCGCAAGGGCGTCGAGACCGTCAACATGCTGATGAACCTGCTGCTGCTGCGCGGCAATATCGGCAAGCCGGGCGCCGGCATCTGCCCGGTGCGCGGCCACTCGAACGTGCAGGGCCAGCGCACCGTCGGCATCTCGGAGAAGCCCGAGCTCGTGCCGCTCGACCGGCTGCGGGAGATGTACGGCTTCGAGCCGCCGCGCGAGACGGGAATGAACACGGTGGAGGCCTGCGAGGGCATCCTGGACGGCACGGTCAAGGCCTTCGTGGCGCTCGGCGGCAACTTCGTGCGCGCCGTGCCCGACACGTCGCGCATCGAGCCCGCCTGGCGCCGGATGCGGCTGACGGTCCAGATCTCCACGAAGCTCAACCGCTCGCACCTCGTGCACGGCGAGATCTCCTACATCCTGCCCTGCCTCGGGCGGATCGAGATCGACGAGCAGGCCTCGGGACCCCAGGCGGTCTCGATGGAGGACTCGACCTCCTGCTTCCACGGCTCGCGCGGCGTCGCGACGCCGGTCAGCGACGCGGTCCGGTCCGAGCCCTGGATCGTGGCCGAGCTCGCCAAGGCGACGCTGCCGGTGAACCCGCGCGTCGACTGGGACGCGTGGGTCGGGGATTACGCACTGATCCGCGACGCCATCGAGGCGACCTATCCGGAGAAGTTCCACGACTTCAACAAGCGGCTGTTCGAGCCGGGCGGCGTCCACAAGCCGCTCGCGGCGCGCGAGCGCAAGTGGGACACCAAGACGGGCAAGGCGAACTTCATCGCGCCGACGGGGCTCGAGGCCGACCCCGACATGGTGTCGAGGCGGCGCGACGTGCTCGACCTCATCACGATCCGCTCCAACGACCAGTTCAACACGACGATCTACGGCTACAACGACCGTTTCCGGGGCGTGAAAGGCACCCGCATGGTGCTGTTCATGAACGCGAACGACATCGAGCGGCTTCAGCTCGCGGACGGCGAGACCATCGATCTCGTGACCGAGGCGGGTGACGCGTATGCCCGCGAGGTGAAGGGGCTGCGCGTCGTCAAGTACGACATCCCGGAGGGGAACTGCGCGGGCTACTACCCCGAGCTCAACGTGCTGATCCCGCTCTGGCACCACGACGAGCAGGCGAAGGTGCCGGCCGCGAAGTCGATCCCCGTCAGGGTCGCGAGGACGGCGCAGCTCGCGGTCGCGGACTGAGCGAGATCAGGCCTCTCCGGCGACGCCCCTGCGCGCGGGGAAATACAGGTCGACATCCCTCTGGGAGACGTGACCGGCGTCGCCCGGCACGGCCGGGCCCGCGAGCAGGTCGTCGTGACGCGACGCGAGGTCCGAGGGATCCCACAGGCCGATCACCGCATCGAGACGCTCCTCGACGAACTGCAGGGTCGAGACGACCTTCCTGATGCGCTGCCCCGTCACGTCCTGGAAGTTGCACGCCTCGTAGAGGGTCAGCACCCGGTCGAGGATCGCCCCCACGGGATCGAGCCGGCCCGTGTCGTGGCCCGTCGCGCGCAGCATGTTCGCCGAGTGCTCGATCTCCTCGACCGCCTCCAGGATGGTGGTGGTGGCGCGCTCCGTTTCCGACACGACGGCGTCGAGCTCGATCGCCGCCCGGTGGACGCCGGACGCGCCTTGGCTCGAGGCCTGAAGACTGGCGATCTCGTCCTTGGCGGCGTCGATCGCGCCCTTCATGACGACGAACTCGCCGCGCATCCGGCGGAGTTCCGCCCCGTCCGGGAGCGGGGGCGAGTTCGAGGGCAGGCCGTGCGTCAGCGACATCGTGTCGGCAGAGGCCTGCACCGCGTCCGAGCGTACACGTCGCGGACGTCCCGTCACCTCGATCCTGTAGGGTCGCATCGGAGCTGGCATGATCTGATCCGTCCGGGATGGCGACGCTATCGTGAAAAGGTGCACGAATGGTCTCGCGTTCGGGACGGTGCGGTCCGAGACATTCGGTCGAATGGCGTTAACCCTGTCCCGCAACACGCGGCTAACCGTGACGACGGTTTCCGGACCGCCGTGCCGGTCGTGAACGCCGCGCTTCACGGATCGGACAGGAGAGCGCGCGACTTTGGAGAGGTCGAGCGGCCGAGGCCGTCTTCGGCGTCGCGCCCGACAGTCTCCCGAAAGTCGCCGATGATCCATCCAGTTCCCAGACGTGCCGTCATGGCGGCCGCCCTCGTGTCGACACTCTGCGTCGCGGCCGGGTCGGCCTGCGCGCAGACGGGGTATGGTCAGTCTTCCGGCTACGGCCAGCCCCTCTACAACCAGCCCGCATCCGGCCGTTACGGCGGCGGCTTCATCGAGATGCTGATGACGGGCCGCGAGGCGTCGCCGGCTCTCCGCGCCTCGCGCATGGACCCGGATGCGGGACGCGGCTACGAGCAGCTCGATCCGATGGAGGATCCCTTCGCGGACCCGGCGCCGCGCCGACGCCTGGCGGCGCTCCCCTCCGCGCCCGCCGAGGCGATCGTGCGGGGCGAACCCGATCCGATCTACCGCAAGCAGGCGGTCGCCTACGAGGGCCGGGAAGCGCCCGGCACCATCGTGATCGATACGCCCTCGAAGTTCCTCTACCTCGTCCAGGGCGGTGGCCAGGCGATCCGCTACGGCATCGGGGTCGGGCGGCCGGGCTTCGCGTGGGCCGGCATGAAGACGATCACCCGAAAGGCCGAGTGGCCCGGCTGGACGCCGCCGCCCGAGATGATCAAGCGTCGGCCGGACCTGCCGCGCCACATGGAAGGCGGACCCGCGAACCCGCTCGGCGCACGCGCCATGTATCTCGGGACCTCGCTCTACCGCATCCACGGGACGAACGAGCCCTACACGATCGGCCAGAACGTCTCGTCGGGCTGCATCCGCATGATGAACGAGGACGTGATCGACCTCTACGGGCGCGTGGGCGTCGGCACGCGCGTCAAGGTCATCTGACCCACCTCGGCGCTGTCATCCCGGGTTCGGCGCAGAGCGCCGCCCCGGGATGACAGGCGAGAGCTCTTACGCTCTCTACGACCAGCTCGAATCGTCGCTGCCGCCACCGCCGAAATCGCTTCCGCCGTCGTCGTACGAGGCGTCCTGGAACGACGCGTCCGGGCTCGAGCCGCCACCCTCGTCGAAGGCGCTGCCGCCATCGCCGAAGGACGCGTTCTGGAAGCCGCCCGCGTCACCGCCCCCGAGCGCGCTGGCATCGCTTCCGCCGAAGCCCATCGAGGACATGTCGGCGTTGCTGAGGCTGCCGAGCGTCTGGTGATGGCCGCCCGAGAAGGCGTTCATCAGCGCGTTGCCGAC
>CAXUHE010000143.1:0-9999 GCA_964250725.1 uncultured Enterovirga sp. | reverse complement strand
GCGCTGAAGCTCGTGCCGGAGGGCGTCGAGGGGCAGGTCGCCTACAAGGGGCCGGTCGCGGCCGTGCTCCACCAGCTCTCGGGCGGGCTCCGCGCCGCGATGGGCTACGTGGGCGGGGCCGACCTTCAGGAGTTCCGCGACAAGGCCCGCTTCGTGCGCATCACCAATGCGGGCCTGCGCGAGAGCCACGTCCACGACGTGACGATCACGCGGGAGAGCCCGAACTACGCGCCGAGGGGGTGAGGACGGCCGTGGCCAATGCGATGACTCCTCCCGAGCCGGCCTCGATGAGAGATGGCCGAGAGACTGCGATGAGAGACACGTCATACGCGACGGAACTGGCTCGCGCCGATATCGGCGGTCAGCGCATCGAGCGCCTGCTCGTGAAGGGTCAGGACGTCGTCGAGATCAGGTTCTCGTGGTGGAAAGACGGTCGCATGCAAACTCGGCCGCTGGACTTGCCGGAAGACGAGCTTCTGCCTCTGCTGCGAGAAGCGATCCGGCAAGGAGTCTTCAGCACGCAATTCGTCGAGGACCTGAAAGAAGTGTTGGTCGAGCCGCGTCGCCCGCCCGACGATTTCGACGAGGACCGGCTGATCGAGATGGCGAACCTGACGGAACGCGATACCAACGTGCCGGGGACGATCTTCATCTCGACGGCGCTCGGATCCCACGGTCCTCGCGTCAAATGGTTTCCCGGCAGGCCTGGCCGCGACCTGCCTTGCCTGATCCTGTCCGTCGCGACCGATCCCGTGGTCCGTGACGACTTCCTTCCCGGCCACGTCTCGGCGGGCGTTCTGCCGAGCCTCAAGGATTGGGTCGGCACGAACTCCGCCGAGCTTCTCCGCTTCTGGAACGAGGGCGAGACGTGGGACCGCCACGAGGTGTCCGCTTTCCTCGACGGCCTGCGCCCCCTGGCCCGATAGCGAGACCCGATTGAACCTCCACACCATCCTTCTCCCGGTCTTCGTCCAGGTCGCGCTCGTCTTCGTGCTGCTCTTCGTGATGGGCGGGCGGCGCTACGCGGTCGCGAAGGCGGGGGGCGTGCGCCGCGAGGACGTCATCCTGGGCGAGCGCTCCTGGCCCGCGCCCGCGCAGCAGGCCTCCAACGCCTTCTCCAACCAGTTCGAGCTGCCGGTGCTCTATCTCGCGCTCGTGCCGCTGGCTCTCCTCACCCGCAAGGCGGACCTCGCCTTCGTGGTGATGAGCTGGATCTTCGTCGCGAGCCGCGTCGTGCACGCGGCCGCCTACGTCACGACGAACCACGTGCCCTCCCGGTTCGCCGCCTACACGGTCGGCGCCGTCACGCTCATGCTCATGTGGCTCGTCTTCGCGCTCCGCATCCTCGCGATCCCGCTTCCCGCGTGAGCCGGCGAATCGGCCAAGCGGGAAGCGGGGAGGCGGGTTCAGTAACGGCGGCCGGTCTCGAGCTGGGTCTTCGCGTCGAGCTGGCGCTTGCCCGGCGGCGGGTAGTCAGGCGGGGGCGGCGGGGTCGTGGCGCAGGCCGCGACGGCGAGCGCGAGCGCCGCCGCGAGCGAGAGCTTCATCGATGACATATTCCATCTCCAGGCAGGCGTGCGACCGACGCCTGAGTGCCGTTCGCCCGAGAACGCGCCCGAACCGTGTCGGAATGCGCGCTTTCGTGGGTCCGCGGCCGGGTGTGTCGTTTCGATGACTCCCGATGCTCGCATCTCCGCGGCGATCGAGGTCCTGGCCGACATCGTGGCGCGCCGCCGCCCCGCCGCGGATTCGCTCAAGGACTGGGGCCTCGCGCGCCGCTATGCCGGCTCGAAGGACCGCGCGGCCGTCGCGGGGCTCGTCTACGACGCGCTGCGCCGGCGCGCCTCCGCGTCCTGGCTGATGGGCTCGGACGAGCCGCGCGCGGCGGTGCTCGGCATGCTGCGGCTCCAGCGCGACTGGGAGGCCGGGCGCATCGCGGAACTCTGCACCGGCCTGCGCTTCGCGCCGCCGCCGCTCACCGACGACGAGCTCGCCCGGCTGAATTCGGGCACGCTCGACGAGGCTCCGTCCTACGTCCGGGCGGACGTGCCCGACTGGATCGTGCCCTCGCTGCGGCGCGTCTTCGGGGAGGACCTCGAGGCCCAGTGCCGGGCGCTCGCCGGCCGTGCGCCCCTCGATCTCAGGGTCAACACCCTTAAGGCGACGCGGGCGGACGCGATGGCGGAGCTCGCCCATCTCGACGCGCGCGAGACGCCCTGGTCGCCGGACGGCCTGCGCGTCCTGCCGGGCGAGGACGGGCGCGGCCCGCATGTCCAGTCGGAGCCGGCCTTCCTGCATGGGCAGATCGAGATCCAGGATGAGGGGTCCCAGCTCGCGACCCTGCTCGCCGGGGCGGAACCCGGGATGCGCGTCGTCGATGTCTGCGCCGGGGGCGGGGGCAAGACGCTGGCGCTCGCGGCCCGCATGGCCGATGCGGGGCGGATCTACGCGACGGACAGCGACACGCGCCGCCTCGCGCCGATCCACGAGCGGCTCGCGCGCGCCGGCATCCGCACCGTCGAGGTCCGCACGCCCCGCGCCCGCCAGGACGCCGTGAGCGACCTCGACGGCACGGTCGACCTCGTCCTCGTGGACGCGCCCTGCACGGGCTCCGGCACGTGGCGGCGCAACCCGGACGCCAAGTGGCGGCTGCGGCCGGGCAGTCTCTCCGCCCGCGTGAGCGACCAGGCGAACGTGCTCGACCGCGCGGCCCGCCTCGTCAGGCCGGGCGGGCGGATCGTCTACGTGACCTGCTCCGTCCTGCCGGAGGAGAACGACGACGCGGTCGCGGCCCTCCTGTCGCGCCTCTCCGGCCTCTCCGTCGTGAATCCGCGCGACGTGCTCGCGCGGGCGGGTCTCGCGGGTGTGGCCGAGGCGGTGATCCTCACGCGCCACGGCCTTCAGATGACGCCCTTGCGGACGGGAACCGACGGGTTCTATGTCGCGGCGTTGACGCGCGGAAGCTGAGGGGGCGCCGCATGGGCGAGATGACGATCAGGATCGACGACGCGTTGCTCGTCAAACTCTCCAGAGCCGCGGAGGAGAACGGAGCGGAGCCGTCCGATCTCGTCCGCCGGTTTATCGTTGACGGTTTGCAGAACCGTGATGACGGCGCCCGCGGTTTGATGGCGAAGGATGCGTCGACGAAGCGTCGGGCGGTGCTGACGTCTTTGCGGGAGATTCAGGCGCTACAGCCCGACGTGTCTCCTTACAATTCCGTCGATCTCATTCGAGAAGATCGCGACCGTTAGTGCCCGTCATCGTCGTCGACGCGTGTGTCGCGGTGAAATGGCTCGTCCGTGAGACGGACTCGGCGGACGCTTTCCGGTTGCTCGAGGACTTCTCCAACTCGTTCATCGCGCCAGACATCTTCCGGCTCGAGGTCGTCAACGCCGTCCTGCAGCAGAACCGGCTCGGACACCTCGCGGACGACCTCCTGGATCGAGCGCTGCTCGAGCTGGACGGCGTGATGCCCGAGCCCATCGCCTCCATCGACGTCATGCCTCTCGCGATCTCGATCGCACGGCGCGTGCGGCATCCGATCTACGATTGCCTTTATCTGTCGCTCGCGGAACACCGAAACGCCACTCTGATCACCGCCGACCAGAAATTCGCCGTCAGCTGTCGCGACCGGATGATGAGCGACCCGATCTGCGACCGATTGCGGGTCTTGCGAGATTACGGACGAGAATGACCCACCCCCACCACGATTCGATCCTCATCGTCGATTTCGGCAGCCAGGTGACGCAGCTCATCGCGCGGCGGCTGCGGGAGACCGGCGTCTATTGCGAGATCCACCCCTTCCAGAAGGCCGGCGAGGCGTTCGGGAAGCTGGCCCCGAAGGGTGTCATCCTGTCCGGCGGTCCGGCCTCGGTGCCGGAATCCGGCTCGCCGCGCGTCCCGCAGGCGGTGTTCGATGCGGGCGTGCCGATCCTCGGCATCTGCTACGGCCAGCAGATTCTGGCGCACCAGCTCGGCGGCGAGGTGGAGGCCGGCCACGCGGCCGAGTTCGGGCGCGCCGACGTCGAGATCCGGGAGCCGAGCGCCCTCTACGAGGGCGTCTGGAAGGTCGGCGCGCGCTACCCGGTCTGGATGAGCCACGGCGACCGGGTCACGCGCCTGCCGGAGGGGTTCACCGTCAAGGCCGTGTCGGAGAATGCGCCCTGCGCGGTCGCGACCGACGAGGCGCGGCGCTACTACACCGTCATGTTCCACCCCGAGGTGGTGCACACGCCTGACGGCGCGAGCCTGTTGCAGAACTTCGTCCACACGATTGTCGGGTTGAAGCGCGACTGGACGATGGCGGCCTACCGCCACGAGATGATCGACGCGATCCGCACTCAGGTCGGGACCGAGCGCGTCATCTGCGGGCTGTCGGGCGGCGTCGATTCCGCGGTCGCGGCCGTCCTCATCCATGAGGCGATCGGCGACCAGCTCACCTGCGTGTTCGTGGATCACGGGCTGATGCGCAAGGGCGAGGCGGACCAGGTCGTGAGCCTCTTCCGCGGGCACTACAACATCCCGCTCGTCCACGTGGACGCCTCCAAGCGCTTCATCGGCCAGCTCGCCGGCGTCTCGGACCCCGAGACCAAGCGCAAGACGATCGGCCGCCTCTTCGTCGAGGTGTTCGAGGAGGAAGCCAAAGCCATAGGCGGCGCGGCGTTCCTCGCGCAGGGCACGCTCTACCCGGACGTGATCGAGAGCGTGTCCTTCTCGGGCGGCCCATCCGTCACGATCAAGTCGCACCACAATGTCGGCGGGCTGCCGGAGCGGATGAACATGCGGCTCGTCGAGCCGTTGCGCGAGCTGTTCAAGGACGAGGTGCGCGCGCTCGGCCGCGAGCTCGGCCTGCCGGACGCCTTCGTCGGCCGCCACCCGTTCCCCGGCCCCGGCCTCGCGATCCGTTGCCCCGGCGAGGTGACGCCCGAGAAGCTCGCGATCCTGCGCGAGGCGGATTCCATCTACCTCGACGAGATCCGCAAGGCCGGGCTCTACGACGTCATCTGGCAGGCCTTCGCGGTCCTGACCGACGTGCGCAGCGTCGGCGTGATGGGCGACGGGCGCACCTACGACCGCGTGCTGGCCTTGCGCGCCGTCACCTCCGTCGACGGCATGACGGCCGATTTCTACCCCTTCGACATGGGTTTCCTCGGCCGCACCGCGACCCGCATCATCAACGAGGTCAAGGGCATCAACCGCGTGACCTACGACGTGACTTCGAAGCCGCCCGGCACGATCGAGTGGGAATAGGCCTCACGGCCGCGCCGGTGCCGCGGGTGCGGCGCCCGGTGCCGGATGGGTCTGCGCGTAGTACTTGAACGTCGGCGCGACCTGGAGGTCGGCCCGCGACAGGTTCGCGACCGCGTGGTCCGGACGGCCGTGATAGGCGGAGTCCTCGGTCGGGCGCGCCATCACCCAGTCGAGCGACGTGAACGGAACCGCGACGGCCTTCTCGCCGATCCCGAGGAACCCCCCGACGCCGATCACCACCGTCTTGGCGTTACCGAGCGCGTCCATCAGGATCTCGGTGATGGCGCCGATCGTCTGGCCGTCGCTGCCGCGGACGTCGATGCCGACGAACTTGGACGCGCGCAACTCGGACCGCGCCTGGTCGGTGACGAAGCGGGTCGACGTCACGGGCGAGGCCGTCTGGGCGGCGGCCGTGACCGGCGCCAGAACCGCCATCATCGCGAGTGCCGCGCCTGTCCTCGCCATCGTGTCCGCTCGCATCCCTGGTGATCTGTCAGCGCGGCGAGTTGCCCGATCCCGTGGAGGACGCTCCGCTCGCGCCCCGGCCGCCGCCGGTCGTCGCCTGCCCGGTCCCCGAGGTCGCGGACCCGGCGACCGTGCCGGCGCCGGACGGCGCGACGCCGGATCCTGCGGTCGCGCCGGCCGAGTTCGCGGTCCCGGCGCTGTTCGAGGTCGAGCTTCCGGTGCCGGTCGTGGCCTTGCTGCCCGGGAACCCCGGACGCGGGTCTGGCGCCGAGGTCTGGGCCGTCGTAGCCGTCGCGCCGAGCACGAGGGAGCCCATCAGCAGGGCGGGGAGCAGGATGCGGTTCATCGTCGGGTCTCCGGTCGGCCGTCATGACGGCGCGTATCTGTGTCGGCGGCCAACGCGGCGTGTGGGGTGCCGTTCCGACACGCCTATTGCAGGACCTTGATGCCGACCCTTTGCCGCAGGAGGTCGCGGTCGGCCGTGATCTCGCATCCCGTGACCCGCAGCGTCGCGTAGTAGAGGTCGGCGCTGTCTCCGATCGTATCGAAGTTCCGGCCCGGCGCGTCGCGGTCGACGAGCGACGGGTAGGCGATAAGCCGCCCGCCCGACATGCACGGATCGTCGTAGAGCGTCGCGCCCGCCATCAGGAGGCGCGGCCTGTCCCAGTGCAGGAGGTCGCGTGACGAGGTCGTGTAGAAGCCGGCCTGCGGGAAGACGTCGCCGCCTTTCGAGGCCTGGAACACCGCGATCCATGCGCCCGTCGCGCGGTGGCGCGTGATCGAGCCGACTGGCGCGGGAAACGGTTCGATCACTCGGCAGGCCGGGCTGCCGGGCGTCTCGCGGTAGGGGTCGGCGAAGCGGACCGTGAACGCGGTGCCGTCCCAGGCGCGCCAGGAGCGCGGGTCCGTGGGCGTCGCGGTGCGGAACAGGCACGCGCCGGACGCCTGTCCCTCCCAGCCGGTCGTGGCGATCATCACGTAGCGGAAGCGCCCGTCCGCCACGATGTTCGACGGGTTGAAGAAGCCCCGGTGCCGGCCCTGGCCGACCTCCTGTCTGAAGGGCGCCGCGGCGGCGATCCGGGGCGGTGTAGACCGCACGAAGCTCCGTCCGCCGTCCAGCGACGTCACCGACACGACGCTGTTGTACCAGCACGCGAGGTAGTTTGGCCGGGAGCAGCGGCCCGGATGCTCGTTCGCCTGGTACTCGTGGTGAACCAGCGCGTCGACGTGGCGGCCATCCTCGCTCCAGGTCGCGGCGATCCAGCTCGCATCGTCGTAATGGGTTGGATCCTCGTCGTAGCGCGACGGCAGGCTCTGGCGGCAATCGATCTTCAGGTGATCGAAATCGGGGCCGCGCAGCGTGCGGTTCTGCGTGTGGAGGCCGAACATCGCGAGTGCGCCGTCGGCCGCGCGCAGCACCCGGACCGGCGCGTCCGGCTGATCGTTCCCGTCGCAGGCGTCGCGCTTCGCCGAGAACACCGTCGCGGGCAGCCCGAGCGGCGTCACGGCGGCGAGAGGCGGTTCGGGCGCCGCGATGGCCGTGCCGGCAAGCGCGGATAACGAGGCCGCCAGAGCGATGAGCCGGCGCATGACGACGATCCCCGATATCCGCCAGACTGAAAAGGTTCTAATCCCCATACGCGGTTCGGATTGACGGGCCGTTGAGAGACCCCCGATGGCGCTCCTGATCCTCGGCCTTGCGATCTTCCTCGGCACGCACGCCTTCACCATGGCGCGCGGCCCGCGGGCCATGCTGATCGCGCGGATCGGGGAGGGGCCCTACAAGATCCTCTACTCGGTGCTCTCGTTCGCCGGCCTCGTGCTGATCGGCCAGGGCTACGGGGCCTACCGGCGCGACGGCTGGATCGACGTCTGGTACCCGCCGGTCTGGACGAAGCATCTCGGGCTGCTGCTCGTGCTCGTCGCCTTCATCTGCTTCGTATCCGCCTACATTCCGGGCCGCATCAAGACGACGCTGAAGCACCCGATGCTGGCCGGCGTGAAGATCTGGGCGCTGTCTCACCTCCTGTCGAACGGCGATCTCGGCTCCATCCTGCTCTTCGGGTCGATCCTCGCCTGGGCGGTGATGGCGCGTATCAGCGCGAAGCGCCGGAACGAGGTGGTGCCGCACGCGGGCCCCGCGGTCGCGCCGGCCGGTTGGCGCAACGACGCGGCGGCCGTCGTGGTGGGCGGCGTCTCGTGGTTCGTCTTCGCGCGCTACCTGCACCCGCTCTGGATCGGCGTGAACGTCTGGCCGGGGACGTGAGGCCGCGACGGTTCATCCAGCGCCGCCTCGCCTTCGCGGCCCCCGTGTGATAGCCACCGGCGCTCGGGTACGAACCCGACACGATACGGGCGCAAGCTCGACACGAGAGGGTCATGGACCAGTTCATCCGCGAGGTCGACGAGGATTACCGCCGGGAGCAGATCGCCCAGATCTGGCGGCGGTTCGGCGGGCTCATCGTGGCGATCGCGGTCCTGGTCCTGGCGGGCATCGGCGGCTGGCGCTACTACGAGCAGGTGCAGCAGGACCGCGCACACGCGGCCGCGACGCGCCTCGACGACGCGCTCCGGCTGTCGCGCGACGGCAAGCCGGACGAGGCCGAGAGGACCCTGTCGGCGCTGACGACCGACGCACCGGCCGGCTACCAGACCCTCGCCCGGTTCCGCCTCGCGGCCGAAACGGGCCGGCAGAACGCCGAGACCGGCGCGAAGGCTTACGATGCTCTGGCGTCCGACGCCTCGCTGGGCGGCACGATGCAGGACCTCGCGCGCCTGCGCGGCGCGATGCTGCGGGCCGACACGGCGGAGGCCGAGGCCTCGCAGCACGAGCTCGAACGACTCTCCTCGCCCACCAATCCCTGGCGCCATACCGCGCGCGAACTCCTCGGCCTCACGAGCCTGAAGAAGGGCGACTTCGACGCGGCCGGGCGCTGGTTCGACCAGATCGCGGCCGATCGCGAGACCCCGCAAGGACTCAGGGCGCGCCTCGAGATCTACACGGCGCTCGTCGCGGGCGGTCGCGTCCAGACGAGCACCCAGTAAGGGCGTGCCGACCGTCGCGATCATCGGCCGGCCGAACGTCGGCAAGTCGACCCTGTTCAACCGCCTCGTCGGTCAGCGCCTCGCGCTGGTGGACGACCGCCCGGGCGTCACCCGCGACCGGCGCGAGGGCGAGGCGAACCTCGCGGGGCTCGAGTTCCGGCTGATCGACACGGCGGGCCTCGAGGAGGCGGCGGCCGGCTCCCTCTCCGAGCGGATGCAGGGCCAGACCGGGACCGCGATCGATTCCGCCGACCTCATCTTCTTCGTCATCGACGCGCGCGCCGGCATCCTGCCGGCCGATCAGACCTTCGCCGAGCAGGTGCGCCGCTCGGGCAAGCCCGTCATCCTCCTCGCCAACAAGGCGGAGGGGAATGCCGGCATGGCGGGCGCCTACGATTCGTTCTCGCTCGGGCTCGGCGACCCGGTGCCGATCTCGGCCGAGCACGGCGAGGGGCTGGGCGGCCTGGTCGAGGCCCTGGAGCCGTTCTTCGCGGGCGACGAGGCCGGGCGCGAGCCCGGCGAGAAGCCGCTCAAGGTCGCGATCGTCGGGCGGCCGAACGCCGGCAAGTCGACCCTCGTCAACACCATGATCGGGGCCGACCGGCTGCTGACCGGCCCCGAGGCCGGGATCACGCGCGACACGATCTCGCTCGACTGGCGCTGGCGCGACCACGCGATCCGGCTCTTCGACACGGCGGGCCTGCGCAAGCGCGCCCGCGTCGAGGACAAGCTGGAGAAGCTCTCGGTCGCCGACGCGCTGCGGGCCATCCGCTTCGCCGAGGTCGTGATCGTGCTCCTCGACGCCACGATCCCGTTCGAGAAGCAGGATTTGTCGATCGTCGACCTGATCGAGAGCGAGGGCAGGGCGCTCGTGATCGGGCTGAACAAGTGGGATCTCGTCGCCGACAAGCAGGGGCTGCTGAAGGACCTGCGGATCGAGGCGGAGCGCCTCTTGCCGCAGGTGCGCGGCGCCGCCGTCGTGCCGGTCTCCGGCCTCGCCGGGGAAGGGATCGACCGGCTGATGGCGGCGGTCGTCGCGGCCGCCGAAGTGTGGAACCGCCGCGTCTCGACCGCGAAGATGAACGGCTGGCTGGAGGAGGCGCTCTCCGCCCACGCGCCCCCGGCCGTCTCGGGGCGGCGCATCAAGATCCGCTACATGACGCAGGTGAAGGCCCGCCCGCCGCACTTCGCGCTCTTCGGCAACCAGCTCGACGCCCTGCCGAAATCCTACACGCGCTA
>CAXUHE010000142.1:9557-10014 GCA_964250725.1 uncultured Enterovirga sp. | reverse complement strand
CTCCGGCCGCCGGATCAAGATCCGCTACATGACGCAGGTGAAGGCCCGCCCGCCGCATTTCGCGCTGTTCGGCAACCAGCTCGACGCGCTGCCGAAATCCTACACGCGCTACCTCGTCAACGGCATCCGCGAGACCTTCGACCTGCCGGGCGTCCCCATCCGCCTCTCCATGCGCACGGGCAAGAACCCGTTCGAGGGGAAGAAGAAGGTGTGGGATTAGGAGGCTTCGCGCCGCAGCACGTGTGCGTCCGCATAGGCCGCGAGCGCCTCGAAGGCCTCGATCACGAGCGGCACGGCCGCCGCGACGCCGTTCACCACGGCCGCCTGCTTCACCGGATCGGCCGGGTACTGGTGCGAGACGCTGTTGCGCGCCTCCGCCATCGATTTGAAGTCGAGGCCCTTCGGCACGATGCCGAGTTCCTCCGCCCGGAGGCGCTGGTCCTCCCGGTTGCGCGAA
>CAXUHE010000142.1:0-9547 GCA_964250725.1 uncultured Enterovirga sp. | reverse complement strand
AGCAGCAGGCCACGCACGAGCTGGTCCTGCACGATCGCGAACAGGTTGTTGTATTGCAGCAGCAGGCTGTCCGTCAGAAGCTCCTCCATCCGGCTCAGCCCTTCGATCTTCACTCCGTCCAG
The DNA here is from genome assembly GCA_964250725.1 of uncultured Enterovirga sp. Taxonomy (GTDB): domain Bacteria; phylum Pseudomonadota; class Alphaproteobacteria; order Rhizobiales; family Beijerinckiaceae; genus Enterovirga. The sequence goes on along the minus strand of CAXUHE010000142.1, from coordinate 9,425 downwards.
CGGCAGAGTCGGACTGAGATCGGCGAGGGTCCGGCGGAGCCTAAGGATGCCTTTTCGCCCTCCTTCGACGGCGTCAGCCACCAGCAGCCGATAGGCGTCGTCGGTCATTCGGGTTCTCGCGGCAGGATCGATGTCGGGCCCGACCAGGAGGGGAGGTCCGGCCAGCACGCGCCCGGTCAGGATCGCGATGTCGTCGATGGGACGACGTCGCTCCGATCTCGCGAGCAGGATGACATCGATGGGCCGGTCGCGGATGCGACCCTCCAACGCGCGCAGGAAGTCCAGGCTGAGTTCACGCCGCGCGGGCTCCGGCGCCTCGGCCGTCACGTGCAAGTCGATGTCGCCGCCCGCGAGATCATCGTGCACGCGCGAGCCGAACAGGCGAACGATCGCGTCCGGGCCGAACACGTCGGCGGCGCAGTCGCGGATCGCCGCGATCTCGTCCGGGGTGAGCCTCATGGCGAGCAATGTGTCGCGGCGGGCCGCGCCGATCAAGACGGCGCGTTGAGCGCCAGCACCCGGTCTTGCGGAAAGTCGTAGAGCCGGCCCGTCTCGGGCCAGTCCGGCGAGGCGAGGCGCAGGATGTGGGGCGCGAGGTCGTCGGGCGTCCGCAGGGTCTCCGGGTTCTCGCCCGGCATGGCGGCCGCCCGCATGCGGGTGCGCAGCGGCCCGGGATTGACCAGCATGACCTTGATCGGCGTCGTCGCGGTCTCTGCCGCGTAGGTCAGCGCCAGCGCGTTCAGCGCCGCCTTCGAGGTCGCGTAGGCGCCCCAATACGCGCGAGTGTTCCAGGCCGCGCCCGAGCTCACGAAGATCGCGCGGCCGGCATCCGAGGCGCGCAACAGGGGGTCGAGCGAGCGGATCAGCCGCCAGTTCGCCGTGACGTTCACCGCCATCACGTCGTCCCACACCTTGGGCGCGAGGTGACCGAGCGGGGTGATGTCGCCGAGGAGGCCGGCATTCGCGAGCAGGATGTCGAGCCGGCCCCAGCGCTCGAAGAGCCCGGCCCCGAGCCGGTCGAGCGCCGCAACGTCCTTGAGGTCGACGGGCACGAGCGTCGCGGAGCTGCCCACGGCCTGCACCGCGTCGTCGAGTTCCTCCAGCGCGCCCTGCGTGCGGGCGAGCGCCACGATATGCGCGCCCTCCCGCGCCATCGCGAGGGCCGCGGCGCGGCCGATTCCGCGCGAGGCCCCGGTGACGAGCGCGACCCGGCCCTCCAGCGATCCGGCCAAATCAGCCGACCTCGGCGAGGAGCGAGATCTGCTTCGCGGCCTCGCCGCGATGGTCCGTGATCGGGGTCGGATAGTCGCCCGTGAAGTAATGGTCGGTGAATTGCGGGTTCGCGTCGTCGCGGCCGGGCTCGCCCAGCGCCCGGTACAGCCCATCGATCGACAGGAAGGCGAGGGAATCGACGCCGAGATAGTCCTGGATCTCCGCGACCGACATGCGCCAGGCGATCAGCTTGTCCTGCTCCGGCATGTCGATGCCGTAGTAGTCCGCGAACTTGATCGGCGGGCACGCGATGCGGAAATGCACCTCGGTGGCGCCGGCCTCCCGCATCATCGTGACGATCTTGCGCGAGGTCGTGCCGCGCACGATCGAATCGTCCACGAGGCAGACGCGCCGGCCCTCCGTCACGGCGCGGTTGGCCGAATGCTTCATCCGCACGCCGAGCTCGCGCACGGATTGCGTCGGCTGGATGAAGGTGCGCCCGACATAATGGTTGCGGATGATGCCGAGCTCGTAGGGCACGCCCGAGGCTTGGCTGTAGCCGATCGCGGCGGGCACGCCCGAATCGGGCACCGGGATCACCACGTCGGCCTCGACCGGCGCCTCCTCGGCCAAGATCGCCCCGATATTCTTGCGCACGGTGTAGACGGGCCGGCCGCCCACGACCGAATCCGGACGGGAGAAGTAGACGTATTCGAACAGGTCGGGTCGCAGCCGGTTCGCTTCGCCGGACTGGACGGTCTCGACGCCTTGCCCGTCCGCGATCACGACCTCGCCATTGGCGATGTCACGGACGTAGCGTGCGCCGATGATGTCGAGCGCGCAGGTCTCGGAGGTCAGGATCGGGCAGCCATCCAGGTCGCCGAGCACCAGGGGACGGATGCCGAGAGGGTCGCGCGCGCCGATCAGCTTCTTGTTCGTCATGCCCACGAAGGCGAACCCGCCCTCGATCCGGCCGAGCGCGTCGGTGAAACGGTCGACGAAGCGGTTGCGGCGCGAACGCGCCACGAGATGGATGACGACCTCCGTGTCGGAGGTCGCCTGGAAGATCGCGCCCTCGCGGATCAGCTCGCGGCGCAGCGTCAGCCCGTTCGACAGGTTGCCGTTATGCGCGAGCGCGAACCCGCCCGTCTGCAGCTCGGCGAAGAACGGCTGCACGTTGCGGAGCACGTTGCCGCCGGCGGTCGAATACCGCGTATGGCCGATCGCCTGACGCCCCGGCAGGCGATCGATCACCTCGGCGGAGGAGAAATTGTCGCCCACGAGGCCGAGGCGGCGCTCCGAGTGGAACTGCTGGCCATCGAACGAGGTGATGCCGGCTCCCTCCTGGCCGCGATGTTGAAGCGCGTGGAGGCCCAGCGCCGTGATCGCGGCGGCATCGGGGTGGCCGAAGATGCCGAAAATGCCGCATTCCTCATGCAGGCGGTCTCCGTCCGGATCCCACGAGGCCACGTCGTGCGTGACCGCCTCCGTCGAAGCCGGCATGAGACCATCCACTCTCGTCACGTCCAGATGTAATCCGTCGCGCATCCTTTCGCCACGGGTGCAGGGCGTACGCGACCTCGCGTCAGCTCCGCTTCGGCGTCGCGGTGCCGGGCACGGCCGGCGCGGATGGGTCGGCGGGCGTCTCGCCGCGCTGCTTGCGCAGCTGCGCCATCACGCCCTCGGGATCCGGCAGCATGGTGATGATCGCGTTGCCGGTGTTCTCCAGCATCGGCTTCGCGCGCGCGTTCGTCGCCCAGTCGGGCATCTTGCCCTGCACGAGCCAGCTCAGGAACACCCAGCCGACGACGCAGATGAGGAGCCCGCGCGCCGCCCCGAACACGAAGCCGAGCGTGCGGTCGAGCGCGCCGATCCGCGAATCGAGGATGAAGTCGGACAGCTTGACCGTGATGATCGACACGACGAGCAGGGTCACGATGAAGATCGCCCCGATCGCCACGACGAGCGCGATGGTCGGGTTCGCGATGTGGTCCTTCACGCGTCCGAGCAGGAGCGGATGGAGGATCCACGCCGTCCCGGCCGCCACGACCCAGGCGACGATCGCCAGGACCTCGCGGGTGAAGCCGCGCACGGCCGCGAGCAGCGCCGAGATGACCATCACGCCGATGACCACGAGATCGAGGATCGAGATGGGCAGCGAGGCCGGCATGCGAAGGGGGTCCGGGTGACAGGCGCGCGGCCGTGACGGAACGGTTCTAGCGTATAGCCCGCGGCGCACCTCGCGTCACGCGCCGTTCGGCCGGCGGCTCCCACGTCTCGTCGCCCTGTGTCTTCTCTGCCGCGCGGCCCGGCGCCGACGCGATGCGCCGGCCGGACGCCACCTGGGCGACGAGCTCCGTCACGTGGCTCAGAGAGGCGGTCCCGGCCGCGCGCTCGCCATCGCCCGGCGGGGCGGGTCCGAACGCGGTCGCGAAGCCGAGCTTCCTCGCCTCCTTGATGCGCGACGAGATCTGCGTCACGGGGCGCACCGCGCCCGACAGCCCGATCTCGCCGAAGTAGACGCTGTCGGCGGGCAGGGGGGTGGCGGCGAGCGACGAGACGAGGGCGGCCGCCGCCGCGAGGTCTGCCGCCGGCTCGGTGACGCGGAGCCCACCCGCGACGTTGAGATAGACGTCGTGACTCCCGAGCTTGATGCCGCCATGCGCTTCCAACACCGCGAGCACCATCGAGAGCCGGGCCGGGTCCCAGCCGACGACCGCGCGGCGCGGCGTGCCGAGCGAGGTCGGGGCGACCAGCGCCTGTATCTCCACGAGGAGCGGGCGGGTCCCCTCCATGCCGGCGAAGACCGCGGTGCCCGGCGTCGCGAGGTCGCGGCCGGCGAGGAACAGCTCGGACGGGTTCGGCACCTCGGCCAAGCCCCCGTCGGTCATCTCGAAGACGCCGATCTCGTCGGTCGGGCCGAAGCGGTTCTTGGCCGCCCGCAGAATGCGGAAATGGTGCGCCGGGTCGCCCTCGAAGGAGGCGACGCAATCCACCATGTGCTCGACAACGCGAGGGCCTGCGATCTGGCCGTCCTTGGTCACGTGGCCGACGAGGATGATGGCCGTGCCCTTGGTCTTCGCGAACCGGATCAGCGCCTGCGCGCTGCCGCGCACCTGGCTCACCGTGCCCGGCGCAGACTCGACCGTCTCGGTCCACATGGTCTGGATCGAGTCGATCACCGCGAGGCGCGGCGCGGGGCCGTGGCCCAGCGTCGCCACGATGTCCTCGACGTTCGTCTCCGCGGCGAGCTCGACCGGCGCGCCCGAGAGCCCGAGCCGGTCGGCGCGCAGGCGCACCTGGCCGACCGCTTCCTCACCCGAGATATAGGCGACGCGGTGTCCGGCGCGCGCCAGCGCGGCCGAGACCTGGATCAGCAGCGTCGACTTGCCGATGCCGGGATCGCCCCCGATGAGCACGACCGATCCCGGCACGAGCCCGCCGCCGAGCACGCGGTCGAACTCGGCGTTGCCCGTGCGGGTGCGGGGCATGTCCGCGCTCTGGCCGGCGAGCCCCTCCAGCGGGAACACGCGGCCCTTGGCGCGCGAGGGACGGGTCGCGGCCGGTCCGGCCAGCGGCCCGCCGCCGCCCGCCTCCTCGGCGACCGTGTTCCAGCCGCCGCAGGCCTCGCAGCGCCCGCGCCAGCGGTTGTAGACCGCGCCGCAGCTCTGGCAGACGAAGCTCGGGTTCTTGGCCACGGGTCAGCCGCCGCCCGGCGAGCCGGACAGCTCCGCCTCGATGTCGCGGGCTCCGTGCAGCACCGCCACGATCTCGACGCTCGAGGGTGAGGCCCGGTAGATGACGAGATAGGGATGCTCGAGAACGAAGCGCAGACCGTTGATGTTCGGGATCGCCAGACGCGCTCCTCGCTCTGCGAACGTGGCGAGCGACAACGCTCGCTTCTCGATTCTGTCGATCATTCGGTCCGCCGTCCGACGCGATACGCGTACCATCAGCGCATCGAAGATGAGATCGAGATCGTCCTGAGCACGACGCGAGAACGTGACGATCACTCTGCGGCGTCTCGCGACCCGTGATGATCTGCCACCCGCCGGCGCAGCTCGGCGAACACCTCCTCGGCCGGAACCGTCCGTCCGGCCTCGATATCGGCGAGCCCTTCGGCGATGTGCGCGTGGAGCTTGGCGAGTCGCGCCTCCCGGGCGGCCTCCTGGTCCTCCAGAAGCCGGAATGCGTGCATCACGACCTCGCCGACGCTGTCGAAGCGGCCGCTCGCGACCAGGCGCTCGGCGAGCGCCGCGTGGTCGGGCCAGAGGTGGATGGGTTTCGGCATCTCATTCTCCTCACGTCGCGTCGACGGGCGGCTCGGCCCCAAGATGGCGACGCTCGTAGCGGCCCCCAAGGCCGGTCAGGATCTCGTAGCCGATGGTGCCGGCGCGCCGCCCGACCTCGTCCACGTCGAGCGCGCCGCCGATCAGGGTCGCCCGGTCGCCGCGGTGCACGTCCGGCACGTCGGTGATGTCGAGAATGGTCAGGTCCATCGAGATGCGGCCCACGATCGGGCAGGGCCGGCCCGCGACCAGCGCGATCCCGGTCTCCAGACCCTCGCTGAGACCTGCATCCGTGGTGCTGGCGGAGCGCAGGTATCCGTCCGCGTAGCCGACGGACAGCGTCGCGAGGCGGCGCGGGCCGGGCGCGGTCCAGCGCCCGTTATAGCCGACCCGCTCGCCGGCCCCGACCTCGCGCAGCTGGACGATGGACGCCTCCAGCGTCACGACCGGCCGCATGGGATTGTCCGCGCCGGGCGTCGGGTTGCCGCCGTAGAGCGCGTAGCCGGGACGCGCGAGGTCGTAGCCCGGGATGCCCGGATGGAAGATGCCTGACGAGTTCGCGAGCGAGGCCGGCACGCCGGGATACGCCGCGCGCACGCGCGCGAAATCGGCCGCCTGACGCGCGTTCACCGGGTCGTCCGGCGCCTCGGCCGCCACGAGATGGCTCATCAGGAGTGTCGGCTCGAAGCGCGCCAGGATGGGATCGCCCGCGAGCGCCACCGCCTCTTCCACCGACAGCCCGAGGCGGTTCATACCCGTATCGACGTGGACCGCGGCCGGCAGCCGCTGCCCGGTCAGGGCGCAGAACGCGCCCCACTCGTCGATCTCCGCTCGCGAGCCGAGGATCGGGCGAGCCTTCAGTTCGGCGAAGCGCGGGGCCGTGCCCGGCAGCAGCCCGTTGAGGACGTAGACGACCGCCGCGGGCAGCGTCGCGCGCAGGCGCGCCGCCTCCGGGAGGTGCGCGACGAAATAGGTCCGGCACCCGGCCGCCCACAGCGCGCGTGCCGCGGGTTCGAGCCCGGTCCCGTAGGCGTCGGCCTTGAGCACGGCCCCGCACTCGGCGGGCGCCGCCCGGTCGCGCAGGGTCCGCCAGTTGTCGGCGAGCGCCCCGAGATCGATGGTAAGCGCCGCGGCGTCATGGGCTTGGTGTCGGCTCACTGCTCAAGCCAATCGACCGGCCGCTTCATGATGTCGTCCAGTGTGTACGGACATTCTGTTGGGAACGCGTCGCGGCGCAGCCCGGTCTCGCCCGCCGCTTCCAGGCGAGCCTTGCGGTACGCTCCGGCGATCGCCTCCGGCTGCCGCCGACGAAGCGACGGGTTGTCGGCCAACACGTCATCGATATCGATGCGATGGGTCTCGATCGAAACCGACCAGCTGCGCGAGCGTCGCTCGGGCTGGTAATCCCATTTCAGCATATGCAGCAGGATGATGCGGAACGAGCTGCGCAGCTTCGAGAAGACCTCCTTGCCCAAATCCTCGATCTCCTCGGCCAGGTTCCCGATATCGAGCTCGGAGAGGCGGCCGTCGCGGAGCGCCGCCGCCTGATCGATCGTCCAGGTGTAGAAATCCGTCTCGTACGTGCCGGTCTCCGGCTCCAAGGCCGGCCGTTCCTGAACCTTCGTCGACGCCATGGCCCGTCCTCGATGCGACCCTCAGGGTAAGCCCGCCGCTGCGTTCGCGGAAGCACTCAGTACCGGTCCGGCAGCTTGTCCTCCTCCGCGAGGTTGCCGAAGCGGGTGATCTCGGCCTGGAAGGCGAGCTGGATCGTGCCGGTCGGCCCGTGGCGCTGCTTGCCGATGATGACCTCGGCCTTGCCATGGACGAGGTCCATCTCGGTCTGCCACTTGATGTGCTCCTCGGTGCCGACGCGCGGCTCCTTGTTCTTGATGTAGTACTCCTCGCGGAACACGAACATCACGACGTCGGCGTCCTGCTCGATCGAGCCCGATTCGCGCAGGTCCGAGAGCTGGGGGCGCTTGTCGTCGCGGTTCTCGACCTGGCGCGAGAGCTGGGACAGCGCGACGACCGGCACGGCGAGCTCCTTCGCGAGCGCCTTCAGGCCGGTCGTGATCTCGGTCAGCTCCTGGACGCGGTTCTCGCCCTTCTTCGACGACCCCGACAGGAGCTGGAGGTAGTCCACCACGAGCACGTCGAGCCCGCGCTGGCGCTTCAGCCGGCGCGCCCGCGCGGTCAGCTGCGCGATCGAGATGCCGCCCGTCTGGTCGATGTAGAAGGGGATCGTCTGCATCTCGCGGGCCGCGTCCGTGATCTTGTAGAAATCGTCCTCCCGGATGTCGCCGCGCCGGATCTTGTAGGAGGGCACGCCCGATTGCTCGGCGATGATGCGGGTCGCGAGCTGCTCGGCCGACATCTCGAGCGAGAAGAACCCCACGATGCCCCCGTTCACGGTCTTCATCGACCCGTCGGGCTGCTTTTCGCCGCGATAGGCCTTGGCGACGTTGAACGCGATGTTCGTGACGAGCGCGGTCTTGCCCATGCCGGGGCGGCCCGCCAGGATCACGAGGTCGGAGGATTGCAGCCCGCCCATCTGGCGGTCGAGGTCCTTGAGGCCGGTCGCGATGCCGGAGAGCTTGCCCTCGCGCTTGAAGGCCGCCGCCGCCATGTCGATCGCGTGGGTGAGCGCGTCGGAGAAGCGCTGGAAGCCGCCGTCGTAGCGCCCCGTCTCGGCGAGCTCGAAGAGCCGGCGCTCCGCCGCCTCGATCTGGTCGCGCGGCGTCGATTCGACCGGCGCGTCGTAGGCGACGTTCACCACCTCCTCGCCGATCAGGATGAGGTTGCGGCGCGTCGCGAGGTCCGAGATCGCGCGCCCGTAATCCTCCGCATTGATGATGGTGGTGGCTTCGGCCGCGAGGCGCGCGAGGTATTGCGGCAGCGTCATGCCGCCGAGGTCCACGTCGCCGAGATAGGTCCGGAGCGTGATCGGGGTCGCGACCTTGCCGGCCTTGATCAGCGTCGAGGCGATCTCGAAGATGCGCCGGTGCACCTCCTCGTAGAAATGCTCGGGCGCCAGGAAGTCCGAGACGCGGTAGAACGCGTCGTTGTTGACGAGGATCGCGCCGAGCAGCGCCTGCTCGGCCTCGATGTTGTTCGGCTGCACGCGGAATTCGCGCGGCGCGACGTCGAGGCGGGCGACGAGGGCGGTGGCGGGCGGCACGGGCGATCCTGGTGAGCGTCGGTCGGGGCTCGTCCACCTGCCCCGATTCGGTTAACGCCGCGCACGGTTTTCGACCTTCTCCTCGATTCACACAGGCCCGTCCCGAACTCGCGCATGCGTGTCCGGGAGGGCTTGACCGTGTGATCCGGGACGAGACGCGACCCCCGCGAGCGGAAATCGAACCTTAGAACAAACGAGGAACGAACTCAACGGTCGTCGCGGTCTCCGCCGGCTTCCGCCAGCGCCGCGCCGACCTCGAGGCCGAGCTCGTCGAGGTCGAATTCCTCGCGGTCGGTGACGCTCTCGCCGCGCTCCTGGCGCTCGGCCTCCTCGACGCTGCGCGCGATGTTGATCGTGACGCCGACCTCGACCTCCGGGTGGAGGGCGACGGGTACGGGGTGGAGCCCCAGCGTCTTGATCGGCACGTTCATCACGACCTGGTCGCGCGAGACCGAGAAGCCGGCCGCGGTCAGCGTCTCGGCGAGGTCGCGTGTCGAGACCGACCCGTAGAGGACGCCCGTATCGCCCGCCTGCCGGATGATCGTGAAGCTCTTACCGTTGAGCGTCTCGCCGACGCGCTCGGCCTCGCTACGCCGCTCGAGGTTGCGGGCCTCGAGCTGGACGCGCTGCGTCTCGAAATGCTCCTTGTTGCCCTTGGTGGCGCGCAAAGCCTTGCGGCGCGGCAAGAGGAAGTTGCGCGCGTAGCCGTCCTTCACGCGGACGGTCTCGCCCATCTGGCCGAGCTT
>CAXUHE010000141.1:0-10025 GCA_964250725.1 uncultured Enterovirga sp. | reverse complement strand
TCGCACGCTCGGACGCAGCGGTTTCACACGATGCACTTCGAGGATTCGAAGGTGAAATACGGGTTCGACGCGTCGGTCGGCGCCGCGAGATGGTTCTCGCCCTCGTAACCGTACCGGACCTCGCGCAGGCCGACCGCGCCCGCCATGTCCTGCAGCTCGCAATCGCCGTTGGCCGAACAGGTGAGGCAGGTCAGCGGGTGATCGGAGATGTAGAGCTCCATCACGCCGCGACGGAGCTTGGCGAGCTTCGGCGTCTGGGTCGACACGACCATCGCGTCCTCGGCGATCGTCGTGCAGGAGGCGGGCGTGCCGCGCCGTCCGTTGATCTCCACGAGACACAGGCGGCACGAGCCGAAGGGCTCCAGCGAGTCCGTCGCGCACAACTTCGGGATCTGCGTGCCCATCGTGGCGGCGGCCGCCATGACGGAGGTCCCGGTCGTGACCGTGACCTCCTGCCCGTCGATCGTGAGCGTCACGGTCGAGGGCGACAGCCGGATCGGTGTGCCGGTGTCGAGTTCCTTGATCAGAGCCATCGTGACATCTCTCGAACGTAGTCTCCTCTCCCCGCGGAAGCGGGGAGAGGTCGAGCGAACGCGGCAGCGTTCGGCCGGGTGAGGGGCAGGCTCGCGAGCGGCGTCGTGGTTCTAGAGCCCCTCATCCGGTCGCACTGACGTGCGACTCGACTTCTCCCCGCAGGCGGGGAGAAGAGAGAGCGGGTCGGCACCGGCATCACTCTGCCGCCATGAGCACGGGCGCACAGGCGAAATCCTCGGGAAAATGCGTCAGCGCGCTCAGCACCGGGACGGGCGTCAGCCCGCCCATCGCGCAGAGCGAGCCGTCCGTCATGACCTCGCAAAGGTCGCGCACGATTTCGAGATTCTTCGCGGGCTCGATCCCGGCCACGATGCGGTCGATCGTCTCGACGCCGCGCGTCGAGCCGATGCGGCAGGGCGTGCACTTGCCGCAGCTCTCCGCCGCGCAGAACTCGAAGGCGAAGCGGGCCTGGGCCGCGAGGTCGACCGTGTCGTCGAACACCACGATGCCGCCGTGGCCCAAGAGGCCGCTCTTCGCCGCGAAGGCCTCGTAGTCGAGCGGCGTGTCGAGGAACTCGTCCGGGAAATAGGCACCAAGCGGACCGCCGACCTGCACGGCCCGGAGCGGCCTGCCGGAGCGCGTACCGCCGCCGTACCACTCGATCATCTCGCGCAGCGTCGTCCCGAAGGCGAGTTCGACGAGACCGCCGCGTTTGACATTGCCCGAGAGCTGGAAGGGAAGGGTGCCGCGCGAGCGGCCCATGCCGAAATCCGCGTAGGCGGACGCGCCGTTCGCCATGATCCACGGCACGGTCGCGAGCGAGAGGACGTTGTTGACGATGGTCGGCTTGCCGAACAGGCCCTTGATGGCTGGCAGCGGCGGCTTCGCCCGCACCATGCCGCGCTTGCCCTCGAGACTGTCGAGGAGCGACGTCTCCTCGCCGCAGATATAAGCGCCGGCGCCAAGCCGGGTCTCCAGCGTGAAGGCGCGGCCCGAACCCATCACGTCGGGCCCGAGATAGCCCGCTTGCGTGGCGGCCGCGATCGCGTCGTTCATCGCGCGGAACGCGTGCGGGTACTCCGACCGGATGTAGATGAAGCCCTTCGTGGCCCCGACCGCGACGCCCGCGATCGTCATGCCCTCGATCAGGCAGAACGGGTCGCCCTCCATCAGCATCCGGTCCGCGAAGGTGCCGCTGTCGCCCTCGTCGGCGTTGCAGACGACGTATTTCTGGTCCGCCTCGGCGAGCCCGACCGTCGACCACTTGATCCCTGTCGGGAAGCCCGCGCCCCCGCGGCCGCGCAGCCCCGAGACCTTCACCTCGTCGATGGTGCCGGTGCCGCCGAGCTCCAGCGCGCGCGCCAGCCCGGCATAACCGCCATGCGTGACGTAGTCCTGCGCCGACACGGGGTCCACGATGCCGACCCGCGCGAAGGTGAGGCGGGTCTGCCGGGCCAGATAGGGGATCTCCTCCGGCCGGCCGATCCTGAGCGGGTGGGCGGCGCCGGTGAGCATCCCGGCCTCGAGCAGGCCCGCGACGTCGCCGGGCTTCACCGGCCCGTAGGCGATCCGGCCCTGCGCCGTCTCGACCTCGACCATCGGCTCCAGCCAGAACAGCCCGCGCGATCCGGTGCGGGTGATCGCGACCGTCTCGCCGCGATCCGCCGCGATCCGCTCGACCTCGCGCGCGACCCGGTCGGCGCCGAGCGCGACCGCCTGCGCGTCCTTGGGGACGAAGATGCGGGTCATCGTCGGAACTCCCCTTCTCCCCTTGCGGGAGAAGGTGTCGGCGCGAAGCGACGGCGGATGAGGGGTGAACCTCGACGCCCGGCGCTACACCCCTCATCCGACCCGGCTTCGCCTGGCCACCTTCTCCCGCAAGGGAAGAAGGGTTTGCGTCGCGCCCCGCTCACGCCCGCAACTCCGCGATCCGCGCATCGAAGGCCGCGGTGTCGAACCCCGATACGGGCTCGTCGTCGACGAGCGCCGCCGGTCCGCAGGCGCAGAGACCGAGGCAGAAGACCGGCTCCAGCGTCACGCGGCCATCCGGCGTCGTGCCGTGCCAGTCGACGCCCAGCACGCGTTTCGCGTGGTCGGCCAGCGCCACCGCGCCGACGGACTGACAGGCCTCGGCCCGGCAGATCTTCACGACGTGGCGGCCCGGGGGCTCGCTCCGGAAATCGTGGTAGAAGGTGACGACGCCGTGGATCTCGGCCCGCGACAGGTTCATCGCGTCCGCGATCATCGGCACGACCGCCCGATCGACGTAGCCGAACGTCTCCTGCAGCGCGTGCAGGATCGGCATCGTGGCGCCGTCCAGGTGAGCATGCCGGGCGATCACCTGGCCGGCCACGGTCACATCCCAGGGCTCGTAGGTCATTCCACGTCCAGATCAGAACGGCTCCGATCCGCGACCATGAGTTTAGAATGGCTCGAATTCAATGCGGCCGTCTCGTGCTGCGATAGAACATCTCTATCGTGCGCTGCGGTAGGGCATAGGTTGCATCAGCGGGGGTTCGTGCGGGCGAGACGCCGCGCCTCCACGACGAGTGCGGTCACGAGCGGCGTCGTCGGCTCACGGTACGGCACGACGAGCCCGACCGAATGGGACACGTCCGGATCGACGATCGGGATCGACGCGATGCCGCCGGAAAGCCCGATGCTGTCGGCGAGGATCGGCGGCAGGATGGTGGACCATTCGCCGGTGCGCACATGCGACACGAGCACGATCGTCGAGTTCGACACCAGCATCGGGTCGGGACACCGGATCTGCGCAACATCTGGTCGATGATGCGCCGGTTCTGCATGTCGGGCGTGAGAAGGCAGAGCGCGAGGCGTCCGACCTCCGCCCATGTCACGGACGAACGTTCGGCGAACTCGCCGTCGCGCGACGTCAGCAGGCGATAGCGCTCCTCGTAGAGCGGCACGGTCCGGACCTGTCCGACCGGCTCGTTGTCGAGATAGGTGAGGCCGGCATCGATCTCCAGGTTGTCGAGCAGCGTCAGGATCTCGCCGGACGTGCGCGACAGGACCGTGAAGCGCACCCCCGGATGCGCCGCCCGGAAGGGCATCGTCAGTCGCGCCACCATCGGGAGCGCGGTCGGGATCACGGCGATCCTGACCTGCCCGCCGAGGCCGCGCTTCAGCGTATCGATCTCCTGGCGCATCGCCTTCGCGTCGCCGACGATCCGACGCGCCCAATCGAGCACGCGCTCGCCCTCCGGCGTGAAGCCCTGGAAGCGCGACGAGCGCTGGACGATGAGGATGCCCAGCGCGTCCTCCAGCGATTTCAGCCCGGCCGAGAGCGTCGGCTGCGTCACGCCACAGCTTTCCGCGGCACGGCCGAAATGTCGTTCGCGCGCGAGGGCCAGGACGAAGTCGAGCTTGTCGATCATGCGGCTCCCACGTTTACGCGAAGCGGCCGGGCGCGCCATCTCGTGTCGCGAACGTCCCGGATGGCGCCAAGCCTGGACGGATCGTGTAATCAGCGCGCATTCGCGTCGATCATGCCGATCGCGCAGCTCCGGAGCTTCAGCCATGAGCGACACGTCCGATTATACACCCCCGAAGGTCTGGACCTGGAACAAGGGCGGTGGCGGCCGTTTCGCGAACATCAACCGTCCGGTCGCGGGGGCGACCCACGACAAGGATCTGCCGGTCGGCCGGCACCCGCTGCAGCTCTACTCGCTCGGGACGCCGAACGGCCAGAAGGTCACGATCCTGCTCGAGGAACTCCTGGCGCTCGGCCATCACGGGGCCGAGTACGATGCTTGGCTGATCAACATCGGCGACGGCGATCAGTTCGGCAGCGGCTTCGTGGGCGCGAACCCCAACTCGAAGATCCCGGCCCTGGTGGACCGGGGCGGGCCGGCGCCGGTCCGGGTCTTCGAATCCGGCGCGATCCTCGTGTATCTGGCGGAGAAGTTCGGGGCGTTCCTTCCGAGCGAGCCCGCGGCCCGCGCGGAATGCCTGTCCTGGCTGTTCTGGCAGATGGGCAGCGCGCCCTATCTCGGCGGTGGCATGGGCCATTTCTACGCCTACGCGCCGACGAAGATCGAGTACGCGATCGATCGCTTCGCCATGGAGACGAAGCGCCAGCTCGACGTGCTCGACCGGCGTCTGGCGCAGAGCGAGTACATCGCGGGGCCCGCCTACACGGTCGCCGACATGGCGATCTGGCCCTGGTATGGCGGCCTCGTGAAGGGCTGGCTCTACGGCGCGGCCGAGTTCCTGGCCGTCGCGGAATACAAGAACGTCGTGCGCTGGGCGGACGCGATCCTCGCGAGACCGGCCGTGAAGCGCGGGCGCAAGGTCAACCGCGTCACGGGTGAGCCCTCGGACCAGCTGCACGAGCGCCACGATGCCGGCGATTTCGACACGAAGACGCAGGACAAGCTCGCACCTGCGAGCTGAGGAGGCAAGCTCGTGCCCGCGACTTGAGCTTGCCCGAACGCGCGTTCCGGCCTAACCGCCGGGCGCGCCACCCCGAGGGATCACGAAGAGGTTCGCACGTGCTCGACGACCTTCAGCCCCAGCCGCCCGACGGGCTCCTCGCGCTGATCCGCGCCTATCAGGACGATCCGCGCTCCGACAAGCTCGATCTCGGGGTCGGGGTCTATCGCGACGAGAGCGGGAACACGCCCGTCTTCCGGGCGATCAAGGCGGCCGAGCGCCGGCTCCACGAGGGGCAGACCACGAAGTCCTATCTCGGGCCCGAGGGCGACATGCGATTCGTCGAGCTTCTGCGCCCGATCGTGTTCGGCGCGTCCGATCCGGGCGCCCGCCTCACCGGCGTGCAGAGCCCGGGCGGCACGGGTGCGCTGCGGCTCGCGGCCGAGCTGATCGTGACCGCGCGGCCCGGCGCGCGCATCCATCTCGGGCTGCCGAGCTGGCCGAACCATGCGCCGCTGTTCCGGGCGGCCGGCCTCCAGGTCGTGACGTTCCCCTACGTCGACATCGTGGCGCAGCGTCTCGATTTCCCCGCGATGGTCTCGGCCCTCGAAGGCGCCGAGGCGGGCGACGCGGTGCTCCTCAACGGCTGCTGCCACAACCCGACGGGCGCCGACCTCGACCTCGGCCAGTGGGATGCGGTCGCCGAGATCGTCGCGCGACGCGGGCTCCTTCCTCTGATCGATCTCGCCTATCAGGGACTCGGCCACGGGCTGGAGGCGGACGCGCTCGGCTTCCGGCGCGTCCTCGACGCCGTCGACGAGGCGCTGATCGCCTATTCCTGCGACAAGAACTTCGGCGTCTACCGCGACCGTACCGGAGCGGTCTACGCGAAGGCGCGCGACGCCGAGGGTGCCGAGATCGTGCTCGGCAACCTCGCGGCGCTCGCGCGCGTCAACTGGTCGATGCCGCCGGATCACGGGGCGGCGGCCGTGCGCCTGATCCTGGAGGATGCCGAACTCACGCGGGACTGGCGCTCGGAGCTCGACGGCATGTGCGCACGCATCAACGCCGTCCGGGCGGCGATCGCCCGCGCGGATGCCCGGCTCGCCTTCCTGACCCGGCAATCGGGCATGTTCTGCAATCTCGCGGTGCCGAAGGGCGCGGTGGAGCGGCTCAGGTCCGAGCACGGGATCTACATGGCGGGCTCCGGACGCATGAATCTCGCGGGCCTCCAGGTCGGTGACGCCGGGACGCTCGTCGCCGCACTCGCCGACGTCGGCGCGTTGCCCGTGCCGGCCATCGCGGCGTAGCGCAGTCAGGCGGCGTTCGCCACGTCAGGCGACGTTCGCGACATCCTCCTGGCGTGCGAGATGGTCCTCGAGCAGGTCGAGGGCCGCATCGTTCTTCGCGTGTCCCAGCGCGATCCGCATGTGGTCGCCCGGCATAGGCGTCAGCGGCGATTGCCAGATGCTCGACGGCATGACCAGGATGCCGGCCTCCCGGATGAGGCGCGCGGCGAAGCTGTCGACGCCGTCGCGGCCGAGATAGCGCGGGAACGCGAAAGCGAGGTTGTCCCGGCCGTCTGCCTCGAAGAGATCGGGGCGACGCGCGAGGAGTGCCGAGAGGCGGCGATGGTTGCGCTGCCCGATCGCGCGGGTCCGTGCCACGATGGCGTCCTCCGCCCCGAGCGCGATCTGCGCCAGCACCTCGCTCGCCGAGGCGAGACAGCTCGACAGCATGCTCTTCGCCCGCAGCGTCCGGGTGAGCAGGTTCTGGTCGCGGCAGGAGACCCAGCCGACGCGCAGGCCCGGCAAGCCGAACCCCTTGGACAGGCCGTTGATCGAGACGCCGCGCTCGTAGAGGTCCGCCACGGCCGCGGGCGCCTCGGACAGGCTGGCGTCCGTCTGCCGATAGACCTCGTCGTTCACGAGCCAGAGGCCGTGCTGCCGGCACAGGGCCACGAGCTCGCAGAGCGTGCCCGGGTCGATCGACGCGCCCGTCGGGCTGTTCGGGAAGTTCGTGAGCACGAGCCGCGTCGTCGGCCTGAGCGCGGCCGCGACGCGCGCCACGTCGAGCCGCCACCCGTCCTCGCGCCGGAGCGGCACGCCCGTCGCGGCGCAGAGCGTCGTCACCGCCTGTTCGGAGGGCTGATAGATCGGCAGGACCACGACCGCGTGGTCGGCCGGGTCGAGGAGCCCGCGCACCACGCAGGTCACGGCCTCCTGCGCGCCGGCGCAGCAGAGCACGTCGTCGGCATCGAGACCGTCGTGGCGTGCCGCGATGGCGGCGCGGAGCCAGGGCGCGCCGCGCGGGTCCGCATAGCCGAGGTCGAGACCCTGCCAGCGGCGAAGGTCCTCCGCACCCGCCATCTCGATGAGGGCGGTGAGCGGCAGCGTCTCGGAATCCGAGGCCGCGAGATCGTGCCGGACCGCGTGGTTCCAGCGTCCGAGGAAGACCGCGAGGTTGAAAGGCTCCTTCATGACGGCGGCCTTGGACGCGGCGCGGCGCCGGAGGCGACCCGCAGGTAAGTCGTCACGATGCGGCTCGCAGCCCGGATCGTCCCGCCGAGCGAGCCCGCGACCTTCGATTCGCCGCCCGCGCGTCGCCGATACGGCATCGGCACCTCCAGGATGCGCAAGCCCGCGCGGGCCGCCTGCATCTGCATCTCGATGTTCCAGCCGTAGGTCATCTCCCGCAGGTCGAGCCGTCCGAGCGCCGCGCGGTCGATGGCCCGGAAGGCGCACATGTCGCTGTAGCGCGTGCGGTAGAGCGCCCCGATGCCGAAGCCCGCGAGATATCCGGCGAGAACCTGGTGCCAGAGCATCGAGCCCGGCTCGCGCGTGCCCCGCGTTCGCGAGGCCAGGACGAAATCCTGCGTGCCGGCGACGACCGGGTCCGCGATCCGCGCCACGAGGTCGCCGCGGTCGGCACCGTCGCCGTCGAGGAAGACGATGACGCGGCTCGCGGGGTCGGCCGCCGCCGCGCCCATCGCGCAGGCGCGCCCGTAACCGCGACCCGTGTCGATCACGCGGGCGCCGGCGGCGCGCGCCGCGTCCTGCGTCCCGTCCGTCGAGCCGCCATCCGCCACGATGACGTCGTCCGCATAGGCGGCCGGGATCTCGCGGATGACGAGGCCGATCGACTCCGCCTCGTTCAGCGTCGGGATGACGACACTTACCGGCCGCATGGGCTCACAGGCTCCAGCGAAGCCCGCAATTCTGGCAAGGCGCCGGTGGCGCGTCGGAGAGGAGCGAGGTGCGGAAGTCCCGGTAGGCGTCGCTGTTCCAGATCTCGCGCAGGCTGTCCTGCGTGGCGTTGCCCAGCGTGTAGTTCGAGTAGCCCCGCACCGAGAACGGCGCGATGCAGCAGGGCAGCGCCCGGCCATGCGCGGTGAAGTACATGAGCGACCATGGGCGGCGACACGTCGCCCAGGGCTGGTCGTCCGTCTGCTTCTTCAGGCTCATCCCGGGCTCGGTCGCGCCCGACGCGTCGAGGGTCACGCCGAGGTCGCGTCCCAGCGCCTGCGCGGCCTCGATCGCCGCGAGCTCGTCGGCCTGCGTGCTCTCGAAGAGCGAGAGGTCGGCCCGCGCCATGCCGTAGCCGCCCTCGTCGAAGACGAGCCGCTGGAGATGCACCTCGGTCACGCCCATCTGGGCCGCGAGACGCACGAAGGCGGGGAGCTGGTCGACGGTCTCCTTGAGGCCCGTGAGCCAGAGCGAGACCCGTGGGGTCGTGGCGCCCGTCGCCTTCTGGAAGGCGATGAACTTGCCGACGTCGCGCACGATGCGGTCGAAGAAGTCCTTGCCGCGCACCCGGAGGTAAGAGGCCCGGTCGGCGGCGTCGAGCGAGACGCGCAGCTCGTCGAGACCCGTGTCGATCAGCTCCTGGAAGCGCTTGACCTGGAGCAGCGTGCCGTTGGTGTTGAAGAGCACGTAGGTCCCGCGATCCTTCAGGTAGCGCACCATGCGCGGCAGGTCGCTCACCAGCATCGGCTCGCCGACCCCGTGCAGCACCACGCGCGCGACGTTCGGCACCTGGTCGACGATCTTCGTGAACAGCTCCCAGCTCATGTCGGCCGGCGGCTCGAGCGTCTCGAAGGTGCGGGGGCAGGTCTCGCAGAGCAGGTTGCAGCGGTTGGTGACCTCCAGGTAGAGGCAGACCGGCGGGGTATCCGCGTAGGATGAGCGCCGGGCGTCGACATCCTCGAAGTAGCGGCGTGGGTCCTTGAGCGCGAGGGCTGCGGACATCAGGTCGATTCTTCCTGGAGCAAGGGGCCGAGGGGACGCGGCGAGCGCCTCCGCCACACGGCATGGAGAGCAAGGGCGAGCGTCGGCACGAAGACGAGCGCGGGCCAGACGAAGCGTTCATTGAACGGGTCGACGTAGAACAGGACGGAGGCCGACGAGAGCCAGATCACCGCGGGGACCGGGGCGACCACGCAAGGGGCCGCGAGCCACGCGTAGTACCAGGCGTAGTGCGGGTTCGCGGCGAACATCGCGCATGCGGCCAGGATCGCCGTGTCGCGACACAGGACGACGACATCGCTCCGGCCCTCGCTGGCGCGGGCGCGGGCGATCCAGAGCGCGAGGGCGCAGAAGCCGAGGCCGGCGCACACCGCGTAGGTCCGGCCGGCCGAGGCCGGCAGCGCGACGAGATGGGACAGGCCCGCCACCAGCCAGTAGCCGATGCCGGTGTCGTATCCCTCCTCGCCGTGATACGCCGACAGGAAGCCGAACACGTCCCATCCGACCGACAGATAGGGCATGTAGAGCACGACGACGACCGCGAGGCCCGCGAGCGCCGGCCGCCACAGGCCCCCTCCGCGCAGGAAGGCCGGCGCGACCACGACGGGGAGCATCTTGACGAGCGCGGCGCCGGCGACGAGCGCGCCAGCCACCCCGTCGCGACGGCGCGACCGGGCGAGGAGCGCCAAGCCCAGCAGCCCGACCGCGACCGCGTCGACATGGCCGTCGCACGCGAAGGACCAGAGCGGCAGGGGGTTCCAGGCGTAGATCAGGATGCGCTCGCGCGGCAGGCTCGCGAGCGCGAGCAGGCGCAGGTCCTCGACCGGGCGGCGCGGCTGGTGCGGCGGGGCGGGC
>CAXUHE010000140.1:0-10081 GCA_964250725.1 uncultured Enterovirga sp. | reverse complement strand
ACGAGGTACGACATCGTCGACTCGCCGCCGTAGCTCTGCCAGTTCGTGTTGGTGAGGAAGCTCGAGGTGGTGTTGAAGGCGAGATCGGGCGCGACGGCGCTCTGCTCGGCCGGGTTGAGCGGCAGCACAGCCTGGAAGCGCAGGAGCGCGTACAGGATCACGAAGCCGCCGACATGGAACAGCAGCATGGCGACCGTGTAGGCGAGCCAGTGCTGCTCCTGGCGCTCGTCGATGCCGGCGACCCGGTACAGCCCCCGCTCGATGGGGCGCAGCACGGGCGAGAGAAACGTGCGCTCGCCCGTGAAGACCTGGGTCATGTAGAAGCCGAGGGGCTTCACGAGAGCGAGGACGATCGCGCAATAGAGCGCGATCTGGATCCAGCCGACGATCGTCATGAGAAACTGTCCTTGGGGTGAGGGCGTGCGCTCAGAACCGCTCGGGGCGGACGAGGGCGTAGGTCAGGTAGACCAGGAGGAAGAGGGTGACGGCGGCGCCGAGCGCGTAGTCGATCAGCATGGCGGCCGCTCAGAGCTGTTCGCAAAGATACGCGTAGCCGATCGAGAGCATGAGAAAGCCCACGCCCGATACGAGAAATATGACGTCCAACATGACGAGGTCCCGTTTGAAGATCGGGACAGAAAATGATCCGGACGCCATAGGGGATCGAGACGGCACGAGCCGCAGACTTATAAGTGCGGCATAAAAATCGGCCGGGCAGACCGGACCGGGACGTTGCGGGCGCCTTTCAGGCGGTCATTCGCCACGAAGCGGAACGGGCCGCTGCCGGCCATCTCGGTTACCGGCTCGAAGGTATCCCGGCTGGCGAAACGCTCCGGCATTACAAGCGCGCAAAGACGGCAGATTTGCCGAGCGCGGCCGGCAGCAGGAACAAGCGCTTCAGCCGGAAGCGGATCATGCGGTCGTCCGGCGACGAGAGTTCGTCCGTCGCGGCGATCAGCTCGAACCCGTCGCGTTTCGCCCGGCGCCGGATGCTCGCGACGCAGTCGCGCGCGAGCACGCGCTCGCCGTCGTGCCAGAGAGGCCGTCACGCAGCGTCAGGTCCCGTTGCCGGCCGTCCTGGGTTACGAGGTGGCCGGACAGCATCTGGAGGTGTTACGGGGCTTAAGCCCCCGCACCTTCGTGCCGGAGATAATTCGCCGTGATCGCCTCGCCGGTCGCGATCCAGAGGTCGGGGCAGGATTTGGCGTAGGTCAGGAACTCGCGCAGCAGCCTGAGCCGCATGGGACGGCCGGAGCACTGGGGGTGGAGCACGGTCGTCACCAAGGCGCCCCAGTCGCGCGTCTCGTCGAGCTCGTCGCGCCAGATCGACAGGACGTGCTCCTTCGGGAAGATCGGCCGGGGACTGAACCGGGCCGAGAGGCCGTGCATCCAGTCGTCGTAGCTGGCGGTCACCGGCAGCTCGACCGTGCCGGGTCGGCCGTCGGCCAGGACGTGCCGGTAGGGCCGCACGTCGTCCCGGAAGGAGGAGGTATAGACGATGCCGTGGCGCACGAGCGCGACGCGCAGCTCCTCCGTGAACTCGCCGTAGGGCGCGCGGTACCCGGTCGGCACGATTCCGAGCCGCCGCTTCAGCGTCTCGAAGCCGCGCTCGAGCTCCTCCTCGATGTGAGGGTCGCCCGGGTCCGGCATGAGGTGGTGGTAGCCGTGGTGGCCGATCTCGTGCCCGGCGGCCAGGATCGCCTCCGCCATCGCGGGATGCGCGTCGACCGACCAGCCTGTGATGAAGAAGGTCGCCTTGAGGTCGAGCTGGTCCAGCAGTTCGAGGAGCTTCGGCGTGCCGACCCGCGCCTCGAAGCCGCCGTAGCTCATCGTGATCAGGCGCTCGGCGTGACCGGCGTCCTTCGACGTCCAGGCGCTCTCCGCGTCGACGTCGAAGGACAGGAACATGGCCGAGCCGTAAGGCTTCGGCCAGGGATAGTGCGGAGCCGGCGGAGCGGTGTTCGCCGGGACGACGGGAATCCGGGCAAGCGCGTCACTGTCCAGCATTGATCGCCGCCTTGTCGATGGCGGCGTCCGTGAGCTGCCACTTCGCCAAGATCGCCTTATAGGTCCCGTCCGCGATGAGCGCGTCCAGCGCGCCCGCGACAGCCTCGTGCAGGCCCTTCTCCTTCACGGGCAGCGCGACGCCCGTGTACTGGAACGAGAAGGCTTTCCCGACCGCCATGTAGGCGTTCGGCTCCAGCCCCATCACGTAGGGCAGCGTCTCCGAGCCCTGGACCGCGGCGTCGATCCGGCCCTGCTTCAGCTGCGTGCGGGCATCGGCCGAGCCCTCCGTGCCGACGAATTTGATCGGCTCCCGGCCGGCGCAGTTCGCGTCGCTCCAGGCGGCGATCTCCTTCGGGAAGGTGGTGCGGCGGCTCGCGCCCACGTTCTTCCCGCACAGGCCCGACATGTCGGAGAACTCCGCAGCGCGTGACTTCTGGACGAAGAATTGCGGACCGCTCTTCAGGTAGTCCACGAAAGTCGCGGTCTCGTGCCGGGTCGCGTAATCCGTCATGCCGGACATGATCGCGTCGACGCGACCCGTCGCGATGGCGGGCATCATCTGGTCGAAGCTCGTCTCCTGCCAAGCAAACTTGACACCGAGCCTCTTGCCGATCGCCTCGCCGAGCTCGACGTCGAAACCCGTGAGCTGACCGGTTGCCGGATCCTTGAATTCCATCGGCGGGTAGTTCGGCACGATCGCGACCTTGATCGCGCCCACTTTCGCGATCTCGGCCGGGAGTTCGACGGCCGTGGCCGACGATGCGCTTGCGCACAGGATGAGCGCGACGGTGAGCAGGATTTTCATCGTGGAACCCCTGGCTTGTGACGCGTCACTGATGACGGCTGCCAACTTTCGAGAGCGGATGACGAAGGATTTCGAGGTTCTCACGCCCAGAGCTGGCGGACCGGCATCTGATGGGGGCTCATTGAGGCGAACCGTTCAGCTTGGGCTCGGAGACCGCGTTGGCCGTAAGGTCGTATCGGGCGAGGATCGCCTTGTAGCTCCCGTCCGCGATCATGGTGACGAGCGCCGCTGTCACGACCTCGCGGAGCGCCGTCGCGTCCTTCCGGAACATGATGCCCTGGTAGCCGACCGTGAACGGCGCGCCGAGGATGCGGTACTTGCCCGGCTCGTTTGCGCTCGCGTAGGGCAGGGTCTCGCTGCCCTGGACGGCGGCATCGACGCGGCCCTGTTTCAATTGATTGCGTACGTCGATGGAGTTCTCGCCCGGCACGTACTGGATGGCGGGCTTGCCCGCGCTCTCGCAATTCGCCTTGCTCCAGCGCTCCATATCGGCCGGGAACGAGGTCGAGCGCACCGTGCCGACCTTACGGCCGCAGAGATCGCTCTCGGCCTTCGCGGAATTCTCGGTCAGGGTGAAGAATTGCGCTCCGGTCGAGAGGTAATCGACGAAATCCGCGTTGTCTCGGCGCGAGGCACGGTCCGAGAAGCCACTGATGACGAAGTCGGCGCGGCCCGTCTGGATCGCCGGGATCAATTCCGCAAAGGCGACGTCGCTCCACACGATCCTGAGGCCTAGCCGCTTCGCGATCTCGGTCGCCAGGTCGACATCGAGACCCTTCAGCTCGTTCGTCGTCGGATCGTGGTACTCCATCGGCGCGTAGGTAGCGTTCACCGTCAACCGCAACGCACCCGCCTGCTTGATGGCGTCGGGGAGCTCGGACGCTCGCGCCGGCCCCAGGGCGGTGAGCGCGGCAAAGCCTAATGCGACGATAGGGACCGAGTGCATGCCATCTCCTGTCGCGGACTGCCCGCACCGAGGTAAAGCATCGATCGTGCCCAGAGGTGGCGGCGGCATCCCGACGCAAGGATTAGGCTAGCGCTCTCCAGGGAGAACTCCCCGCCAGAGCGAACCGCAACACCTTGAAATCAGGCAATCGCCTCACGACAGGACCAGCCACGGTTCCGTCGGTCATACCTCACGGGCGCGTACTCTAAATCTTAGGCGTCGCGGATAGGCAGCATACACGTCGCGGTCCGATGGGAGTGCATTCGAGGTCCCGGCCGATCCTGGTACTGGCGTCGTCGCCGATCGCATCGAAACGTTCAGGCTGAGCGGCACCGAGGACGTCGCGCCCACACGGCGCCGGTCGCAGCTTGTCGGCATGACCGGAGACCGACAGGCTAGCAGGACGGCACCACGCGAAGCGCAAAGGCGCCGTCCTGCTACGTACGATCACATCGTGCGGCGCTTCATCCGGCGATGACGCGTCATACGCTTGGTCGTGCGCATCGTGCCGGGCTTGGTCTGGCCACCATTGTCGTTCTGCGCGCCGCCGCCTGGAATGGGAGAGCCCGACATCGAACCGCTGCCGGGCGTGCTGTTCGAGGGCGCTGCAGGCATTGATCCGCTGGGTGTCTTTGCCGGACCGACCTGTCCGCTTTGCGCGAAGGCGGCACCGCCCACCGCCATCCCAAGACCGATCGCCACCGCCGCGATAATCGTATGCTTCATCTTGCTCTCCTGAATGTGATCCAAACCGAATACGGGTGAAGCGTTCGACAACTCAGTGCCGTGATTATGTTTCCGACCGCACGATCATATCGCAATTAGCTCGTCCATTTTGTACTGATTGGTACGTTCTGGATCGAATGAAATACATGAGCGTATCGAAATCGGGAACACCAATTGATTGGCTAGATCATCAGTGTGCGTTGACGGCGTGTTTGAGATGTGAAAACCCGCAGTGGACGACTGCTCAAACGAGGACAAAGAGATGACGAACGCACAGCAGAACCACGATGTGTCGGGTATCGACGTATCCGACGCCGGTGCAGGCCGCCGAGGTTTCATGAAGTCGGTCGGCCTCGGCATGATGGGTGCCGCGATCCTCGGATCGACGACGAGTGGAGCGGTCGCCCAAGCGGCTGCGCCGAGTGCGGTGGACGTGTTCAACTTCGCGTTGAATTTCGAGTATCTCGGGGCCGAGTTCTACAGTCGGGCATTTTTCGGAACGGGCCTCTCGGACTCAGACATCGGTGGAACCGGAACGCCGGGCCCGGTGATCGGAGGCCGGAAGATCAATTTTCAGGACACCGCCATCGCCGGCTACGCCCGTGAGTTCGCGGGCGACGAGATCGGCCACACCCGCTTCCTCCGCGCCATCTTGGGCGACGCCCGGATCGCCAGACCGACGATCAATTTCACCGACGCTTTCACCACCTTCGGGCGCTTCGCCGGACTCGTGCCATCGAACGGGACGTTCGATCCCTTCGCGAACGACGCGAACTTCCTCATCGGCGCGTTCATTCTCGAGGATGTCTGCGTGACGGCGCTGAAGGGCGCGTCGCCGCTGATCCGCAACAACGAGTTCCTCGAAGGTGCCGCCGGTCTCCTGGCCGCCGAGGGTTATCAAGCGGGCATCCTGCGCACCGCCATGGCCCAGCGCGGGATGTTCACCCAGGCGCAGCAGGTCTCCGACCTGCGCGACTACTTCGACGGCCCCTCGGACCTTGATCAGGGCATCGGCACCGCCGCCGCCCCGGCCCTGTTCCCGGTCGACGCGAACGCGCTGGCGTTCAGCCGCACACCGCAACAGGTCCTCGCGATCGCCTACGGCAGCGGCACGGTGACCCCCGGCGGCTTCTTCCCGAACGGCACCAACGGCACGATTCGTTAAAGGTCGCGACCGACCGCTCGCAGCCCCGTCGCCGGAAGGCGGCGGGGCTTTTCTCAGTCACGTCTCGGACCTTCGAAACCGGGTCAAGACAGGCCCTCCGTGACCAGATCATCGGCGATCTCGCGCTCGACCTGATCGGCGGGGCGCCCTGCCGGGTCGCCGAGCCCGCCGCCGCCCGGCGTCATCAGGATGAGACGATCGCCCGCCGGGATCGTCTGGAGACCCTTGCCTCGCAGCACGGCGCCGGACGCGAGCCGAATCACACCCGCCGCCCCGTCCCGGCCCCCGTCGCGACCGCGCGGCGGATGGTCGATCCGGTCGAACGCGGCCAGGACCTCGAACGGCTCGTCGGCCGCGCTGCCGATCTCGATCACCTGCCCGTGGCCGCCGCGCTGACGCCCGGCACCGCCCGAATCAGGCCTCAGCTCCTTGCGCCAGAAGATCGTGGGCGTCAGCGATTCGGCGATCTCGACCGGCGTGCCCTTCACCCCCGACGGGTAGGCGGTGGCCGACAGGCCGTCCCTGGTGGGTCGCGCGCCCGTGCCGCCGTTCGAGGTGGCGGCCATCGAGAAGCCGTGATTGCCGTTGGCGTCGCTCGTGCGGCCCCGAAGGTGGATGTTCCACAGGCAGGACGTCCCCTCGGCCGGGACGCGGTCCGGTATCGCCTGGCGCAGGCAGCCGAACACCATGTCGGGCAGCATCTGCCCGACGACGTGGCGGGACGCGACGGGCGCAGGCTTCGGGGCGTTCAGGATGGTTCCCCGCGGGGCGGAGACGGTCAGGCGCTTGAGAGAGCCCGCATTGTTCGGGATGCGGGGCGCGACCGCGCAGCCGAGCCCGAAGACCGTGTAGGCGGTCGTGTAGGCGTGCGGCACGTTGATGCCGCGTCCCGAGGCCGGGCCGGTGCCGGTGAAGTCGACATGGATGCCCTCCCCCGAGACGGTCGTGGTCGCGACGAGCGTCACCGGCGCGTCGTAGCCGTCGACCGTCATCTCGTAGGACCAGGACCCTCGCGGCAGGGCCGCGATCTCCGCCATGACGGCCGCCTCGGAGCGGTCGCAGATATGCTCCGCGAGCCCGTCCAGGTCGTCGAGATCGAACTCCTCCATCATCTCGACGAGCCTGCGGCAGCCGACATCGTTGCAGGCCGCGAGGGAATAGGTGTCGCCCTCCGTGTCGATCGGCAGGCGGGTATTCGCCCGGATCATCGCCATCAGCGTCTCGTCGAACCGCCCCTCGTCCGCGAGCTTGAGGTGCGGGATGTAGAGCCCCTCCATGAACACGTCGGTCGCGTCCGGCCCGACGCCGAGCCCGCCGATATCCATGAGGTGGCTCGTGCAGGAGAACAGGCCGACGAGCCGGCCGCGATGGAAGCAGGGCGTCGTCAGCACGAAGTCGTTGAGGTGGCCCGTCCCCATCCAGGGGTCGTTCGTGATGTAGATGTCGCCGGCCTTCATCGTGTCGAGCGGGAAGCGCGCGATGAAGTGCTTCACGGCCTCCGCCATGGAGTTCACGTGGCCGGGCGTGCCCGTGACGGCCTGGGCCAGCATGCGGCCGTGCCGGTCGAAGATGCCGGCCGAGAGGTCGCCCGCCTCGCGCACGATCGGGCTGAAGGCAGTGCGGATCAGGACCTGCGCCTGCTCCTCCACGACCGCGATCAGGCGGTTCCACATGACCTGCAGCTCGATCTCGCCGGGTGCGATGTTGGGCATGGTCGCGTCAATCCTTCTCGGCGGCCGAAGCATCACGTGCGGGGACGGGCGCGCGCCTCATCTCCCCAAGGGGAAGAGAGCCTGCCCCGGGCGCGATCCCGGGTCGAGTCGGCGAAGCCGACCGGGTGAGGGGAAAAGCCCTCTCCGGAAAGGTCGCAACCCCCTCACACTGCCCTCTCCCCCTCGCAGAGAGGGTTCTCCCGAGCCAGGTCACGCGCGGCGCTGGAGCACGAGCGCCCTGCCGCTGTCGAGCGAGGCCCGGAAGATCGACCCCACGAAGGTCGAGGTCCCGGCCTCGACGACGAGCGCCGGACCTTCGATCGTGGCGCCGGGCACGAGATCCTCCCGCGCGTAGACGGGCACCTCGGCGGGCTCCGCCCCACTCCCCGTCAGAATCGTGCGGCGGCCGATCGGGGCCGGACCCGCGGCTGGCTCGGCCCGGACGAGCGGCGTCGGGGACATCTCCTGCGTACTGACCGCCACCGCCCAGGTGAGGATCTCGATGACAGCGTTCGGGATATGACGCTCGAAGAGCCGGCGGTACTCGGTCTCGAAGGCCGCGCGCAGGCCCTCCGCCTCCCCTGACCCGAGCGCGCCCACGGGCAGCGCGACCGCGATCTCGTGACCCTGGCCGAGATAGCGCATGAAGGCGGCGCGCGCGGTCGTGAGCGCGCGGTCGCCGGCTGCGCTGCGGGTCAACATCTCGGCCTCCTCGGTCATCGTCCCGAGCAGCGCGTTCGCGGCGTCCGGATCGAAGCGGTCGAGCCGCATGTAGCGCGAGCGCACCACCTCGTAGGCGGCGGGCGCGCGCAGGAAGCCGACCGCCGACCCGACCCCCGCATCGGCCGGCACGATGATCCGTTCGATGCCGAGCTTCTCGGCGAGGCGGGATGCGTGAAGCGGCGCCGCGCCGCCGAAGGCCACCAGCGTGTGGTCGCGCACCGAGAGCCCGCGCTCGACCGCGTGGACGCGGGCCGCGTTCGCCATGTTCTCGTCGACGATCTCCGCGACGCCGTAGGCCGCGACGCCCGTCGTGAGCCCCAGCGGGGTGCCGATCACGTCGTCGATCACCTGTGCGGCGGAGCCGGGATGGAGCGCGATCGACCCGCCCGCGAACAGCTTCGGGTCGATGCGGCCGAGCACGAGGTCGGCATCCGTCACGGCCGGCAGCGTCCCGCCGCGCCCGTAGCAGGCGGGTCCCGGTTCCGACCCGGCGCTGTCCGGCCCGACCGTGATACGGCGGAGCGCGTCCACGCGGGCGAGCGAGCCGCCGCCGGCCCCGATCTCGATCATCTCGATGACCGGGATGCGGACCGGCAGGCCGCTCCCCTTGAGGAAGCGCGCCGCGCGATCGACCTCGAAGCTGCGCGACTTCAAGGGCTCGAACTCCTCGATGAGGCAGATCTTCGCGGTCGTGCCGCCCATGTCGAAGGACAGGACGCGTCGCTCGCCGCGCTCCGCCGCGACGCGGGCCGCCAGGATCGCGCCGCCGGCCGGGCCGGATTCGACCAGGCGGATCGGGAACCGGCTCGCCGTGTCGAGGCTCGCGAGCGAACCGCCCGACGTCATGAGGTGGATCGGCGCGGTCGACCCCTCGGCCGCGAAGGCGTCGTGCAGGCGGCCGAGATAGCCCGCCATCATCGGCTGGACGTAGGCGTTGGCGATCGCCGTCGAGGTGCGCTCGTATTCGCGGATCTCGGGCGCGGCCTCGCAGGAGAGCGTCACCCAGACCTCCGGGCAATCCTCCGCCAGGATCTCGCGTACCCGGGTCTCGTGGCCGGGATTGACGTAGGAGTGCAGGAACGCGATCGCCACGGAGGCGATCGCGTGCCGGTTCAGCTCGGCCGCGACGGCCCGCACCGCCGCCTCGTCGAGCGGGATGCGCACCCGGCCCTGCACGTCGACCCGCTCCGGCACCGTGAAGCGCAGGCTTCGCGGCACGAGCGGCACCGGCTTCTCGATCTCCAGGTCGTACTGGTCGTAACGCCCCTCGTCGGCGATCTGCACGACGTCGCGGAAACCCTCCGTCGCGATGAGCGCGGTCCGGGCGCCCTTGCGCTCGATCAGCGCGTTGGTGGCGAGCGTCGTCCCGTGCACGAATTGCGAGAGATCCGCGAAGCCGAGACCGGCTTGCCCGAGCATGGCGCGGGTCCCGTCGATCACCGCCATCTCGGGAGCGCGGGGCGTGGTCAGGACCTTGGTGGTCCAGCGTCTCTCGCCCTGTTCCAGCACGATGTCCGTGAACGTGCCGCCGATATCGACGGAGAGACGTGTCATCATACCGGCCAGACGATGAGATCAGCTTGATGGGCGTGGAGTGCCGCGATTCCGGGCCGCTCGATGCGCCCTGCACGCCGCGCAGGCAACCTGCTCACTGGACAAACCGCGTGAACCGCACGCGTGAGAGAGATCCGGCACCGGTTCAACCTCCCCAGCGATGCCGTTGCACACCAAGGATCGGAGATGTCGCGGCCGGCCGCGCGGCCGGATCCGAATATCGTGGGGTGCCTGTCAGGGGCGCGGAGGACCTCCGCGCCCCTGACATCAGGCCGCGACCGATACGCTGGACGACATCTCGGTCGGAACCGACGAGATCGTCTTCAGGATCTGCGACGCGATCTGGTAGGGGTCGCCCTGGCTGTTCGGGCGGCGATCCTCCAGATACCCCTTGTAGCCGTTGTTGACGAAGCTGTGCGGCACGCGGATCGAGGCGCCGCGGT
>CAXUHE010000139.1:5533-10132 GCA_964250725.1 uncultured Enterovirga sp. | reverse complement strand
CGCGTCGGCGGATTCGTTGATCGGGATGCGGATCTTGCCGTCCGGGCTCGTCAGCGCCTTCGAGAACAGGCCCGTCATCTTGCCCTCGATGTCGAAGTAGCGGATCTGCCGGAAGTTGAAGAGCCGCTCGTAGAACCCCGACCACACGTCCATGCGGCCGCGCTGGACGTTGTGGGTCAGGTGGTCGAGGTAGAACAGGCCGACGCCCGCGGGCTTCGGGTCGCGCTCGCCCGTCCAGTCGAACTCGGCCTCGTAGGTCGAGCCCTTCGGGCCGTAGACGTCCACGAAGTAGAGGAGCGAGCCGCCGATCCCCTTCACGGCCGGCACGTCCAGCGTCTTCGCGCCGTCGGCCGGATCCGCGGGCTCCGCCCCGTGCGCGACCGCGCGCTCGAAGGCGTGCCGGGCGTCCACGACCCGGAACGCCATCGAGGGCGCG
Organism: uncultured Enterovirga sp.; assembly: GCA_964250725.1. GTDB lineage: Bacteria > Pseudomonadota > Alphaproteobacteria > Rhizobiales > Beijerinckiaceae > Enterovirga. The sequence continues at coordinate 9,696 of CAXUHE010000139.1, read as the reverse complement.
CAGGGGCCGTGGGCGGAGACGAAATTGTGGCCGTGCGAGCCGGGCTCCTCGTTCACCAGGTAATTGACGTCGCCCTGGCGGTACAGCGTGATCGCCTTGGTGCGATGCCTGGCGACCGCCGTGAACCCCATCGCGCGGAAGAGAGCGTGCAGCTCTGCCGGGTTCGGATGCGCGTACTCGACGAACTCGAAACCGTCCGTGCCCATCGGGTTGTGGTCGTCGATGACCGGCGCCGGCGCGTCGTGCGGAAAGGGACCCATGGCAGCCTCGCGAAATGATCTCATGCCAGATAAGCACATCCGCGATGCGGCGGGTGTGCGAAACGGCACGCTCATCGCCCTGGCGGCGCACGGATCGTGCAGGAAGCGACGCTATGACGGCTGAGATCACGCTCGACGCCTTCGACCTCAAGATCCTCGCGGCCCTCCAAGCCGACGGGCGGCTCAGCAACCAGGACCTCGCCGACCGGGTGCATCTCTCGGCCAGCCAATGCTCGCGCCGCCGCATCAGGCTGGAGGAGCGCGGCGTCGTGCGCGGCTACCGGGCGGAGCTCGCGCCCGCGCTCGTCGGGCTCGGCGTCACGGTGTTCACCCGCATCTCGCTCGCGGCCCACAGCAGGGACAACGCACGTCGCTTCGCGGAGCTGGTCCAGGGCCTCGACTGCGTGCTGGAGGCGCACGCGCTGACGGGCGACAGCGACTACCTGCTCAAGATGATCGTGCCGGACCTGCGGGCCCTCTCGGAGGTCGTGAACGGCGCGCTGCTGCCGCATGAGAGCGTCGCGCAGGTCCGCTCCTCCGTGGTGCTGACGACGCTGAAGGAGAGCGCCCCGCTGCCGCTCTCGGGGCTGCGCGACGATACGCGTCGAAAGCCGCCGGCGTGAGGGCCGTTAACCGTATCTGCAGCGGCGTGGAACCAGGATCGGCCATGTCGTCGAAACCGAACATGTCGAATCGCGCCGCCTTCCTCCGTCACGTGGCGGGGATCCTCCTCGCGGCGAGCCTCCTCGCGGCGCATCGGGCCCATGCGGAGGGCCCTGCCGCTCTCTACCGGGGCGGTCCGGTCTACAAGGACCTGGAGCGCTTCGACAGGCCCGGTTCGGACCGCCCCAGCCCGGACCGCCCCAGCCCGGACCGACCGATGATCGAGACCTACGGCGGACACGACCCGGCCGAGGAGGCGCGCCGCCGGCCGCGCCGCGTGGTCAACGGCGATCCCGGTTATGTCGGGTCGGATTACGGCCTGGGGAAACCCAGCTTCACGGGGCTCGGCTCGCGCCCCGACCCGCTCGGGCCCGACTGACCCGACCGGGCCCTCATCCCGCCGTGACGTGCACGCCGGGCCGCCGTCCCGCGTTCCACCGCCCGTCCAGCGCCCGCTCGACCTGGGCTGCGAGCTGGAGCAGCAGCCCGTCCTGGCCCTGGCGCGCCTGCGCCTGGATGCCGAGCGGCATGCCGTTCTCCTGCTCGGCCATCGGCAGCGAGATGCCCGGGATGCCGCAGAGGTTCGCGAGCGGCGTGTAGGCGAAGTTGCGCCACAGGTTGCCGAACCAGTCGAGCACCGAGGGATTGTCGCTGGTCGTCAGGTACTCGGTCGTGCCGATCCTCGGTGTCGGCAGCGCGGTGATCGGCGTCAGGATGATGTCCCACGTCTCGAAGAACGCCCCAAAGGCGCGCGACGTCGTGTTGAACGCCGCCTGCATCGCGGCACGCTCGGAATAGGAGGCGTCGAGCCCGGCCTCCCAGATGCGGATGTTCATCGGCTCGACGAGGTCGGCCGGCGGGCGCTCCAGCCCGAGCTGGCGCAGGAGGTTCGCGATCGTCTGGGCGAAGTTCGTGATGTAGCAGGTCGTCTGCGCCGCGAAGGCGGCGCGGAAATCGACCGCGGGCAGCGCCCATTCGACATGGTGGCCGAGCCCTTCGAGGACGCGGCCGGCGCGCTCCAGCTCCGCCACGAGGTGAGGCGTCGCCCGGTAGTCGCCCCATTCGTGCGAGAGCGCGATCCGCAAGGGTTTCGGGTCGCGCCGGATCAGGTCCGTATAGCGTTCGGCCGGCATCCAGTAGGGCATGAACTCGCCGGGCGCCCCGCCCCGGCAGCCATCCACGAAGGCCGCCGTGTCGCGCACGGTGCGGGAATGGCAGCCCTGGATCGACACGATCCCCATCAGGTCGGACCCGTTCGGCCCGACCGAGAACACCCCGCGCGAGGGTTTCAGCCCGATATTGCCGTTGACGCCCGCCGGGATGCGGATCGAGCCGCCGCCATCCGTCGCGTGCGAGATCGGCACGACGCCCGCCGCCACCACGGCGGCCGTGCCGGCCGACGAGCCGCAGGTCGTGTAGTCGAGGTTCCAGGGGTTGCGCGTCACGTAGACGGCCGGGTTCTCGGCCGAGCTGCACACGCCGAACTCGGGCGTCGTGGTGCGCCCGACGATGTTGAGCCCCGCGCCCCGGATGCGCCCCGCGAGGTAGCTGTCGGCGGTCGCCCGGTTACCCCGCATGAGGAGCGAGCCCATCTCCTGGAGGCGTCCCTTCAGGGTCGGCCCGAGGTCCTTCATCAGGTAGGGAACGCCCGCGAAGGGGCCCGCCGGGTCCATCCCGTCGGCGAGCGGGTCGGCCACGACGTCCGCGAACACCTCGACGACCGCGCTCGTGGCCGGGTTGACCTTGGCGATCCCGGCGGCCGCCTGCGCGGCGAGCTCGGCCGGCGTCACCTCTCCGGCCCGCACCCGATCGGCCAAAGCCGTCGCGTCATGCGCCGCCCACTCGTCCCAACTCATCGCCAGGTTCACTTGCGCCAAGGTCATCTGGTCCCGCTCCTCACACCCGGTCCGGCAAGTCAAACCCTGGCGGGGAAGACGCGCCCGCCCACGATCGCGACCCGCACGAGGTCGCCCCGGGACGCGACCTCGCGCGTCCCGAGCTCCGTTTCCACGAGGTCGCGCGACGTCGCGCCGGGCGACGTCGCGTCGACGGACGTCGCGTCGAGCTTGATCTCGGCACGCCGTCCACCGGCCGCGCGGCGCACGATGGTGATCGTGCCGGAGAGCCCGTCCGGTCCGCTCGCCAGCGAGACGTCCTGCGGGCGCAGGAACAGCGCGGCCGGCCCGTCCGGCAGTCCCTGCGGCGGCACGCTCAGGCGCGCTCCCCGGTAGTGGACCACGCCGTCGCGGATCTCGACGGCGAGCTTGGCGCTCTCGCCCACGAACCCCATCACGAAGGCGGAGCCGGGCTCGTCGTGCACCTCGTCCGGCGTGCCGATCTGCTCGACCCGGCCCGCGTTCAGGATCGCGACCCGGTCCGCGAGTTCGAGCGCCTCGTCCTGGTCGTGGGTCACGAAGATCGTCGTCTGGCCGGTCGCGTCGTGGATGTCGCGGAGCGACCGGCGCAGGTCCTTGCGCACCCGCGCGTCGAGCGCCCCGAAGGGCTCGTCGAGGAGCAGCACGCGCGGCCGGATCGCGAGCGCCCGCGCGAGGGCGACGCGCTGGCGCTGCCCGCCCGAGAGCTGGTTCGGGTAGCGCGCCTCCAGCCCGTCGAGCTGGACGAGGCGCAGGAGCTCGCCGACCCGCCGGCCGATCTCGGCGCGGCCGAGCCGCTCGCGGCTCTGCACCTTGAGGCCGAACGCGATGTTGTCGCGCACGCTGAGGTGGCGGAAGAGCGCGTAGTGCTGGAACACGAACCCGACGCCGCGGCGCGCGACCGGGATCGCGGTCGCGTCCTCCTCCCCGAACAGGATGCGGCCGGCATCCGGCGGCTCGAGCCCCGCGATGACCCGCAGGAGCGTCGTCTTGCCCGAGCCCGAGGGTCCGAGCAGCGCCATCAGCTCGCCCGAGCGGACATCCAGCTCGACGCCGGCCAGAGCCGCGCCCACACCCGCGCCCGCCCCGGTGCCGAAATCCTTCACGATGCCGCTGGCCCTGATCCGCACGCAGTCTCTCTCGCTTGCTTCTTACTTGCCGGCCGCCGACGCGATCGACCCGGCGTAACGCCATTCCAGGAACGACTTCACCGCGAGCGTCACGAGTGCGAGCAGCGCCAGCGCGGACGCGATCGCGAAGGCGCCCTGGAGATTGTACTCGTTGTAGAGGATCTCGACGTGCAGCGGCATCGTGTTGGTGAGGCCGCGGATGTGGCCCGACACGACCGCGACGGCGCCGAACTCGC
>CAXUHE010000139.1:0-5523 GCA_964250725.1 uncultured Enterovirga sp. | reverse complement strand
CGAGGAAGACGCGCAGGCCGGACGCGCCGAGCGTCAGCGCGGCCTCCTCGTCGCCCGTCCCCTGGTCCTGCATGAGCGGGATCAGCTCGCGCGCGATGAACGGGAAGGTCACGAACACGGTCGCGAGCACGATGCCGGGCAGCGCGAACACGACCTGGATGCCGTGCGCCCTCAGCCAGGGGCCGACCACGCCCTGCGCGCCGAAGACCAGGATGAAGACGAGCCCCGCGACCACGGGCGACACCGAGAAGGGCAGGTCGATCAGCGTGATGAGGAGGCTCTTGCCGCGGAACTGGAACTTCGCGATCGCCCAGGCGGCCGCGACCCCGAAGACGAGGTTCAGCGGCACCGCGATCGCCGCGACGGTCAGCGTCAAGCCGATCGCCGCGCGGGCATCCGGGTCGTCGAAGGCCGCGCGGTAGAGCGACCAGCCGCCCCGAAGGGCTTCCGCGAAGACCGCGACCAGCGGCAGGACGAGGAAGAGCGCCAGAAAGGCGAGCGACACCACGATGAGGAGCCGCCGAACCCATTGCGGCTCGGACGTGACGGAGCCCGCCGGCCCTGCGGGGTCGCCAGGCCGGCCCGGTCTGCGCCGCGCGAGGCTCTGCTTAAGCATGACCGAAGCGCCTCCGGGCGAAAGCTTCGACCAGGTTGATGACGAGGAGGGCCGTGAAGGCGAGCCCCAGCATGATGCTCGCGACCGCGGTCGCACCCGCGTAATCGTACTCCTCGAGCTTGATGATGATGAGGAGCGGCGCGATCTCGGACACGTAGGGCAGGTTGCCCGCGACGAAGATGACGGAGCCGTATTCGCCGACCGCGCGCGCGAAGGCGAGCACGAAGCCCGTCAGCAGGCCCGGCACGAGGGGCGGCAGCACGACGCGGAACACCGTCTCGGCCCTCGTCGCGCCGAGCGTCGCGGCCGCCTCCTCCAGCTCGCGGTCGATCTCCCCGATCAGCGGCTCGACCGTCCGGACCGCGAAGGGGAGCGCCACGAAGACGAGCGCCACGAAGATGCCGAGCGGCGTGAAGGCGATCTGGATCCCGAGCGGCCGCACGAGCGCGCCGATCCAGCCGTTCGGCGCGTAGAGGGCGGCCAGCGCGATCCCCGCGACCGCGGTCGGGAGCGCGAAGGGCAGGTCGATCGCCGCGTCCACGAGCCGCCGGCCGGGGAAGCGGTAGCGGGTGAGGATCCAGGCGGTCGCGAGGCCGAAGCACGAGGCCGTGGCGGCCGCCAGGAACGCGATGCCGAACGAGATGCGCAAGGCCGCGAGGATGCGCGGATCCTGGGCGACCGCGAGGAAGCCCGTCCAGCCGAGCCCCGTCGCCCGCAGAATGAGCACGGAGAGGGGCAGAAGGACGACGATGCCCAAATAGACCAGCGTGTAGCCCATCGCGATCCCGAAGCCGGGGAGCGCGCTCGGCCGCCGCCATCGCCAACCAGCCGGCATCCGTCAGAGGCTCGCCGGCGTGACGCGTCGTGCAAGGCCGGCGGGCCGCTCGCTGATCTCACCGTGTGCCCGCACGTCCCGTCCCATCCCGCGCTCTCAAGGCTCGCCAATGCCCGCTTCGCCTTGCAAGACCCTCGGGCCCGGACACGCCCCGCGTCAAGCTCCGGCCGTCTGTGGGCGCGATCACCGGGTTTGGCAGGCGCACAGCCCGGTGTTAAGCGGACGCCCCCAAGAACCGGACGACAGCCCATGCCGAACATCACCCTCGCGCAAGCCTCGACGATCGTCGAGGCGGCTCTCGCCAAGGCGCGCGAACTCGACCTCGCGCCGATGACCGTCGTGGTGCTGGATGCCGGCGGCCACATGGTGGCGCTGAAGCGCGAGGATGGATCGGGCATCCTGCGGGTCGAGGTCGCGGCCGGCAAGGCCTGGGGCGGGCTCGGCCTCGGCTCCGGCAGCCGCATGCTGGCGGATCGCGTCGCCTCCGGGGCGGCGGGCGCCGCCTTCGTGAACGCGATCGCGTCGGCGAGCGGCGGACGCGTCGTGCCGGTGCCGGGCGGCGTGCTGGTCCGCCAGGGCGAGGAGGTGATGGGTGCCGTCGGCGTCTCGGGCGACCTGTCCGACAAGGACGAGGCCTGCGCGACGGCCGGGATCGCGGCCGCAGGCCTGGACGCCGACACGGGTGCGAAGCCCGCCTGACCGGCACGCGCGGATCGGGTCGTTTCACCCGCGCGCCACGTTATCCGCCCGGCGCGCCGGCGGCGGCGCATTCGGACCTTTCGGGATGGAGTCAGCGCCCCCAAGGCTCTGGCGGGAGGCGACGAGATCCAGGCGACAGCGCCCGGTTCAACGCCAACTCGCTGATCGTTTGCGGCGATCGTGGTCGGCGCCCTCTATGCCGGCCGGGAGGTTCTCGTGCCTGTCGTGCTCGCGGTGCTCTCGAGCTTCGTGCTCGCGACGCCGGCGCGCCTTTGCCAGAAGCTCGGCCTTGGTCGCGTCCTCTCGACCGCGCTCGTGGTCAATGTTTCGTTGGTCTTCCGGCCATCCTGCGATCATAATGTCCGCACACAGACCAGCCGACCCGACTCCGTCGGGCGTCCATCATCGTTCGACATCGTGGCCGGCGCAGTGCGACGGGCCCTGGGATCGTCATGCCGGTTGACCTCAAGGGCGAGCTGACCCGGCCGCTCGCGTTGATCCTGTCCGCGCTCGCGGTGCTCGGCTGGATGCTGTTCGTGCTCTCCTCGTGGTCCGCGGCGGCGACACAGAAGACGCAACGCCTGCAGATCGTCGAGTTGAGTGAGAAGACGGACAAGCTGTCCTCGGAGCTTGCGCGGCAGGTCGAGGCCTCCGGATCGCTGGCCGAACTTCAGGCGAAGGTCGGCGCCACGCGCGAGGATCTCAACCGGTTCACCCAGACGCGCAGCGACGTGCAATCCGAGTTACAGGCCGCGCAACGCAACCTGACGAACGTGCGCCGCGAGATCGGCGACGCGGATCGCAATCTTCAGAGTCAGTCGCAGAAGCTGTCTGAACTGCAACCGGCGGCCGAGACGGTCCCGGCGGAAGCCGAGACACCGGCGCCCAGGGCCGGCCGCGGCTCGCGCGGAGGCCGGCGCTGGTCGCGGCGCGGGCGTTCGTCGCGCAGCTTCTCCATCATCAGCCGATCGCGCTGACCCGGCCTAGAGCGCCGTCGGGCGCACGCGGCCACGAAACGTCAGGCGTTCCTGCATCGAGTCGCACAGGTCGAGCAGGATCGATCCAAACCGCGCCATGATGGTGGCGGCGGCGACCGCGACAGCCGCACTGATCGCCGCGGCCCCGACCATGTCGATCGGGAAATGCACGCCGAGATAGATCCGCGACCAAGCGACCAGGATGCCGATCGCCGCGATGCCGCACGCGAGCGATCGCCGGCCGAAGATCGCGAGGGTCACGCTCCACGTGAAGCAAACGATCGCATGATTGCTCGGGAACGCTGCGCTCGCGCGATGGTCGAGGAGCGTATGGCCGATCCCGATCAGGCTGGGTCGCGGCGTCGGGACGATCGCTCCGACGAGGCCGCTCAGCACCAGCGCGCCCGCCATCGCGATGACGCCGGAGAGCGCCACGAAACGCATGCTCCGCGTCCCGCCGAACCAGACGAGCGCGAGGTGGAGAGGCACCAGGACGAACAGGTACTTGGCGCACGCGATCGCGAACCACACGAGCCCCGGAGGCGGCTCTGCGGATGCGTTCAGCACGAGGAAGATCGCGTGATCGAGATTGTCCACGTGGGCTGTATCCGGGTGCGGAGACGTGAACCGTCGGGGCATCCGGTTAACGGCGCCTCAACGGCCCAATGGCGGACCTCGCCGCGCTACGCGTCGGGGCCAGAAAGCGCTTTGCAGGCCGACGCGGGTCACTTATAGTCTTTCCGCCGCACCCGTAGCTCAGCTGGATAGAGCGCTGCCCTCCGAAGGCAGAGGTCACACGTTCGAATCGTGTCGGGTGCGCCAAATTTCATGTTGTCAATCAGTGGTTTAGCGCCGCCGCCTCGTTCGTGACGCCCTTGCTTTCGGTTTCCTGGCATGATTTTGGCACAAACGGCCGCTCCGTTGTGCCAAGTTCCAGTCGGAGCGAAAGCAATCGAGATGTTCGAGACCTGGCGAGACCGAAAGCTGACGCAACCCTCCTTGCGGGGCCAGGAAGGCGGACGGGGTCGCTACTGGCCGGAGGTCATTCCGCCTGGCAGGACACGGAAAGACGGACAGCCTCGAAAAAACGCCGCGAAGGCGAAGGCTCCTGCGGAGCCGTCCGGCACCATCGCGCCAGGCACGGTGAAACGCGAAATGACGATCCTCAAGCGAGTGCTCGATTTCGCAATGCGCCGTTACAAGCTCGTCACCAACCCGCTCGACAAGGCGCTTGTGGACCGTCCCGCGGTTCAGGATAAGCGCGACGTACGCATCGACGACGCGTCCTGGACCCGTCTGTTGGACGAGTGTCGCGTATCCAAGAACGTGTGGCTTGCGCCTTTCGTTGAGCTTGCGGTCGAGATCGGCGCGCGCCGCGGATCGCTCATCTGGATGCAATGGAAGGACGTGCATCTCAGGCAGCGTACCGTGATCCGCCGCGGCGTGAAAAACTCTCGCGTTTCAAGCGAGGTTTGAACTGTCGAAGTCGGCCTGTCTCCCCGAGCGGTGGAGATACTTGAGGGTCTGCCGCGATCAGTTGATGGCCGAATTTCCAGACCACTACGGCCGCGCTTGAGGCAGCATTTAAGCGCGCACGGGAGCGAGCGGGGCTCAGCCATTTCCGGCTACACGATGCCAGGCATGAAATGGCCTCAAGGCTGGTCGAGGCCGAGTGGAACATTCTCGACGTCATGGCCCAAGGGGACTGGCGCGATCCCAAGAGCGTCAAACGCTACTATTCGGCCAAGGGGCTCATCTCGGGGCCAAGCTTGCCGGCCTGCCGACGAGGGGGTCAAATGTGAGTTGACGAATTCGGGAACATCGCTGATCGTCGCTGCGTGAGCTCTGTCTGAGCGACCCCCGCCGCAATGAAGTTCGACGGACCGGCATGCTGGTCCAGTCGCGACTGGCGCCCGTTGCGTCGTTGGTGGGTGTCCCTTCCGAGATCCATTCTACCATGCGCCCGAGACACGCGCGTGGCCACTCTCCTCAAAGGAGATGTGCGCCATGCCGCATGTGCCTACACGCCTTCTCTACCCGTATGACGAAGCCGCGAGCCTCCTTGGCTTACCGTCCGTCCTTCCAGGCCCTCCGGGACCTCGTCCACCGCGGCCGAGGGCCTGTTCCGACGCGCATTGGGCGGCGGGTGTTGTTCGCCCCTGCCGACCTCTCCGCCTGGATCGAGGCGCACCGAGTTCCGCCAGCCACCCTCGCCTCGTATGCCCCAGCGGCTGGACATCTGCCGTCGCGGTCGGCCGAGCGTCAAAGAACGTCAGGCTGCCGTTTACTCAGTCCGAAATGATCATGCCGATGGCTCGCGCAGCTAGATGTTTAGTCCCGGCATTTGCTGGAGCGGGTTTAGGGTGAAGCGATCTGGCTCGGTTGTCCAGCGTTTG
>CAXUHE010000138.1:0-10207 GCA_964250725.1 uncultured Enterovirga sp. | reverse complement strand
TCCTGGATCAGGTCCAGGAACTGCAGGCCGCGGTTCGTGTACTTCTTGGCGATCGAGATCACGAGGCGCAGGTTCGCCTCGATCATCTCCTTCTTGGCCTGCCGGGCTTCGCGCTCGCCCTTCTGGACCATGTGGACGATCTTGCGGAACTCCTGGATCTCCAGGCCCGTCTCGGACGACAAGGCGTGGATCTCGCCGCGCAGTTCGTGGATGCCGGTCTTGCCGTTCGCCACGAACTCCTTCCAGCCGCGCCCGCCGAGCTTCGACACGCGCAGGACCCATTTCGGGTCGAGCTCGTAGCCCTGGTAGTGCTGGAGGAACTGGTCGCGCGCGACGCCGTAGCTCTCGGCGAGCCGCATCAGCCGGCCCTCGTTCGAGATCAGCCGCTTGTTGATGTCGTAGAGTTGCTCGACCAGCGCCTCGATGCGGTTGGCGTTCAGCGACAGCGACTTCACATCCGTCACGACGCTGTTCTTCAGCTCGCGGTGCTTGCGCTCCTGGGCGGGCGTCAGCTGCTTGTTCTGGAGCTTCAGCTCGACATGCTCGACCTGGAGCCGGCGCAGCTTCTTGTAGTTGTCCGCGATCGCGTCGAAGATCACCAGGACCTTCGGCTTGATCTCCGCCTCCATGGCGGAGAGCGAGACGTTGTTCTCGATATCGTCGTCGTCGTCGCCCTCCGGCGGACGCGGCGCGCCCTCCAGCGATTCCTCCTCGGACGCCTCGCCTTCGGCCACGACCGGCTGCGCGCCGTTCTTGCCGTCCGGCCCCGCATAGGTGGCCTCAAGGTCGATGATGTCGCGCAACAGCACGCGGCCCTCGACGAGCTCGTCGCGCCAGATGATGATGGCCTGGAAGGTCAGCGGACTCTCGCAGAGTCCCGCGATCATCGCCTCGCGGCCGGCCTCGATCCGCTTCGCGATCGCGATCTCGCCCTCGCGCGACAGGAGCTCGACCGAGCCCATCTCGCGCAGGTACATCCGCACCGGATCGTCGGTGCGGTCGGTCGGCTCCTTGACGGGCGCGTCCGGGCGCACCGCGACCGCGCGGGCGGGCGGGACCTCCGCGACCTCGCCGCCCTCCGATTCCTCCTCGTCGGCGGATTCCTCGCCCTCCTTGCGGGTCTCCTCCGTCTCCTCGGCCTCCACCACGTTGATGCCCATCTCGGAGAGCATCGACATGATGTCCTCGATCTTGTCGGGATCGACCTGGTCGGAGGGCAGGACCTCGTTCAGTTCCTCATGGGTGACGTAGCCGCGCTTCTTCGCGGCCTTGATCATGCGTCGGACGCCCTGATCCGTCAGGTCGAGCAGGGGCCCGTCGCTCTGCTGCTCGGGCGCCGTATCCGCCTCGTCCCGTTCCGTGGTCTTCGTCGCCATGATCAGCCTTCTGATACGACGCGCTCCACGGCGTCCCCCGGCCCATGGCCAAGCTTGTCCGCGATAACGCCTGAAGGGCAGCGAGGCTCACGCGACAGCCTGCCACCCTCCCGTCATGTCGCCAATACGGTGAGTCGCCTTGACCAACCGTCAACCATCCCGTCCCGCGCCGACCCACGATCCCGTGGGATCACGCACGTCAGACGAGAGCTAAGTGTCTCGACCGATTCGTCAAGTCGCGCCGGCCTCAGCCTCCGCGCCGTCCACGGATTGCAACTCGGTCTGGACGTCGCGCAACCAAACCAGGTTCGCGTCCGTGTCGTCAGCCGCGAGCGCACGCTCGGCCGCGCGCAACTCGTTATGTAGCGTCCGAGATCGCCTTTGCAAGACGAAGGCCTGTTTCAGCGCCTCCTCGACGCGCCAGAGATCGGCCGCCGGGTTCAGGATCCAGCGGTCGCCCGACCCGATCTGCCCGGTGACCCGCGCGAGCGCGGGGCCGAGCCCCGCCCGCTCGACCCGCGCCTGGAGCACGGCGACCTCGCATGCCTCGTCGTGGAGCGCGCAGTCCAGCAGGATGTCGCAGAGCGCCCGCGCCTCGCGTCCCGTGACTTCCAGGGCCGCGAGCGTGTCCGCGTGGCCGTGGAGCAGGCCCGGATGCGCGAGCAGCGTCCCGACGATGAACGCTTCGCGGGGAGACGTCGCGGCGCCGGACAGGCGGGAGAGGAGGTTCGCGCTCGCACTGACGGGGCGGCCGAGATAGCCCGTGCTCTCCGGCTGGCCACGTGGCGACCAGGCGCGCCCGCCGCCCGTTCGGCCGCCCCGCTCGCCCCAGGGCGAGGGCGACATGGCGCGCAGCCGCGTCTCGACCTCGTCGCGGTAGTAGCGGCGCAGGGTCTCGTCGCGGATCGCCGCGACGGCCTCCCGGACGCGCCGGGCGAGCGCCGCGCGGCGCTCCGGCGTGTCGGCGGGACCGGCGTCGAGTTCGCGCGTCCACAGCATGTCGACGAGGGCCCGCGCGCCGTCGAGCACCCGCGCGATCGCGTCGGGCCCGCCGGAGCGCGCGAGGTCGTCCGGGTCCTGGCCCTCGGGCAGGATCGCGAAGCGCAGCGACTTGCCCGGCGGCAGGAGCGGCAGCGCGACGTCGATCGCCCGGTAGGCCGCGCGCAAGCCGGCCTTGTCGCCGTCGAAGCAGAGGATCGGCTCGTCCGCCATGCGCCAGAGCAGCGTGAGCTGGTCTTCGGTCAGCGCGGTGCCGAGCGGCGCGACCGTTTGGGCGAACCCGGCCCCGGTCATCGCGATGACATCGACATAGCCCTCGACGGCGATCACCGTGCTGCGCTCGTGCGCGGCTCCGCGGGCGCGATGCTGGTTGTAGAGCATCCGGCCCTTCGAGAAGAGCGGCGTCTCGGGCGAGTTCAGGTACTTGGCAGAGACCTCGGCGCTCATCGCCCGCCCGCCGAACGCCACCGGACGCCCGCGCGTATCCTCGATCGGGAACATGACGCGGTCGCGGAAGCGGTCGTAGGGGACGGTGATGTCCTCGCCCGCGACGAGCAGCCCCGCCTCGATCATCGCGTCGACCGTGACGTCCTTGCCCGCGAGGTGGTCGCGCAGGCCGTGACGCCCGCCCGGCGCGTAGCCGATGCGGAAAGCGTGCTGCGTCGCCTCATCGATGCCGCGACGCGCGAGATAGTCGCGCGCAGCGCGGCCGGCGTTCGCCTTCAGTTGCGCCTCGAACCAAGCGGCTGCCAATTCCACGACCTCGTGCAGGCCGCGCGCCCGCGCCTCCTGCTGGACCGCCTCGGGCGTCGCCTTGGGCAGCTCGACGCCGGCCTCCGCGGCCAGCCGCTCGACGGCCTCGCGGAAGGACAGGCCCTCCGTCTCCATGACGAAGTCGAAGATGTTGCCGTGCTTGCCCGACGAGAAGCAGTGGTAGAACTGTTTCTGGTCGTTGGCGTAGAACGAGGGCGTCTTCTCGGCGTTGAACGGGGACAGGCCTCGCCATTCCCGGCCGGCCTTCTTCAGCCGGACCTTGCGGCCGACGACCGCCGAGACGGGCAACCGGGCCCGGATCTCCTCGAGCGTGTGAGGCGAGTAGCGCACGTGGGACATATAGCATCCGCGCCCGCCCCGAACCACAGCGATCGTTGCGCCCAGCATGCGCCCTCGTCGCGGCAGACGGGTCGTAAGCGTCGCTCCCAGTCCGTTTAGAACCCCTCCAACCCCGCTGGCGCTTTGCCCCGGTTCACGCTATACGCGACCTTGGCTGCGCCGCGCGCCAGAGCGTCCAATCCGCTCCGCGCGCTCTTGCGTTCGGGCACCCCCGAGGCGGCGCGCGCTCACCAGCGCACCCGGCCGAACACCCATCTGCGCAGGCGACTGCGCGTGTTCGCAACCAGCTCGCGAGGAACAGCCCCGTGTCCGTCCTGATCGACAGCTTCCGCTCCCACAAGACCCTCGAGGTCGGCCCCAAGACCTACACCTACTACTCCCTGCCCGACGCCGAGGCGAACGGCCTCGACGGCGTCGCGCGCCTGCCCTTCGCCATGAAGGTGATCCTGGAGAACCTGCTCCGGTTCGAGGATGGCCGCACCGTCAAGAAGGCCGATATCGAGGCCGTGAAAGGCTGGCTCGGCAACCGCGGCAAGGACGAGGTCGAGATCGCCTACCGTCCGGCCCGCGTGCTGATGCAGGACTTCACCGGCGTGCCGGCGGTGGTCGACCTCGCGGCGATGCGCGACGCGATGAAGATGCTCGGCGGCGACCCGCGCCGCATCAACCCGCTGATCCCGGTCGACCTCGTGATCGACCACTCGGTCATCGTGGACGAATTCGGCACGCCCAAGGCCTTCGAGAAGAACGTCGAGCTCGAATACGAGCGCAACATGGAGCGCTACAAGTTCCTGAAATGGGGCCAGGTCGGCTTCGAGAATTTCTCGGTCGTGCCGCCCGGCACCGGCATCTGCCACCAGGTCAACCTCGAGTTCCTGTCGCAGACCGTCTGGTCGAAGCGCTCCGAAGCGGACGGGACCGAGCTCGCCTACCCGGACACGCTCGTCGGCACGGACTCGCACACCACGATGGTGAACGGGCTGGCCGTGCTGGGCTGGGGCGTCGGCGGAATCGAGGCCGAGGCCGCGATGCTCGGCCAGCCGATCTCGATGCTGATCCCCGAGGTGATCGGCTTCAAGCTGACGGGCCGTCTGCGCGAGGGGATGACAGCGACCGACCTCGTGCTCACCGTGACGCAGATGCTTCGGAAGAAGGGCGTCGTCGGCAAGTTCGTCGAGTTCTACGGGCCCGGCCTCTCCGACCTCTCGGTCGCGGACAGGGCGACGATCGGCAACATGGCTCCCGAATACGGCGCGACCTGCGGGTTCTTCCCCATCGACGAGAAGACGATCGCCTACCTGACGACGACGAGCCGGACGCCCGAGCGCGTGGCCTTGGTCGAGGCCTACGCCAAGGCGCAGGGCATGTGGCGCGACGAGACGACGCCCGACCCCGTCTTCACCGACACGCTGGAGCTCGACCTCGACACCGTCGTGCCCTCGATGGCGGGCCCGAAGCGGCCGCAGGACCGGGTCGAGCTCACGGGCATCAAGGACTCCTTTACGAAGGCCATGGAGGGCGAGTTCCGCAAGGCAGGCGAACTCGGGCGTCGCTACAAGGTCGAGGGGGCGAATTACGATCTCGGCCACGGCGACGTCGTGATCGCGGCGATCACGTCCTGCACCAACACCTCGAACCCCTCCGTGATGATCGGCGCGGGGCTCCTCGCCCGCAACGCGGTCGCCCGGGGCCTGCGCTCGAAGCCCTGGGTGAAGACCTCGCTCGCGCCGGGCTCACAGGTCGTCGAGGAGTACTTCGAGAAGGCGGGGCTTCAGGGCTGCCTCGACGCGCTCGGCTTCAACCTCGTCGGGTTCGGCTGCACGACCTGCATCGGCAATTCCGGCCCGCTGCCGGAGGCGGTCTCGAAGGCGATCAACGACAACGACCTCGTGGCGGGCGCCGTCATCTCCGGCAACCGCAACTTCGAGGGACGGGTGAACCCGGACGTCAGGGCGAACTATCTCGCCTCCCCGCCGCTCGTCGTCGCCTACGCGATCGCGGGCTCGCTCGCGATCGACCTCACGACGGAGCCGCTGGGCCACGGCACCGACGGCGAGCCCGTATATCTCAAGGACATCTGGCCCTCCAGCGCCGAGATCGAGTCCTTCATCGAGCGCACCATCACGAGCGAGCTCTTCAAGAGCCGCTACGCCGACGTGTTCTCGGGCGACGTGCACTGGAAGGGCGTGCCGGTCTCGACCGGGCTCACCTACGAGTGGGCGATGGGCTCCACCTACATCCAGAACCCGCCCTATTTCGAGGGGATGACCAAGGACCCGAAGCCGGTCACCGACATCGTGGACGCGCGCATCCTTGGGCTGTTCGGCGACTCGATCACGACGGACCACATCTCGCCCGCCGGAAACATCCGGGCCTCCTCGCCCGCCGGCAAGTACCTGCAATCCTACCAGGTGCGCGTGCAGGACTTCAACCAGTACGGGACGCGGCGCGGCAACCATCAGGTTATGATGCGGGGCACCTTCGCGAATATCCGCATCAAGAACCAGATGGTGCGCGACGCCGCCGGCAACGTGGTGGAGGGCGGCTACGCCATCCACCAGCCGGGCGGCGAGCAGATGTCGATCTACGACGCGGCCGAGCGCTACAAGGCAGAGGGTGTGCCGCTCGTCGTGCTCGCCGGCAAGGAATACGGCACCGGCTCCTCGCGCGACTGGGCCGCGAAGGGCACGAACCTCCTCGGCGTCCGGGCCGTCGTGGCGGAGAGCTTCGAGCGCATCCACCGCTCGAACCTCGTCGGCATGGGGATCATGCCGCTCGTCTTCGAGGGCGACGACGGCTGGGCCTCGCTCGGCATCCGGGGCGACGAGACGGTGACGTTGGAGGGCATCGCAGCGGGGCTGACGCCGCGCAGGAAGATGACGATGGTCGTCACCTCGCCCGACGGCACGGTGAAGAACGTGCCGCTCGTCTGCCGCATCGATACGCTCGACGAGCTCGAATATTTCCGCAACGGCGGCATCCTGCCCTACGTGCTGCGGCAGCTGGCGGCGTAGGAATCCGATCGACCTGCGTGCTTCGGGACGCCCCGGGCTTTAGCCCGGGGCTCCTCAGCATGACACGCGTGGTGGTAGTACGGCGATCTCGGGCGCGTCATCCTGAGGAGGCGCGGCACGCGCCGTCTCGAAGGACGCACGACCTTTGACCGAGCCTCTGAGCCGCAATCCCAAGCGCATCCCGTCCGTCACCGAGCAACTTCAAACCGATGCGCCCGCATGGTTCGCGACGCTCCGCGACCGGATCTGCGCCGAGTTCGAGCGGCTGGAGGAGATCGCCACGGGGCCGTTCCCGCCCGAGGCGAGCGAGCCCGGCCGGTTCGTGCGCACGCCCTGGACGCGCACGGACCATGGCGGCGCGCCCGGCGGTGGCGGTGTCATGTCGGTGCTCAAGGGTCGTGTGTTCGAGAAGGCGGGCGTCCACGTCTCGACCGTGCACGGCGAGTTCGCGCCGGAGTTCCGCGCGCAGATCCCCGGCACCGAGGAGCATCCGGGCTTCTGGGCGGCGGGCATCTCGCTCATCGCCCACCCGTGGAACCCAAACGTGCCGACCGTGCACATGAACACGCGATTCGTCGTGACCTCGAAGCCGTGGTTCGGCGGCGGCGGCGACCTCACACCCGTGCTCGACCGGCGGCGGACACAGGACGACCCCGATACGCGGCTCTTCCACGCGGCTTACGAACGCGCCTGCGCGACACATCCCTCGCGGCCCTACGCGCGCTACAAGGCCTGGTGCGACGAGTACTTCCACCTCAAGCACCGGGCCGAGCCGCGGGGCGTCGGCGGCATCTTCTACGACTACCTCTGGTCAGGCGATCCGGCGGCCGATCTCGCCTTCACCCGGGCGGTCGGGGAAGCGTTCCTGGAGAGCTATCCGGAAATCGTGCTGCGCAACATGGGCGCAGCATGGAGCGACACGGACCGGCACGAGCAGCAGGTCCGGCGCGGGCGCTACGTGGAGTTCAACCTGCTCTACGACCGCGGCACGATCTTCGGGCTGAAGACCGGCGGCAATGTCGATGCGATCCTCTCCTCGCTGCCGCCGACCGTGCGGTGGCCTTGATCGCCGGCTCGCCTACGCAAGGCCCACGACCGGCAGGGTGCCCGACCGGACCCCGTGACCCGGACGATCCGTCATCGAAGGCCGGGGAGCCTCAACGCTGCATATCGTGCACGACCTCGCCGCCCCGGATCGTCAGATCGCAGCACGTATCGTGGAGAACCAGTTCGGGGTCGGCGTCGATCAGGTCGCGCGAGAACACCGCGACGTCGGCCGCGAGACCGGGCACGAGTCGTCCACGGTGGCCCTCCGACCTGTTCACGTAGGCGCCGAGTTCCGTAAAGGCATGGAGCGCCTCCGCCATCGAGAGCGCCTCCCCGCCCGCCATGACGGTGCCGCGCGAGGTCTTGCGGGTCACCATCGTGAAGAGGTTCGGGAACGGGTTGATGTCGCAGACCGGCGCGTCGCTGGAGGCGGCGGCGCTCAGCCCGGCATCGAGCCAGGTCCGCATCGGGTAGGACGAGAGCGAGCGCGCCTCGCCCAGCACCGAGACGTAGAGGTCGCCGAAATCGTAGATGAAGACCGGCTGCGGCACGGGCTCGACGCCGAGACGCACCATGCGGGCGATCTGGTCCGGCCGGTTGAAGCCGCAATGCTCGATCCGGTGCCGGCGGTCGGGATCGGGATGCGCGACGAGCGCTGCCTCGAAGGCGTTCAGCGTCTGCTCGATCGCCGCGTCCCCGATGGCGTGGACGGCGAGCTGGTAGCCCTTGGCGTGGTAATCGGCCACGAAGGCGTCCATCTCGGAATCCTTGAGGAGCGACAGCCCCACCGTCTCGGGCTCGCCGAGATAGGGCGCCGACATCGCGGCGGTGCGGCCGCCCGCGCTGCCGTCGGTGAAGATCTTCACAGGCCCCACGCGCAGCATGTCGTCGCCCGCGCCCGTCACGACGCCATCCGCGTAAGCCCGATCCAGGATGCCCCCCGGCCCGCCGAGGAGGCACTGGTTGACCCTGACCGGCAGCCGCCCCGTGCGCTGCGCGGTCCGGTAGGCGGCGATCTCGCGGTAGCCGGCGCGCATGCCGACCGCCGCGTCCATGACGCTGGTGATGCCGTAGCCGAGGCACGCCCGGCCGGCCCGCTCGATCGCCATGACGAGATCCTCGTCGCTCGGGTCCGGCAGGACGGCCTTGAGGCGCTCCCGACCGGTCTCCGCCATGAGGCCGGTCAGCCGGCCGTTCTGCTGCTCGATCGCGCCGCCCTGGGGCACCGGGGTCGACTCGTCGATGCCCGCGAGCGCGAGCGCCATCGAGTTCGCGATGGAGACGTGTCCACAGGCGCGCACGAGATAGACCGGGTTGTCGGGCGCGACCGCGTCGAGTTCCTCGCGGAAGGGATGTCGCTTCACGTCGAGCTCGAACTGGTCGTAGCCGCGCGCCATGACCCACTGGCCCGGCGGCGTGGCGCGGGCGCGCTCACGGATCTTGCCGAGCAGCGCCTCCAGCGTCCGCGCGGCCGCGGGCCGCGCGTCGATGTCCGCCATCCCGATCCCGTAGGGCAGGAGGTGCATATGCGCGTCGTAGAGGCCGGGCGTCGCGAGCCGGCCCCGCAGGTCGATCACGCGTGTGTCCGGACCGATCAGCGGCTCCATGTCGGCCGAGGTGCCGGTCGCGAGCACGCGGCCGGACCACAACGCGACGGCCTCCGCGAAGCCTTCGCGGAGCCCGCAGAAGACGCGGCCGTTCGTCAGGACGGTGTCGGCCTTCGGATAGTTCGCCATGATGACCTCCGCTCAGCGCTTCAGCGTGAGGTCGAGCCCCTTGTAGAGGCCGGCCCCATAAAGCCCGTGTGGGCGCGCGCCGCCGACCCGATCGGACGAGACGAGCCAGAGCTGGCGCGTCGCGATCGGGATCCAGACATTCGCCTCCGTGAGCTGACGCTGTAGCTCGGCATTGGCCTCCGTGCGCTGGGCGGGATCGACCGCGGTCGCGGCGGTGTCGAGCAACTGGTCGGTCCGCGCGTCCTTCCAGTTCATGCGGTTCGGGGTCGGGGCCTGAGTACTCTTGAAGTAGAGGTTCATCGCCTCCGTGGCCGTCCCATAGGGATAGGACATCATGAAGCTGTCGAATTCCTGGGTCGCGAGCTTGCCCCAGCCGACCGTCGCGTCCCAGAGCTGGACCTGCATGTCGAGCCCGACCTTGCGCAGGTCGGCCTGCATGGCCTCGGTGATGCGCGGGTTCTGGTCGTCGCGCAGGCCGTAGACGATGAAGGCGGCACGCTGGCCGTTCTTGACGCGGATCCCGTCGGCACCGGGCTTCCAGCCGGCCTCGTCGAGCACCTTCGCGGCACCCGCCGAATCGAAATGCGGCAACATCTCGGCCGCCTTGGCGTCGTAGTCGAGGACCGCGGGGCTGAGCAGCGAGCGCAACGGGGTGCCGTGCCCGAAATAGACAGCCTTGACGATCGCGTCCCGGTTGACCGCCATGTTGGCGGCACGCCGGACCGCGGGATCGTCGGAGACGGGCTTGTTGACCCGGAAGGCGAAGAAGACGTCGTAGATGTAGTTCGTCTGCTGCTGTGTCGTCAGCCCCGGCACCCGCTTCATCGTGTCGATGGAGAAGAGCGGCGGGTAGTAGGTCAGGTCCGCCTGCTTCGCCTGCATGGCGGCCATCAGGGTGTTCGCCTCGGGCACCACCTTCCAG
>CAXUHE010000137.1:0-10284 GCA_964250725.1 uncultured Enterovirga sp. | reverse complement strand
CCCCGCAGAGCCACAACACCGCGTCCGCCACCTCGGCCGGGTCGATCAGCCGGCCTTGCGGGTTGTGGCGGGTCAGCTCCGCCCGCGCCTCGTCCAGCGTGCGGCCGGTCTTCACCACGATCCGCTCCAGGCTCTCCGCCACGAGGTCCGTCTCCGTGAAGCCCGGGCAGACCGCGTTGAGCGTGATGCCAGCCCTCGCCAATTCCAGCGCGGCCGAGCGGACATAGCCGACGAGGCCGTGCTTCGCGGCCGCGTAGGCGGACACGTACGGGTAGCCCTTGAGCCCGGCCGTCGACGCGACGGCAACGATCCGGCCGAAGCCGCGCTCGGTCATGGCGGGCAGCACGGCGCGGACGCATCGCACCACGCCCATCAGGTTGATCTCGATCATGCGGGCGAAGAGCGCGTCGTCCGAGCGCGCGAGCGGCGCGGAGACCGCCGCGCCGGCATTCGCCACCAGAATGTCGACGGGCGGAACACCTGAGAGGGCGGAGGCCAGCCCCTCCGCGTCGGTCACGTCCGCGACCAGCGCCGCGTGCGCGTGACCTGCCGCGACCGCGTCGTCGAGCGCGCCGCGCGATCGGCCGAGCACCGTCACATGCGCGCCAGCGCCCGACACCGCGCTCGCGACGGCGCGTCCGATGCCCCGGCCGCCGCCCGTCACGAGCGCGTGCCGCCCCTGCAAGATGGGGCGCGAACCGCCCTGCCCTTCGCTCATCCCCGGACTCTAGGTCACGTTGCGCGGGCTTGCCAGGATGTTTTAAGCTTAAAGCAATTCGGCCGTGGAGGCGGACACATGAAGATTGCGATCATCGGCGGCGGCCCGGCCGGGCTCTATCTCGCCATCCTGGTCGGTGCGCGCTTCAAGGGCGCCGACATCACCGTCCACGAGCGCAACCGGCCGGACGACACGTTCGGGTTCGGAGTCGTGTTCTCGGACGCGACGCTCGACATGTTCGAGCGCTACGATCCGCAGAGCTACCGCCGGATCACGGACGAGTTCTCCTACTGGGACGACATCGAGATCCACGTCAAAGACACGGTCCACCGCGTCGGCGGCAACGGGTTCTGCGGCTGCGCGCGGCGCACGCTCCTCGCCATCCTGTCGGAGCGCGCCCGCGAGCTCGGCGTCACCCTGCGCTACGGGGCGGAGGTCGAGGACGAGGCGGCCTTCGCGGACCACGACCTCGTGGTCGTGGCGGACGGCATCAACAGCCGCTTCCGCGAGAAGTTCGCGGACCATTTCGGGCCGCAGACGGACCTGCGCCCGAACCGGTTCACCTGGATGGGCTCGACGCGTCCGCTCGACGCCTTCACGTTCCTGTTCGAGGAGACCGAGTGGGGCCCGTTCGTCGCCCACGCCTACCAGTACGAGCCCGGCCGCTCGACCTGGATCTTCGAGACCGATCCCGACACCTTCGCGAAGGCCGGGCTCGACCGGATGGACGAGGCGGGCTCGGCCGCGCTCATGGAGCGGATATTCGGCGAGTTTCTGGGCGGCCACCGCATCCTGACGAACCGCTCCATCTGGCGGCAATTCCCGATGATCCGCACCCGGCGCTGGGTGCGCGGCAACATGGTGCTGATGGGCGACGCCAAGGCGACGGCGCATTTCTCGATCGGGTCCGGCACCAAGCTCGCCATGGAGGACGCGATCCACCTCTACGAGGCGCTGGGCCGCGAGGCGGACGTGCCGGCGGCGCTCGCGCGCTACGAGACGGGGCGGCGCGAGGAGGTGGAGAAGACGCAGCACGCGGCCGACGTGTCGCTCGTCTGGTTCGAGCATGTCGGGCGCTTCCTCGACTTCGATCCCGTGCAGTTCGCCTTCGGGGTGATGACGCGCGCCAAGGCGATCACCTACGACAACCTGCGCCTGCGCGCGCCCGACTTCGTGGCCGAGGTCGACCGGCATTTCGCGGCCGGCGTCGCGAAGCAGGGCCACGCGGTCGACGTCGCGAAGCCGGTCGCACCGATGTTCCAGCCGCTCCGGCTGCGCGGGATGACGCTCGCGAACCGGGTCGTGATGTCGCCGATGTGCATGTACTCGGCCACCGACGGCGTGCCGGGCGACTGGCACCTCGTCCATTACGGGTCGCGCGCGATCGGCGGCCCGGGCCTCCTCTTCACCGAGATGACCTGCGTCGGGCCGGAGGCCCGCATCACGCCGGGCTGCACGGGCCTGTGGAGCGACGAGCAGGAGGCCGGGTGGCGGCGCATCGTGGCGTTCGTCCACGCGAACTCGGCCGCGAAGATCTGCCTCCAGCTCGGGCATGCCGGCCGCAAGGGCGCGACGAAACTCATGTGGGACGGCATGGACCGGCCGCTGGAGGCGGGCGGCTGGGAGGTCATGTCCGCCTCCCCCCTGCCCTACTACCCGGACAGCGCGATGCCGCGCGAGATGGGCGAGGCGGAGATGGCCCGCGTGACGGGCGAGTTCGTGGCCGCGACCGAGCGCGGCGCGCGGACCGGCTTCGACATGCTGGAGCTGCATTGCGCGCACGGCTACCTGCTCGCGAGCTTCCTCTCGCCGCTCACCAACCGGCGCACGGACGAATACGGCGGCTCGCTCGAGAACCGGATGCGCTTTCCCTTGCAGGTCTTCGCCGCGATGCGGGAGGCATGGCCGGCGCACAAGCCGATGTCGGTGCGCATCTCCGCGACCGACTGGGCGGAGGGCGGGCTGACGCCTGAGGATTCCGTCGCGATCGCGGCGGCGTTCCGGGAGGCGGGCGTCGACCTCGTGGACGTCTCGACCGGGCAGACGGTCCAGGAGGCGCGCCCGCTCTACGGGCGGATGTTCCAGACGCCGTTCTCCGACGAGATCCGCAACGAGGCGCATGTCGCGACGATGTGCGTCGGCAACATCACGACGCCGGACCAGGTGAACACCATCCTGGCGGCCGGCCGCGCCGACCTCGTGGCGCTCGGGCGGCCCCACCTCGTCGACCCGTTCTTCACCATGAAGGCCGCCGCCTGGTACGGCGCGCCGCTCGCCTGCCCGCCGCAATACGCGCCCGGCCAGGACCAGATCCAGCGCAACTCGGTGCGCGACCGCGCCGACCTCGACGAGTTGAAGGTCCGCGGCAAGCCGAAGACGCGGGCGGAGCTCAAGGTCGGCGGCGCGGCGAGGAAGATGGCCGCGGAGTAGTCGGAACCATGCGGATCGGGTTGATAAACCCGAACAGTTCGGCCGCGACGACCGGCATGATGGTGGCCATCGCCCGGGCCGCGACGGGCCACGAGGTGGTCGGACGGACCGCGACGCGGGCGCCGGTGACGATCGTCACGCCGGACGACCTCGCGCGTGCGGCGGACGAGGTCGTGCAGATCGGCCGCGACCTCGCCCCTCGATGTACGGGCCTGATCGTCGCGGCTTTCGGCGACCCGGGTCTCGAGGCTCTCCGAACCCGGGTGACGGTCCCGGTCGCGGGCATCGCGGAGGCCTCCATGCGCGAGGCGTCGCAGGGTGGGCGGCGCTTCGGTGTCGCGACGACCACGCCGGACCTCGTGGGAGCGATCACGGACCGTGCCGACGCGCTCGGCCTGGGCGCAGTCCTGACCGGCGTCCGGTGCACGCCGGGTGATCCCGTCGCCCTGATGGCGGACCCGGACAGGCTCCGCAGCGCGCTCGCGGCCGCGGTGCGCGGCTGCATCGAGGACGGCGCCGAGGCGGTGATCATCGGCGGCGGCCCGCTCGGGCGTGTCGCGGCGGAACTCCAGCCGCTCGTCCCGATCCCGGTCGTCGCGCCGATCCCGAGCGCGGTCGCGCGTCTCGTCCGGCTGATCGAGGATGCCGGATGAGCGGGCACGCGCCGATCTTTCAAGCTTCAAACAGTGTCGCCGGCCTGTACACTCGGGCGAGGCTTCGCCGAACGGAGATCCCGATGCCGATCACCCGCCCAGCCTGCCTCGCGCAGGACAGCGACGACCCGCTGGCGCATACCCGCGACCGCTTCGCCCTGCCGGACGGCACGATCTACCTCGACGGCAACTCGCTCGGCGCCCTCCCGAACGGCGTGCGCGCCCGGATGGACGACGTGATCGGGCGCGAATGGGGACGCGACCTCATCGCCTCGTGGAACAGAGCCGACTGGTATGGCGCGCCGGCGCGGGTCGGCGCGAAGCTCGCGCCCATCCTCGGGGCGGAGCCGGACGAGGTGACGATCACCGACTCGATCTCGGTCAACCTCTTCAAGCTCCTGGTCGCGGCAGCCCGGATGCGTCCCGGACGCCGCGAGATCCTGGCGGAGGCCGGGAACTTCCCGTCCGACAACCACATCGTCGAGAGCGCCGCGCGCATGCTGGGGTTGACGGCGCGCTTCGTCCCGGCAGGCGAGATCGCGGGCGCGGTCACGCGCGATACAGCCGTCGCGACGCTCTCCCACGTGAACTACCGCTCCGCCGAGATGCAGGACATGGGCGCGGTGACGGGCGCGGTCCACAGGGCCGGTGCGCTCGTCGTCTGGGACCTCGCGCATTCCTCCGGCGCGGTCGCGCTCGACCTCACGGGATCGGGCGCCGATTTCGCGGTCGGCTGCGGCTACAAATACCTGAACGGCGGGCCCGGCGCCCCATCCCACGTCTTCGTGGCCCGCCGTCATCAGGCGGCTTTGGACCAGCCGCTCACGGGCTGGTTCGGCCACGCCGACCCGTTCCGGTTCGACGATGGGTTCGCCCGTGCCGAGGGCATGCGGGCCGCGCTCTGCTCGACGCCGCCCATGTTGTCGCTCCTCGCCTTCGAGGCGGCGCTCGACGCCTTCGCGGACACCGGGATGCGCGATCTCGCGGCCAAGGGCCGGGCACTCTGCGACCTCTTCGTCGCGCTCCACGACGAGCGGCTCGCGCGGTTCGGCACCACGCTCGCCTCGCCGCGCGACGGCTCGGTGCGGGGCAGTCACGTGTCGATCCGCCATCCGGAGGGATACGGGATCGTCCAGGCGCTGATCCGGCGCGGCATCGTGGGCGATTTCCGCAAGCCCGACGCGATGCGCTTCGGCTTCGCGCCGCTCTACCTGCGCTTCGTCGACGTCTACGACGCGGTCGCGGCGATGGAGGAGGTGATCGCGCACGAGGCCTGGAGAGACCTCGAACCGGCGGGAGCGGGAGCGGTCACGTGAGCGACGAGACACTCCCGCGCGACCCGGACGACCACCTGCCGGGCACCGTGCTGCGGCCCAAGGACGGCCCCGACGGCGCCGGACCCACGGCCTGGCACGACGCCAAACTCGATTTCGCGAAGGAGATGTCCTACGCGGATTACCTCGACCTCGACCGGCTGCTCGCCGCCCAGCATCCGCTCTCGCCGGACCGCAACGAGCTCCTGTTCATCGTCCAGCATCAGGTGAGCGAGCTCTGGATGAAGCTCATGCTGCACGAGACCGACGGCGCGGTCGCGGCGATCCGGGCCGACCGCCTCCCGCACGGCTTCAAGGCGCTGGCGCGCATCACGCGCATCATGGAGCAGCTCGTCTCGGCCTGGACGGTGCTCGCCACCATGACGCCGCCCGAATATGCGGGAATCCGGCCGCATCTCGCCAACTCCTCCGGCTTCCAGTCCTTCCAGTACCGGGCGATCGAGTTCCGCTTCGGCAACAAGAACCGGGCGATGCTGGAGCCGCACCGCCACGACCCGGAGCGGCTCGCCGTCGTCGAGCAGGCCTTGGCCGAACCCTCCATCTACGACGAGGCCGTGCACGCCCTCGCTCGCCGCGGCTTTCCGATCGCGCCCGCCATCCTCGAACGCGACCTCGGCGAACGGATGCCCGAGGACGCCTCGGTGCTGGCCGCCTGGACGGCCGTCTATCGCGAGCCGGACCGTCATTTCGAGCTCTACGAACTGGCCGAGGAGCTCGTCGACCTGGAGGAGGCGTTCCGGCTCTGGCGCTTCCGGCACGTGACGACGGTCGAGCGCATCATCGGGTTCCGGCGCGGGACCGGCGGCACGGCCGGCGTGTCCTACCTGCGCAAGATGCTGGACGTGGTGCTGTTCCCGGAACTCTGGCGGTTGCGGACGGAGCTTTAGGCCTCCTCCGGGAACCCCACGAGGAGCCGGGCGCGCACGGCCGAGAGGCCCAGGTTCAGCGCGAGGCCGAGGACGGAGATCGCGATCAGCGGCACGAACATGTCGACCGTCTGGAAGCTGCGGGCGGCCCTGACCAGGATATAGCCGAGGCCGTCCGTCGAGGAGATCATCTCGGCCAGGAACACCACGATGCAGGAGACCACGAGCCCGATGCGGCACCCCGTCAGGATCGCGGGCATCGTGGCCGGCAGCACGACCTTGTAGATCGAGGCCGCCGCTGAGGTGCCGGCCGCGCGCGCCGCCCAGACGAGCTTCGGCTCGACGGCGCGCGCACCCTGCAAGGTCGCGAGCAGGATCGGGAACAGGGAATCGGCCGCGACCAGCACGATCTTCGGCGCGTCCTCGAAGCCGAGCGTCAGGATCAGCGCCGGGTAGAGCGCGATCTTCGGGATCGGCGCGAGGATGCGCACGAGCGGCCGCACGATCGCGTCGACGCGTCGGTTCACGCCGGCCGCGAGGCCGATCGCGACGCCGAGCACGAGCGCCACGGCGAAGCCCGCGAAGAGGCGGCGCAGGGTCGCGACGGCGTGCAGCAGGAACTCGGGCTGGCCGAGCTGCTCCAGCACGCGCGCGAAGACGAGGCCCGGCCGCGGCAGCAGCGCGGGCGGGGCCAGGCCCGACAGCGCGACCGCCTGCCAGATCCCGATCAGCAGCGCGATCGGCAGAAGCCCGATCGGCGCGCGGGCGAGGAGGCGCGCGCTCACGCCGACGCGACCGCGATCTCGGCGACCGGGCTCGCCCAGCCGACGAGCGCGGTGCGCAGCCGCTCGAACGCGATGTCGAGCACGATGCCGAGGGCGCCCACGACCACGATCATCGCGTAGACGGTCTCGTACTGCGCGAAGTCGAGCGAGTTGAAGATGAGGTTGCCGATGCCGGATTGTCTGGCGATCATCTCGCTCGTCACCATGGTGATCAGCGCGATGACGATCCCGGTGCGGCACCCGACGAGGATCTCCGGGAGCGCGGCCGGCACCACGACGCGCAGCAGTCGAGCGAAGCCGGACATGCCCATCGCGGCGGCCGACCAGAGCATCTTCTCCTCGACCGCCCGAGAGCCCGCATAGGCGTGGTAGATGATGGGCAGGCCGACCGCGAACACGATGACCAGCGTCTTCGAGAGGTCGCCGACGCCGAGCCACAGCATGATGATCGGCATGAGCGCGGCCTTCGGCACCGGGTAGGTCACCATCAGGAGCGGGTTCATCAGCCGGGCGAAGGCGCGGCTGCGCCCCATCAGGATGCCGAGCGGCAACGCGAGTGCGAGCGCCACCGCGAACCCCACCGCCATGCGCCGCAGCGAATCCGCGATGTTGCGGATCGTGTCGGGGTCGCGGATCAGGTCCGGGAAGGCCGCGAGCGTCGCGGGCACGCCGGGCAGGCTCTCCAGCCCCACGATGAGGCTCGCGGCCTGCCACGCGGCGAGGAGGCCCAGGACCGCGAGGAGCGGCGGCAGGCCGGGTATGGCGGAGAGGCGCGTCAAGGCCTGCCTCCTCCGCGTGCGACGGCACGGCCACGGACATAGCAGACGAGCCTGGCGCGGGAACCCTCTCCCATTGGGAGAGGGCAGGGTGAGGGGTTACGGCAGATCCGGAGAGGATGCTGCCCCCTCACCCTACCCTCTCCCCACCGGGGAGAGGGTTCCCGCGCTCTATCCGACAAGCGATCATTCTGCGCGTAACGGACACAGGAGCATGGTCGAATCCCTCACGCCTCCACCTCCGGCGCGTCGTCGATCAGGCGCTCGAGGTCGATCACGTGGCGCTGGTAGCGCGCGTCGAGCAGCAGGTCGGCGCGGCGGCGGGGGCGCGGCAGGTCGATCGTGACGTCGGCCTTGATGCGCCCGGGCGAGCGGCTCATCACGACGACGCGGTCGGACAGGAACACCGCCTCCTCCACCGAGTGTGTGACGAAGAGCACCGTCTTGCGGTCGCGCTCCCACAGCGAGAGAAGGTCGTTCTGGAGCCGCGTGCGGGTATGCGCGTCGAGCGCCCCGAACGGCTCGTCCATGAGGAGGATCGCGGGGTCGTAGGCGAGCGTGCGGGCGATCGCGACGCGCTGTTTCATGCCGCCGGACAGCTCCTTCGGATAGAAGGTCTCGTAATCCGAGAGCCCCACCTGCGCGATCAGCGCCCGGGCGCGCGCCTCCGCGGCGGCGCGCGCGACGCCCTGCTCGCGCAACCCGTAGGCGACGTTGCCGAGCACCGTCTTCCACGGGAAGAGCGCGAATTCCTGGAAGACAGGCCCGCGGTCCGGCCCCGGCCCGGTGACAGGCCGCCCGCCGACCCGGATCGACCCCGACGAGGGGGCCACGAACCCGCCCAGCATGTAGAGCAGGGTCGATTTCCCGCAGCCGGACGGCCCGAGGATCGACACGAACTCGCCCTCGGCGACCCCGAGATCGATCGCGGAGAGCGCGAGGTGCTCGCCGCCCTCGCGCCGGCGGAAGGTCTTCGAGACGCCCGATATGACGACCCCCGCCGAGGCCGCGCTAGCGGGAGCGCGGCTCGCGTCGGGGATCGCCAGGGCCGCGCTCACCGGGTCACTGCAGCGGCGCCGTCACGGCGGGATCGCGGAACTCGCCGACGTCGAGCTTGCGCGGCAGGAGGCCGGTCTCGGCGTAGCCGTCGTAGAGCGTCTGGATGGCGGCGAAGTTCGGTGCCGCCGAGGGATCGCGCGAGAAGTCGTTGTCCTTCAGGAGGTAGGTGTCGAGCACCGGGACCGGCACCTTCATGACCTCGGAGACGACCTTCAGGGTCTCGGCCCGGTCGGCGAGCGCCAGCTTCATCCCGGCCGTGATCGCCTTCACGTAGGTCTTGACCAGGTTCGGGTTCTGCTGGACGAAATCCTTGCGGCACGCTTCCAGGATGTGGACGATGTCGGCCTGCTGGTCGGCCAGCGAGAAGAGTTTGCGGATGGTCCCGTTCGCCTCGGCCTTGGCGGCGAAGGGCTGGTTCATCACGGCCGCGTCGACGCGGCCCGTCTTCAGCGCGTCCTCCGAGACCGGGAACGGGATCTCGACCATCTTGATGTCCTTCTGCGCGTCCACTCCGTTCTTCTTCAGGAGCAGCGCGAAGGGCGCGTAGATGCCGCCGCCTAGCGCGTTGATCGAGACCGTCTTTCCCTTGAGCTCGGCGGCCGACTGGATCGGCGAATCCTTCTTCACCGCCCAGTAGACGGAGAAGCTGCCGGCCTTCTCGGCGACGTGCTGGGCCACGATGTCGGCCTTGAGCCCGCCCCCGATCGCGCCCTGCGCCAATGCGAGCGGCGCCTGCGTGCCGCAATCGACCGCGCCCGCGGCCAGCGCCTGCGTGATGAGCGGCGTGCCCTGGAACTGCACGAACTCGATCTTCCACGTCTTGCCGAGCCCCGCGAAGGCGTCGGGCCGGCGCATCATCCAGTATTTCGATTCCTCGGCCGGGATCGTCCAGCCGACCTTGATGGTGGTCGCCTCCTCGGCCCGGGCGGCCGTCAGGCCGAGCGCCAGGGCGGCGCCCGCCAGGCCCGCGATCTTCGATCTCATGTGATTCGATCTCACGACGACGTCTCCGGTCCAGATGGTGTCACGCCGCGCTGGCGCGCGCGAGCGCCGTCTCGGCGGCGTGGCGGCGCAGCTCGACGCGCTGGAGCTTGCCCGAGCTCGTCTTCGGCAGCGCCGCCACGAACTCGATCGCGCGCGGGTACTTGTACGGTGCGATCTCGGCTTTCGCGAAATCCTGGAGCTCGCGCACCAGGGCCTCGCCCGTCAGGTAGCCGGGTGCGGCCACGATGTAGGCCTTCACGACCTGTCCGCGATCGCCGTCCGGCGCGCCGACGACGCCGCATTCCTGCACGGCCGGGTGGGCGAGGAGCGCCGATTCCACCTCGGGTCCCGCGATGTTGTAGCCGGCCGAGATGATCATGTCGTCCGAGCGCGCCTGGTACCAGAAATAGCCGTCCTCATCCATGAGGAAGCTGTCGCCGGGCAGGTTCCAGCCGTGCTGGACGTAGCTCGCCTGGCGCGGGTCGTCGAGGTAGCGGCAGCCGATCGGGCCGCGCAGCGCGAGCCGGCCGACCGTGCCCGGCGGCACGTCGCGGCCCTCCTCGTCGACGATCTTCGCCTCGTAGCCGGGGATGGCCCGGCCGGTCGAGCCCGGGCGGATCTCCTCCTCGACGGCGCTGATGTAGATGTGCAGCACCTCGGTGCCGCCGATGCCGTCGAT
>CAXUHE010000136.1:0-10358 GCA_964250725.1 uncultured Enterovirga sp. | reverse complement strand
GCACGATCGTCTGCTCGCACATCATGCGCACGACGTTGAGGTCGTGGCTGACGAAGAGGAACGCGAGGTCCTCCTGCCGGCGCAGGTCGTCGAGCAGCTTCAGGATCACGGCCTGCACCGAGACGTCGAGCGCGGCGGTCGGCTCGTCGAGCACGAGGAGGCGGGGCTTGACCGCGATGGCGCGCGCGATGCCGACCCGCGCCTTCTGCCCGCCGGAGAGCTGGTGCGGGAACCGGTCGAGCAGGTGCGCCGGCAGGCCCGCGCGCTCGGCGCTCTCCAGCACGCGGTGGCCCAGCGCCGAGCCGCGCAGCTCCGTCAGCCGGGTGACCGGATGCGCGATCGACTGGTAGGCGGAGAAGCGCGGGTTCAGGCTGTCGTTCGGGTCCTGGAAGACGATCTGGATCTCGCGCCGTCGCGGCGAGCGGTGGAAGTCGCGCGCCGGGATCGTGCCGATCGCCTCCCCGTCGAACAGGATCTGCCCGGCGGTCGCGTCGATGAGGCGGCACACCATGCGCGAGGTCGTCGACTTGCCCGACCCCGATTCGCCGACGAGCCCCAGGCTCTCGCCCGGCCGCATCGCGAAGGAGATGCCGTCGACGGCCGTCGAGCCCGCGAAGCGCTTCGCGACGTCCTGCACCTCGAGGAGCAGCGGCGTGCCGGGCGCGCGGGCGGGCTTCGCGACGGTCCGCGGCAGCCGCACGACACTGTCGGCGGCCTCCGGCACGAGGTCCTCGATGCGCGAGGTCGGGGTCGGGGAGGCCGCGACGAGGCGGCGCGTATAGGGGTGCTCCGGCCGCGAGAACAGGGTCGCGGGCGCGGCCTCCTCCACCACGAGCCCAGCCTCCATCACGCAGACGCGGCCGCAATACTGCGCCGCGAGCCCGAGATCGTGCGTGATGAGGATCATCGCCATCCCGCGCTCCGCGATGATGCGCGCGAGGAGGTCCATCACGGTCTTCTGCGTCGTGACGTCGAGCCCGGTCGTCGGCTCGTCCGCGATGAGGAGCTGCGGCTCGCAGGCGATCGCCATCGCGATCATCACGCGCTGGCACATGCCGCCCGAGAGCTCGTGCGGGTAGGCGTCGAGCCGCGCCTCCGGGTCGCGGATCAGCACCGATTCGAGGAGGCCGAGCGCGCGCGCCCTCGCCTGCCCGGCCGACATGTCGTCATGCGCGCGCAGCACGTCGGCGAGTTGCAGCCCCACCGTGCGGATCGGGTTCAGCGCCGCGCGCGGGTTCTGGAAGATCATGGAGATCGCGGCGCCGTGGATCTTGCGCACGTCGCGGCGCGAGAGCTTGGCGAGGTCCTGGCCGCGGAACAGGATGCGCCCACCCGCGATGCGCCCCGCGCGGTCGAGGAGCCCGGTCGCCGCGAACGCCGTGACCGACTTGCCGGAGCCGGATTCGCCCACGATCCCCAGCGTCTCGCCGGCCTTCAGGCGGAGCGAGATGCCCCGCACGGCGTCCACCTGCCCGCGTCGGGTCGAGAAGGCGACGTGCAGGTCTTCGATGGTAAGCAAGTCCGCGACGGAGAGCAGGGGCTCTGTCATGCGAGCCGCCCCCGACACCCGTCATCGCGAGCGGAGCGAAGCGACCCAGGGATAGCGCACGGGCTGCTGGGTTGCTTCGTCGCTGCGCTCCTCGCAATGACGGCTTTGTTCACGTGCGCATCCGCGGGTCGAGGATGTCGCGCAGTCCGTCGCCGAGGAGGTTGAAGCAGAGCACCGAGAGCATCAGCGCGAGGCCCGGGCAGGCGACGAGCCACCACTTGCCGGTCGTGATGAAGCGCGCGCCCTCCGCCACCAGGATGCCCCATTCGGGGGTGGGCGGGCGCACGCCGAGCCCGATGAAGGAGAGGCCGGCGGCGTTGAGGATCGCCCAGCCAAGGTTCAGCGAGATCTGCACCGCCATCGCGGGCAGGATGTTCGGCAGGAGGAAGCGCAGCACGACCGAGAGGTGGCTGTCGCCGCCCGCGCGCGCGGCCTCCACCCAGCCGGCGTTGCGGCGCACGTTCACCTCGGCGCGGGCGAAGCGGATGTAGAAGGGCAGGTTGATGATCGCGGTCGCGATGACGATGTTCTCGACCCGGTTGCCGAGCGCCGCGACGAGCGCCATCGCGAGCACGAAGAGCGGGAACGCCATCAGCACGTCGACGAAGCGGCCCGTATAGCGGTCGAGCCGCCCGCCCGCGTAGCCGCAGAGCGCCCCGATCACGGCGCCGACCACGAACGACAGGCCGACCGCCGAGAACGCGATCGCGAGGTCGAGCCGTGTCGCCGCGATGATGCGCGAGAGCACGTCGCGCCCGAGCTGGTCGGTGCCGGCGGGGTGGGCCCAGGAGGGCGGCTGGAGCGCGTTCGCGACGTCGGAGGCGAGCGGGTCGTAGGGCGCGAGCCAGGGGCTGCCCGCCGCCACGACGAAGAGGAGCAGCGCCGCCGCGGCCGCGATGGCGGTCACCGGGTTGCCGCGCAGCACCCAGCCGACATGGCGCAGCGTGCCGCCGCGGGTGCTGGGGGGTGGGGCGAGGACGGGGATCGCGCTCATGGCCGCGCTCCGGAGCGGCTAAGCGATGTAGTTGGGCGAAAGGCGCGGGTCGCCTCTCCCCGAGGGGGAGAGGTCGAGTCGGCGTCAGCCGACCGGGTGAGGGGGAAGCGCGCTGTCCGGATGGCGCGTGCCCCCTCACCCTGTCCCTCTCCCCAACGGGGAGAGGGGACCCGCGCCATATGCCGGAGAAGTGCCCGCGCTGATTTGAGGGGCAAAGGCTCGCGAGCGGCGGCGTGAGTCCGGTGCCCCTCATCCGGTCGCACTGACGTGCGACTCGACTTCTCCCCGCTCGCGGGGAGAAGAGGTGCGCGCGTCCCGTTCATTCCACCGACACCCTCGGATCCGCGATCCCGTACAGCACGTCGACCGTGAGGTTCACCGCGACGAAGATCGACGCCATGAGCAGCACGAACCCCTGGACGGGCGCGTAGTCCGAGGAGAGCAGCGCGTCGAGCGCGTAGGAGGCGACGCCGGGCCAGGAGAACACCTTCTCGACGAGCACGTTCGCGCCGAGCATGGTGGAGAACACGATGCCCGCGATGGTGAGCACCGGCAGGATGCCGTTGCGCAGCGCGTAGGTGACGATCACCTTGCCCGTCGAGAGGCCGGTCGAGCGCGCGGTGCGCACGAACTCGGAGCCCAGCACCTCCAGCATGGACGCCCGGGTGATGCGCGCGAGCGGGGCGAGCACGAAGAGCGCCATCGTGATCGCCGGCAGCACGAGCTGGCCGGCCGCGGCGCGCCACCCCTCCCAGTCGCGGGTCAGCGCGAAATCGATCAGCAGGAAGCCCGTGATGTTCGGCGGCGAGGCCGAGAACACGTCGATGCGTCCGGTCGGATCGGGCGCGAAGCCGAACAGGTAGTAGAACACGTAGATGAGGAGAAGGCCCGACACGAAGGTCGGCACGCACACCCCGACGGAGCAGACGAGCCGCACCGCATGGTCGAGCGCCGACCCCGGCCGGAGCGCCGCCACGACGCCGAGCGGGACCGCGAGCCCGAGCGCGATCGCCAGCGCGCAGAAGGTGAGCTCCAGCGAGGCCGGCAGCCGTCCGCGCAGGTCGTCCAGCACCGGCTGGCCGGTCGTCATCGAGCGCCCGAGATGGCCTGTCCCGATATCGCCGAGATAGCGCACGAGCTGCTCGGGGATGGGCCGGTCGAGCCCCATCTGCCGGCGGATCTCCTCGATCTCGGCCTTCCCGGCATTCGGCCCGGAGGCGAAGAACACCGCCGGGTCGCCCGGCAGCACCCGCATCAGCAGGAAGGTGAAGACGAGGACGCCGAAGAGCGCCGGCACCGAGGTGAGGAAGCGCCGCCCGGCCCGGGCGAGCGTGCGGCCGAGGGGGGAGCGGGTCATGCGGGCCGCCGCGTGCCTCTCCCGGAGGGAGAGGTCGAGTCGACGCGGATGCGTCGACCGGGTGAGGGGTTGTGCCCAGGCCGGAGGGGACGATCCCCCCTCACCCTACCCTCTCCCCACCGGGGAGAGGGTTCCCGCGCATCTCGCCCAGGCCGCGTGAGTGCCATCTGGCTTGCGCCTACTTCCGCACCAGGTCCCGGTAATCCACCTGCCGGTGGAACTGGTACACGTAGCCTTCGATCGAGGGCTGCATAACGGCGTCCTGGTTCGGCTGCCAGAGCGGGATCTGGGGCATCTGGGCGAAATTGATCGCGTTCAGCTGCTTCGCCTCCTCGGCGTATTTCGCCTTGTCGAGCTCGAAGCGCGCCTTGTTCGCGATCGTCTCGATCTCGGGGCTGTTGATCGAGGAGTAGTTCCAGCGCTGGTTGCCGGTGTAGAAGTTGCGGAAGAAGTAGTCGTTCGAGGGCAGCCAGGCCACGATGCCCTCGGTGAAGAACGGGAGCTTCTTCTCCGAGATCAGCGTCGACATCTGCGCGTCCGGCAGCTTCTGGATCTCGACCTTGATGCCGATCTTCGCGAGCGATTCGCGCAGCAGCGCCGCCATCGGCTCGGCGGTCGCCGTCTGGCCGACGTTGAACGAGAAGGTGGTCTCGAACCCGTCCGGCTTGCCGCCCGCCGCAAGGTGCTTCTTCGCCTCCGCGAGGTCGAGCTTGACGGGCTGCGGGATCGGGAACTCGGCCGAGGGCGGCTTCCCGTCGGCCCACGTCGCGCCGAACATGGGCGCGCCGCGGCTGAAGAGCGCCGCCTTGAACATGTCGTCGTAGGGCAGCGCGGACGCGACGGCGCGCCGGATCTCGACATTGTCGAAGGGCGGCGTCTGGTTGTTGAAGGAGATCAGCGTCAGTGCGTTGAACTGCGGCGTCGCGATCACCTTGAGCTTGGCGCGCGATTGCAGCGCGGCCGCGTCGTTCGCCTGGAGGTCGATCACGATGTCGGCGTCGCCCTTCTCGACGAGGTTCGAGCGGGTCGCGGCCTCGGGGATCGTCTGGATGATGAGGCGCTTGAAGGCGGCGGGCTTCTCCTCCGAGCCGCCTGTCCAGGCCTCGTTCTTGCGCAGCACGACCTGCTCGCCCGGCTTGAAGGTCTCGACCGTGTAGGCGCCGGAGCCCGCCGTGTTCGTCTTCAGCCACTCCTGCGCCCAGGGGTCCTCGGCCGTCGCGTGCGACTTCGCGAGCTTGGAGTTGATGATGATCGGGTAGACGACCGCGAGGTTCGCGAGCGCGAGGCTGTCGGGCTTCGGCAGCGTCACCACGAACGTGCGGTCGTCCACGACCTTGAACTGGTCGGGGCTCGTCAGCGATCCCGTGAGGAGCTGGGGGGCGGCGAGCGACTTCGCGGAGACCGCGCGGTCGAGCGACCACTTGACGTCCGCCGCCGTCACGGGCGTGCCGTCCTGGAACTTCGCGTTCGGGCGCAAGTGGAAGATGATCGTCATCCCGTCCGGGCTGACGTCGAACTTCTCGGCCAGCTCGCCCCGGATCGTGTCGAGGTCGAACACCCAGTTCTCGCCACGCTTCTTCTTGCCGAAGGAGACGAGGCGGTCGTAGGTCGACAGGCTGACCGCGAAGGCCTCGCGCGTCGAGCCGGGCGTCGTGGGATCGAGCGTGTTCACCGCCGCGCCCGTCACGTAGCGCAGCGTCTCGGCGCGGGTCTGTGCCATCGCGGGCGCGGAGGCCGCCAGAGCCGCGAGCGCGGTCGCACCCAGAAATGATCGTCTCACCAGCATGCTCGATCCCTCACGTGACGCGTCGTCGGCTGTCGCATTCGTCAACCTTGGCAAGACTCGTTCCAGGTCGGTGCATCAAACGGTCGGTCGAGGCTCGACACATCCCAAGTATAGGAATTTAAGTTCCTATTTGTCAAGTTTCGAAGGCAAGACACAGCTGCTTCTTTGGGCGAAGAGCGCGGGTCCCCTCTCCCCAAGGGGGAGAGGTCGAGTCGGCAACGCCGACCGGGTGAGGGGGAAGCGCCCTCTCCGGACAGGTGCTAACACCTCACCCTACCCTCACCCTACGGGAGAGGGTTACCGCGCTCTTCACCCTGCGGTTGCAGTTTCCGCGTCACCACGGCCTGCTTGACGTCGTAGGCCTCGAAGGAGGCCCAGTGCCGGTCGAGGTCGGCGCGGAAGAGCCCGCGCGTGATGCCGGAGACGAGCTTCGGCACGGCCGTCGTCATGGCGTTGATGGAGGAGCCGGACGCCCCGAAGCTCATCGTGGACGCGATGCCGAAGAGGTGGATATCGCGGATCCAAGGGGTCAGGCCGGGCTCGCGCTCCACGAAGGCGTAGTCCTCGCCGAGGTAGGGGAAGCGGCCGAGCCGCTCGTCCGCCTCGCCGTCGGGCGGGGCGTAGCGGTCGCTCCAGCGCGCGATGTTGTGGGCGAAGCGCGCGAGTTCGGGGCGGGCCGCGTAGTCGGTCTCGATGCCGGTCGCCGAGATCACGAGGTCCGCCCGGATCTCTCCGTGAGGGGTCGTGAGGACCGCGCGTCCGCCCTCCTCGCGGGCGGCGAGCACCGGCGCGCCCTCGTGCAGGGTGAAGCCGGAATGGCGGGCGCAACGGTCCCAGGTCGCCTGGGGGAAACCCTCGCGCATCGACAGGATCTTGCGCATGAAGCGCCAGCGCCATGCGTCGTCGAGGTCGGACAGGTGGCGCAGGAAGCCCGCGAAGGTGAGCCAGCGATAGGGCTGGACGACCTGCACCTCGCGGCGGCGGCAGAGCAGGTGGACGGTCGCGCCGGCTTCGAGCGCCGTCGCGGCGTTGTCGAGCGCGGAGGCGCCCGCGCCGATCACCGCCACGACGCGGCCGGCGAGCGCCGCGAAATCGATCGGATCGGCCGCGCGCGCCGCAAGATGCGGCGGCACTGCCTTCAGAACGGGCAGGGTGGCCCAGCGGCCCGCGCCCTCCTGCCCCGTCGCGAGCACGACCTTGCGGGCATGGCGCGTCTCGCGGCCGGCCGGGCCGGCGGTCTCGATCCGCAGCAGGCCGCCGGGGCCGGGTGCGATATCCACCACCTCGGTCTCGTTCACGACCGGCAGATCGGTCACGTGGCGGAACCACGCCAGGTACTCCGCCCAGAGCTCGCGCGGGATGAGGTCGAGCGCCGCCCAGTCCGCCTCGCCGAACCGCGCGACGTGCCAGGCCTCGTAGGTCAGGCTCGGGACGTCGAGGTCGGGGCCGGTGAAGTCCTTGGGGCTGCGCAGGGTCTTCATGCGCGCATAGGTGAGCCACGGCCCCTCGCGGCCGGCCGGGGCCTTGTCGAGGACCAGGATGTTCGTGACCTGCGCCCGCTTGAGGCCGAACGCGATCGCGAGGCCGGACTGGCCGCCGCCGACGACCAGGACGTCGAGCGCGGGCCGTCCGTCGGGCCCGGGCACCGGTTGGAGCCAGGGCTGGCGCGGATGGGCGATGCGCGCGAGGTCACGCGCGACCTCGCCCGCGAGATGGGCGAGGTCGCGCGAGGTCGCGTCGCGAGGTGGCGCGAGGTCGTCCATCAAGCCGCGAGCCACCCGCCGTCGACGGCGAGCGTCGTGCCGGTCGTGAAACTCGACGACGGTCCGGCGAGGAAGAGCGCCGCCTCCGCCACCTCCTCGGCCCGGCCGAACCGCCGCATCGCGTGACGCTCCCGCGACGCCGCCTCGGCGGCCGCCGGATCGGGCCGCCGGGCGAACCCGCGCCGGAGCAGCGGCGTGTCGATCGCGCCCGGCACGAGCGCGTTCACCCGGATGCCGTCGGCCGCGAAGTCGAGCGCCATGGTGCGGGTCAGCGACAGGATGGCGCCCTTGGCCGCGAGGTAGGCCGAGTTGCCCCGCCCGCCCGCGAGCGCCAGCTGCGAGGAGACCGTCACGATCGCGCCGCCGCCCTGCCGCTGCATCGCCGGGATAACCACCCGGCTCCAAAGCCAGGTCCCGCCGACATGGACGCGCATCACCGCGTCCCAGTCCGCGGGGTCTGTCGTGAGCACCGTGCCGCCGACCGAGAAGCCGGCCGCCGCCACCAGGATGTCGATCCTTCCCCAGCGCTCCAGGACCGCGGCCGCCCCGGCCTGAGACGCCGTCAGGTCACCGACGTCGGAGACGAGCGCCATGGCGTCGCCGCCCACCTGGCGGATCGCCGCGACGGTCGCGTCGGCTCCCGTCGGGTCGCGGTCCACGATCGCGAGCCGCGCTCCCTCGCGGGCGAAGAGGCGCGCCGTCGCTGCCCCGATCCCGGAGCCGCCCCCCGTCACCACCGCGACCTGTCCGTCCAGCTTCACCATTCAGCTCCGAGATGTCGGCGTTCGCATAAGCTGCGTCGGGATCAGACGACCCGCCCGCCGCAACATTCGTTCCAGGCGGCGGGTTTCACCGCGGTGGCGAGGTGGCATAAGGGTGCGACGAACCGCCACCACTCGGACATGCCCTCATGACGCAAGCCCGCTTCGAACTCTACGCTTTCTGGCGCACCTCGGCGACCTACCGGGTCCGTGTGGCGCTGGCGCTCAAAGGGCTCGGCGCACAGGAGCGGATCGTCGATCTCGACGCCGGCGAGCAGAGGGGCGAGGCCTTCCTCAGGCTCAACCCGCTGGCCGCCATCCCGGCGCTGATCGACCGCGAGGGCGACCACCCCCAGGCCGCGCTCACCCAGTCGCTCGCGATCCTCGAATACCTGGAGGAGGTCGCGCCCCGTCCCGCGCTCCTGCCGGCCGACCCGTACGGGCGGGCGCGCGTGCGCTCGATCGCCGCGATGCTGGCCGGCGACACGCATCCCTTCATCACGCCGCGGGTAAAGAAGTACCTGACGACGACCGGCGGCTTCGACGACGCGGCCTGGCGCGCCTGGCAGATTCACTGGTTCACCACGGGGCTCCAGGCGGTCGAGGCGCGGCTCACCGCCGATCCCGAGACGGGAACCTACTGCCACGGCGAGAACGTCACGATCGCGGATATCTGCCTCGCGAGCATCCTGGCGGTCATGCGCGTCTTCAAGATCGAGGTCGCGGGCATCCCGACGGTCCTGCGCATCATGGAAGCCTGCGAGCGGCAGGACGCCTTCGCGAAGGCGGAGCCTCGACGTCAGGTCGGGGCCCCGGCGGCCGCGTAGAACTCGTTCAGCAGGACCAGCCGACGTTCGCGTCGATCGCCGCCCTGAGACCGTCGTCGATCGCCAGGACGTCGGACTGGCTCATGCGCAGATAGTAGCCGCGCTCTCCGAGGAGCCCGAGGAGTTCGCCGCGCTCGCGCGCCGACAGCGCCCAGTGTTCGAGATGGACGATGCGCGGCCGGAACCCGTGTGCGTCGACCTGGCGCAGGATGTCGAGCTCGCAGCCCTCGGCATCGACCTGGAGCAGGTCGAGCCGCGCGAGGTCGTGACGTGCCGCGAGGGTGCGCAGCGTCACGCACGCGACGCTCTCCTGCCGCGAGTGCCGGACGAGGCTGTCGTGGATGTCCGAGCCGATCCCGACGCCCGCGCCGCCGAGCGCGTTGCGCTCGGGGAAGAAGGAGCCGAGCCCCTCCGCCCAGAACGGCACCGCGCCCTCCGCGACCGCACGGGCATCGACCCGCGTCATGGCGGCCCGGCCGTCCTGCCCCGTCATCGCGGCCGGGACCAGCGTCACCTGGGGCTGGTCCGCGTAGTGCCGGGAGAGCGCCGCGAAGAGGTCCGGCAGAGGTTCGAGGACGAGGCCGCGCCAGCGGTAGTGCTTGATGAAGGCGTAGACCGGGTCGTAGCGCTTGCCGTCCATGGCGCCGACCTGGAGGAAGACGAGGTCCGGCGTGGCCCGGGCGAGCTCGTGCAGCAGCGTCTGCAGCCAGAACTCGTAGGAGCGCACGTACCCCGTCGAGACGGCCGAGAGCTCGTCCGCGAGCGCGAAGTAGCGGGCGAAGTCCTCGGCTTGGTAGGAGGCGCTCTGCTCCTCCCGGAGCGCCGTCTCGTCCGTTCTCACGAGTCGCTCCCGCCCTCGCGCGGCAGCACGGCGGTCGCCTCGATCTCGAGGCGGGCGCGCGCCTCGACGAGGCGCACCACACCGACGACCGCCATCGCGGGATAGACCGGCCCGAAGACCTCGCGATAGGCCCGGCCGATCTCCTTGAGATGAGCCGCGTATTCCTCGACGTCGACGACGTACCAGGTGAGGCGCACGAGATGGTGCGGCTCCGCGCCCGCCTCGGCGAGGATCGCCCGGATGTTGCGGAAGACCTGGGCCGCCTGGGCGGCGAAGCCCTCCGCCAGCACCTCCTGCGCGTCCCAGCCGATGACGCCGCCCGTCACCACGACGCGTCCCTCGGCCACCATGCCGTTCGCGTAGCCCCGCGGCGCGGGCCAGCCCGCCGGCTGGAGCGTGCGCGGACGACCCGGCGCCACCGAGTCGGTCATCGAGCGATCGTCTTCATGAGTTCGCGCGCGGTCACGATTTTCTGCACCT
>CAXUHE010000135.1:0-10388 GCA_964250725.1 uncultured Enterovirga sp. | reverse complement strand
CGCAGGATGTTGTTGAGGCAGAGGTTCTCGTGCGCCGCGTAGCTGAGCGAGATCGCGTGGTTCCAGCGCGCGAGCCCCTGCGTGATGAGGCCGGCGGTGAAGAGGTCGCTGCCCGCACCGCCGAGCGAGGCCGGGGCCGTGACCCCGAGGAACCCCATCCGGGCGAGAGCCGGCATGGTGTGCGGCGGCCACCATTCCTCGTCGTCCATGCGCCGGGACAGAGGCCAGAACTCCTGCTCGGCGAAGTCGGACGCCTGATCCAGGATCTCCTGCTGGTCGCCCGTCAGCCCGAAGACGGGCGAGGACGCGTTGCGCCCAAGATCGATACTCGCGCTCATGGCGCTTTCCTCCCTGGCAGCAGACGCGTCGCTGCTTGACACGCTTAAATGAAGCTTATTCAATATGACCCGGATGGCAAGCGGTCGACCTAACGACCGCGGCATCCTCGAGGGAACGCGATGCAGGGGGTCTGGAGAGCGGCCCTGGAGCCGGAGAGACCGGGCTTGCCGATCATCAGCGCGGAACGTCGCCGAAGCCGCTACGACACGATCCTGGAGGCCGCGAAGGGAGCGTTCGCCGAGAGGTCGTTCGAGGCCGTGTCGATCGCGCAGATCGCCAAGCGCGCCGGCGTCTCGGACGGGCTCGTCTACCATTATTTCCGCGACAAGCGGGACCTCCTCTTCCACGTCCTCAGGGCGTTCTACGAGCGCATCATGCTCGACCTCGAGGACAAGGTGACCCGCGAGCGAAGCTTCGCGGCGCGGCTCGAAGCTCTCATCCGCTCCCATCTCGAAGTGTTCGTCGCCGACACCGACCTGTGCCGGTTGTTCATCTCGGAGGTCCGGGTCGCGTCCGACTACCAGGGGTCGGCCATCCAGGAGCTGAACCGCGCCTACACGTCGATCCTCATCACGATCGTGGACGACGCCGTGCGGGCGGGCGAGGTGATGGCCGAGATCTCGCCGCGGCTGCTGCGCGACGCGATCTTCGGGGCGATCGAGCACCGGGCGTGGCGCTACGTGAACGGTCGCGGCCGGCTCGACACGGCCGAGACGGCGCGGGAACTCACCCGGCTCTTCGTGCACGGCCTCGCCGGCCCGCCGGTGCATTGACGTGACGGTATCGCCGATCACGGGCCTGCTGGTGGCCAATCGCGGCGAGATCGCGCTGCGCATCCTGCGGACGGCGAAGCGGCTCGGGCTGCGGACCGGCATCGTGTTTCACGAGTCCGACCGCGACACGCCGGCCGTCGCGGCGGCCGACATCGCGGTGCCGATCACGGGCGCGACACCGGTCGCGGCCTATCTCGACGGCGAGCAGGTGATCGCCGCGGCCCGCGAGGCCGGATGCGGGGCGATCCATCCGGGCTACGGCTTCCTGTCGGAGAATGCCGGCTTCGCGCGCGCGGTCGGCGAGGCGGGTCTCGTCTTCGTCGGCCCGACGCCCGATGCGATCGACCTCATGGGCGACAAGGTCCGGGCGCGCGCCTTCGTGGCCGGGCACGGCTTTCCGGTCGCGCCGTCGGCCATCGAGGACGACGACCCGGCGAGCTTCGCGGACCGTGCGCGGACGCTGGGCGCGCCGCTCCTCGTCAAGCCCTCCGCGGGCGGCGGCGGCAAGGGCATGCGCATCGTGCGCGACCTCGCGGATCTCGACGAGGCGCTCGTCTCCGCCCGGCGCGAGGGTCGGCGCTATTTCGGCGACGGCCGGCTCTACGTCGAGCGCTACGTCGAGCGGCCTCGCCATATCGAGGTGCAGGTGATGGGCGACGCGCACGGCTCGGTGGTGCACCTGTTCGAGCGCGAATGCTCCGTGCAGCGCCGCTTCCAGAAGATCGTCGAGGAGACGCCCTCGCCTGCGCTCACGGCCGAGGAGCGCGCGCGCATCTGCGAGACCGGGGCCGGGATCGCGCGCGCGGCCGGCTACCGGAACGCCGGCACGGTGGAGTTCATCTACGGCCAGGACGGAACGTTCTACTTTCTCGAGATGAACACCCGGCTCCAGGTCGAGCATCCGGTGACCGAGATGACGACCGGGCTCGACCTCGTCGAGGAGCAGATCCGGGTCGCGGCCGGCGAGCCGCTCCGGTTCACGCAAGGCGACGTCGCGGCACGGGGCCACGCGATCGAGGTGCGCCTCTACGCGGAGGCGCCGGGGCGAGACTACGCGCCGACGACCGGTACCGTGCTGGCGCTGGATTGGCCGGACGCCGAGGGGATCCGGGTCGATGCCGGCATCGCGCCGGGGCAGCGCGTCACGACGGCCTTCGACCCGATGCTCGCGAAGCTCATCGGCTACGGCGCCGACCGGTCCGAGGCGATCGGCCGGGTCCGGCAGGCGCTGCGCGAGACGGTGCTGCTGGGCTGCGAGACCAACGCCGCCTTCCTGGACCGCGTCATGGCGGATCCCGGCTTCGCGGCGGGCGCCGTGCATACGGGCTATCTCGACGAGCATCCCGAGCTCGCCCGGGACGAGGCGCCGGACGACGGGACCGTCACGCGGCTCATCGCGCTCGCGGCTCTCGCCACCCGTCCGGTGCGCGACGCCGCCGACGCGGTGCCCGCGCTCCACGCCGCCATCGGCGCTTGGCGGAACTGAGATGCGCTCCCGCTTCCGCCTCGACGGCGCCGACCACGCCCTCTGGCTGTCCCGGCAGGAGGGGGGCTACCGCCTGCACCTCGCGGACGATCCGCACGGGGTCGAGATCGCCTTGAGCCCCGTCCGCGCATCCATGCCGGACACAGGAAACCGCCGCGTCCTCACGGTCGACGGACACCACGAGAGCGTCGCGGTGGCGCTCGACGGCGACGACGTGCACGTCCATCTCGGCGGCCGGAGCTACGTCGTGACCTATCTCGACCCGGTGCGCAGCCTCGCGGGCGACGCCCTCGGGGCGGCCGAGAACGAGGCGCGCGCGCCGATGCCCGGGATGGTCGTCGCCGTCCACGTCCGGCCCGGCGACACCGTCGAGGCGGGAGACGCGCTCCTCGTCATCGAGAGCATGAAGCTCGAGACCACGATCCGCGCCCC
Source organism: uncultured Enterovirga sp. (assembly GCA_964250725.1). Classification (GTDB taxonomy): domain Bacteria; phylum Pseudomonadota; class Alphaproteobacteria; order Rhizobiales; family Beijerinckiaceae; genus Enterovirga. The sequence goes on along the minus strand of CAXUHE010000135.1, from coordinate 7,358 downwards.
CCGTGCCGGCACGATCGCCACGCTGCCGGTGGCCGAAGGCCAGGGTTTCGACCGCGACCAGATCCTGGCGACGCTGGCGGGGGCCGCCTGATGCGCCGCCTGTCCTCGCGTCTCGACACCCGCTCGGCCGAGTTCCGCGCGAACCGCGACCACAACCGAACGCTCGCGGCCGAGTTCCGCGCGCGTCAGGACGCGGCCCGCCACGCGCGCCCGCAACGCGACATCGACCGCCTCCGCCGTCAGGACAAGCTCCTCGTGCGCGAGCGGATCGAGGCGCTGCTCGACCCCGGAACGCCGTTCCTCGAACTGTCCTCGCTCGCCGCCAACCAGGCCTATGACGGCGACGTGCCGGGCGCCGCGCAGGTCTGCGGCATCGGGGTCGTGTCCGGCCGCGAGGTGATCATCCACTGCGACGATTCGAGCGTGAAGGGCGGCGCCTGGTACCCGCTCTCCGTCAAGAAGATCGTCCGCACCCTCGATATCGCGATCGAGAACCGGCTGCCGGTCGTGCATCTCTGCGACTCGGCGGGCGGCTTCCTGCCGCTCCAGGCTGACCTGTTCGCGGACCGCTATTTCGCGGGCCGGATCTTCCGCAACCAGTCGATCCTGTCGAAGATGGGCGTCCCGCAGGTGGCGGTCGTGCTCGGCCATTGCACGGCCGGGGGCGCCTACGTGCCGGCGCTCTCCGATTACAGCGTGATCGTGCGCGGCACCGGCGCGATCTTCCTCGGCGGGCCGCCCCTCGTGAAGGCCGCGACCGGCGAGGAGGTCACGGTCGAGGAGCTCGGCGGCGCCGACATGCACACGAGCGTGTCGGGCACGGCCGACTACCCGGCCGCCTCCGAGATGCAGGCGCTCGCGATCGCGCGCGAGATCGTCGGGCGGTTCGAGAAGCCCGACAAGGCGCCGTCCGACCGGATCGCCCCCGAGCCGCCGGCCTACGACCCGGACGAGCTCTACGGCATCCTTCCGCGCGATCCCCGGGTCCAGTTCGACATGCGCGAGGTCCTGGCCCGCACCGTCGACGGCAGCCGCTTCCACGAGTATCAGCCGGGTTTCGGCCAGACGCTGATCTGCGGCTTCGCCCGGATCTGGGGCACCCAGGTCGGCGTCCTGGCGAACAATGGGGTCCTGTTCAGCGACAGCGCGCTGAAGGGCGCGCATTTCATCCAGCTCTGCGACAAGAACCGGACGCCGCTGGTCTTCCTCCAGAACATCACGGGGTTCATGGTGGGTCGCGAGTACGAGCGGCGCGGCATCACCAAGGACGGCGCCAAGATGATCATGGCGGTCTCCGGCGCCTCGGTGCCGAAATTCACGGTCGTGTGCAACGGCTCGTTCGGCGCCGGCACCTACGGCATGTCGGGCCGCGCCTTCGATTCCCGCTTCATGTTCGCCTGGCCGCAGGCGCAGGTCTCCGTGATGGGCGCGGAACAGGCGGCGGGGGTCCTGACCGACGTCAAGATCCGCCAGCTCGCCCGCGAGGGGCGCCGGCTCGACGACAGGGAGATCGACGCGATCCGCCGCCCGATCCTGGAGGATTACCGGCGCCAGTCGAGCGCGTACTACGCGACGTCGGAGATCTGGGACGACGGCATCCTCGATCCCGTCGACACGCGCAACGCGCTCGCGATCGCGGTCTCGGCCTCGCTCAACGCGCCGATCGCGTCCCCGTCCTACGGCGTGTTCAGGATGTAGCCGGTGCCGATCCCGCTCGCCCCGACCTCCTCCACGGCCGCGCTGCGATGCAGCGGGATCGAGCGCTCGTTCGGGGGCCTCAAGGCGCTCAAGGGCGTGAGCTTCGACATCCGCGAGGGCGAGATCTTCGGGCTCGTCGGTCCGAACGGCTCGGGCAAGACCACGATGGTGAACGTGGTGACGGGCTTCTACCCGCCCCAGGCCGGCTCGATCTCGCTGTTCGGCCAGGACATCACGGGTCACTCGCCCCATCGCATCACCCGGCAGGGCGTGGCCCGGACTTTCCAGAACCTCGCGCTCTTCAAAGGCATGAGCGTGCTCGACAACATCCTGGTCGGGCGGCACATCCACATGCGTCCAGGCATCCTGCCGACGCTGTTCTACTGGATCTGGGCCGTGCGCGAGGAGACGGCGCACAGGCGCGTGGTCGAGGAGATCATCGAGTTCATGCAGCTCGAAGACATCCGCCACGAGCCCGTCGAAGTGGTGCCGCTGGGTCTTCAGAAGCGGGTGGAACTGGCGCGCGCGCTCGCGGCCGAGCCGCGCCTCCTGATCCTGGACGAGCCGATGGCCGGCATGAACCAGGAGGAGAAGGAGTACATCGCGCGCTTCATCCTGGACGCGCGCGACGAGCGCGGCGTCAGCGTGCTGGTGATCGAGCACCACATGGACGTCGTGGCGGCGATCTGCGATCGCGTGCTGGTCTTGAGCTACGGGGACGAGATCGCGTCGGGGCCTCCCGCCGAGGCGCTGGCCGACCCCGCGGTCGTCACGGCCTATCTCGGGCGCGCCGCCGCGAAGACGGGAGTGCACGCCCCATGAGAAGCCCGCCATGACGGTCCATCCCGATCCCGCGGCCTTCGCGGCCGCGCCTGCGGATGGCCCGACCACGCTCGTCGCGGCCCTGATGCGGAATGCCCGCGAGCACGGCCGCGAGGTCGCGGTGCGGGAGCGCGAGCGCGGCATCTGGCGCAGCCGGACGTGGTCCGAGTTCGCGGCTGACGTGCTGGCGCTCGCGGCCGGGCTGGAGGAGCTCGGCCTCGCGCCCGGCTCCGCGATGACGGTGATCGGCGACAACCGTTATCGCCTGTACGCCGCGATGCTGGCCGCGAGCGTGCTCCGGGCCTTTCCGGCGCCCATCTTCTCGGACGTTCCGCCGGCCGAACTCGAAGCGTATAGCCGCCACGGCGCGCCGAACATCGCGGTCGCGGAGGATCAGGAGCAGGTCGACAAGCTGCTGGCCTTGCGCGAACGCATCGGGCGGCCGGCGCACATCCTGTACGACGACCCGCGCGGCATCGGGGTCTACCCGCAAGCCGGCCTCGTGCCGCTGGACGATGTAATCGCCCGCGGACGATCTCGGCTCGCGCAGGATCCCGCGCTGGCCGGGGACCTCGCGGGGCGCGCCGGACCGGACGACATCGCGGTCCTCATGCATACCTCCGGGACGACGGGCGCCCCGAAGGGCATCGCGATCCGGCACCGCAACATCCTGTCGGCCGCCGCGAGCGCGGCCGCGGCCGGTTATTTCCGCGCCGGCGACGAGCACTACGCCTACCTGCCGATGGCGTGGGTCGGCGATTTCACCTGGTTCGGCGCCGGCATCGCGCTGCGGTTCCGGATCAACATCCCGGAGCGCCAGGAAACCGTGATGCAGGATCTGCGCGCCGTCGCGCCCACCATGTATCTCGCGGCGCCCCGCGCCTGGGACACGATGCTGACGCGCGTCCAGGTCGGCCTCGCGGATTCGACGCCGTTCAAGCGGCGCGTCTTCGACTTCTTCATGCCGCGCGCGGTGGCGCTCGAACGCAAGCGCCTCGCGGGCGGGGTGCCGACCTGGTCCGAGCGTCTCGTGCGGGCGGCCGGCGAGGCGATCGTCTTCGCGCCGATCAAGGACGTCCTCGGACTGTCGCGGGCGGAGCGCGCCTATACGGGCGGCGAGGCCCTGGGCGAGGACACGTTCCTGTTCTTCCGCGCGCTCGGCATCAACCTCAAGCAGTTCTATGCGCAGACCGAGACGACCGCGCTGACCGCCGCCCAGCCCGATGGCGGCGTGAGACTGCATACGGTGGGCCTCGCGCTTCCGGGCGTCGAGCTCCGGCTCGACGAGGACGGGCAGATCCTGGTCCGGTCGGGCTCGGTCGTGGACGGCTACTACGACGACCCGGCGGCGACCGCCGCGAGCTTCGTCGACGGCTGGCTGAAGACGGGCGATGCGGGCCTCATCGAGGCGGACGGGCAGCTCGTGGTCCTCGGCCGCGTCGGCGAAGTCGTCCGCACGGCCGCGGGCGAGCGCTACATCCCGAACTACGTCGAGAACCGCATCAAGTTCAGCCCCTATATCCGCAACGTCGCGATCCTGGGCGCGGGGCTGCCCCATCTCGCGGCGATCGTGTGCATCGACATCGACGCGGTGGGCCATTGGGCCGAGCGGCGCGGGCTCGCCTACACGTCCTATTCGGACCTGTCCCAGCGCCCGGAAACGCGCGAACTCGTGCGCGGCGTCCTGGCTCACGTGAACACGATGCTGCCCGAGCCGCTCCGCATCCGGCGCTTCACCAACCTGCACAAGGATTTCGACCCCGACGACGGCGAGATCACCCGCACCCGCAAGCTCCGTCGCACCCTGATCGAGGAGCGCTACGCGCCGATCATCGCGGCGCTCTACGACGGCTCGGCCGACGTCGCGTTCGAGGCCCGCGTGACCTACGAGAACGGAGAGGTCGGGTTCATGAAGCGCACCCTGGCGCTCGCGGAGGTGGGGACGTGAGGGCGGCCTGGCGCGGGTTCCCTCTCCCAGGGGGAGAGGGACAGGGTGAGGGGAGCGGCCTCTCCGGATGCGGCAGGTCCCTCACCCCAGCCCTCTCCCTGCCGGGAGAGGGAGCAGCGCGGCGCCTGGCGGAGACCACGCCATGGACCTGACCCTCCTCGGTGAACTCTCCATCAACGGCGCGCTCGTCGGGTTGATGTACAGCCTGGTGGCGGTCGGCATCGTGCTCGTCTACCGCACGTCGGGCCTCGCGAACCTCGCTCAGGGCGCGATCGCGATGATGGGCGGTTACCTCACCTGGGCGGCGAGCGCGCTCCTCGGCCTGCCGATCGCGGCAGCGATCCTCGTCGCGCTGGTGGCGATGTTCGGCATCGGCCTCCTGATCGAGCGCGTGGCGTTGCGGCCGCTCACGGGCCAGCCCGTCATCATGATCATCATGCTGACGATCGGCCTCGAGATCATGCTGCGGGGCCTGCTGCCCGGCGTGTTCGGCTCCGCGGCGAAGCGCCTCGACCTCGGCATCCCGTCGACGCCGCTGTTTCTCGGCGACATGCTGATCAACAGCGTCTACCTCGTGTCGGGCGCGATCTCGCTCGGGCTGATCGTGGCGCTCGTCCTCGTGTTCAACTCGCGGCTCGGGATCTTCCTGCGCGCGGTCTCGAACGATCAGGTGGCGTCCTGGTCGGTCGGCATCCGGGTCGAGCGCGCGATCGGCTTCGCGTTCGGGCTCGCGGCCGTCTCGGCGACCGCCGCCGGCATCCTGTGGGGCGGCTCGCAGGGCGTCGACTGGACGCTCTCGCTGCTCCTCATCAAGGCGCTCGCCATCGCGATCCTCGGCGGCCTCGATTCGATCGCGGGCGTGATCCTGGCCGGCATCATCGTGGGCGTGTGCGAGGGGCTGGCCTCGGGCCTCCTCGATCCGCTGGTCGGGGGCGGCACGCGCGACGTCGTCGCATCCGTGATCATCCTCCTGACGCTGCTCGTGCGGCCCGAAGGGCTGTTCGGGCGCGAGCACATCCAGAGGATCTGATGTTCTATCGCCTGTCCGGCATCCGGTACGACCGCTACGCGGACGAGCGGAGACTCTGGCCCCTGGCGCTCGACCGGGCGCTGATCTGGCTCGTGATGGCGCTGGCGCTCGCCGCCCCCTGGACGATCTCCGGGCTCGTCCTGTCGAGCTATCTCCTGCCCTGGATCATCTGGTCGACCGCCGCGCTCGGCCTCAACCTCCTGATGGGACAGGCGGGGCAGATCCATCTCGGCTACGCGTCCGTCATGGCGATCGGCGCCTACGCGTCCGCGCATGCCGCCCGGGCGGGCCTTCCCTTCGAATTCTGCCTCGTCGTCGCGGGGTTCGCGAGCGCCGCCATCGGCATGGTGTTCGGGGCCGCGGCCTTGCGCATCCGCGGACTCTATCTCGCGATCTCGACGCTCGCGATGCAGTACATCGTGGATTTCGCGATCGGCCACGTCCCGGCGATCTCGGGCGGCACGCAGGCTGTGCTCGCGACCCCGCCCTTGCGGGTCCTCGGCCTGGAGGTCGGGTCGGGCCGGGGCGCGTACTACGTCGCGCTCGCGCTCTGCATCCTCGTCACGCTGTTCATGCTGAACATGCGCCGCACGGCCCTCGGGCGCGCGCTGACGGCCGTGCGCGAGAAGGATTTCGCCGCCGAGATCCTCGGCGTGTCGGCCTTCCGCTACAAGCTCCTCGCCTTCTGGACGAGCTCGTTCATCGGCGGTCTCGCGGGTGCGGTCCTCGTCTTCTGCTTCTATCGGACGGTCTCCCCCGAGCAGTTCCACCTGGAGACCTCGATCCAGCTCGTCGCAATGGTGATCGTCGGCGGGCTCGGCAGCGTGCTCGGGTCGTTCTTCGGCGCCGCGCTCATCATGCTGGCACCGCTCGTCCTGAACCTCGCGGTCGACCGGCTCGCCGACACGACGGGGCTCGCGATCTCGGCCGATCTGAGGGCGCACCTGCCGCTCGTGATCTACGGGGCGCTCATCGTCGGCTTCCTCATCGCGGAGCCGCTCGGCCTCGCGAAGGTCTACGACAACATCCGCAAGTATATGCTGGTCTGGCCGTTCCGGCATGCCAGGATCTAGCGTCTGACAGCATCGACCAAGCCGGGCTCAACCGGCACCGTTTCGTGAGGGAGAGGAAGATGGGATCGTTCGGATTCAAGGCGGCACTCGTGGGCGCTGCGCTCGCGCTCACCCCGCTCGGGGCCGCGCAGGCGCAAACGAAGACCGTCAAGTTCGGCCTGCCGCAGGACTTCACGGTCGTCTACACGTTCGTCACCGCCGAATATAACCAGGGCTATCGCGACTACATCACCATGCTGAACGAGCGCGGCGGGGTCGGCGGCATCAAGATCGAGCTGATGATCTCGGACCACGGCAACGCGATCCAGCGCGGGCTCGAGGCCTATGACCGGTTCACCAAGGACGGCGCGATCCTGATCGACCCGCTCTCGACCCCCGTCAGCCGCGCCCTCGTGTCGCGCGCCCTACAGGACAAGGTGAACCTCGTCACCACCGTGTCCGGTCGCTCCGACGCGATCGACGGGGCGGTGTTCCCCTACGTGCTGCCGATGTCGCCGATCTACTGGTCGCAGGTCGCGCGCGTCGTCGACCACGTGGGCGAGAAGGCGGGCGGCCTCAAGGGCAAGAAGATGGCCTACGTGTACATCGACACGCCGTTCGGCCGCGAGGCGCTGCCTCTCCTCGACGCGTTGTCGAAGAAGTACGGGTTCGAACTCCAGAGCTACCCCTACGCGCCGCCCGGCAACGAACAATCCGCCGTCTGGACGCAGGTGCGCCGGTTCCGGCCCGACTACGCCTTCATCGGTGGCGCGGGCATCGGCCAGCCCGTCGGCATCAAGGAGGCGAT
>CAXUHE010000134.1:0-10425 GCA_964250725.1 uncultured Enterovirga sp. | reverse complement strand
ATGGCGCGGATCAGCGTCGACTTGCCGGTGCCGGATTCGCCCCGCACCAGCACCTTCTCGCCCCGCGCGATCGTCGTGGAGGCGCCGTCGATCATCACGGTGCCGTTCTGCTGGGTCAGCGACAGGTTCTCGATGTGGATCGCGTCGTCCGGGCTGAAGCCGAGCACGATCGTCTCGTTCGGGGCGGACGCGCCGATCGAGGCGTCGAGCTCGTCCAGCGCGTCGGTCAACTCCACCACGCGCTGGGCGGAGGCCAGCGTCTCGGCGAGCCGGATCGCGTTGTCGATGAGCCAGTTCAGCGCGATCTGGACCTGGGTGAAGGCGGTCGCGACCTGCATGAGCTCGCCGAGCGAGAGGTCGCCCGCCAGGTATTTCGGCGCCCCGATCAGCAGCGGCACGACGGGCGCCAGGACCGAGTTCCCGTTCGAGATCCAGGTCATGCGGGCCTGCTGCGTGATGACCCGCATCCACCGGCCCGCGAGCTGCCCGAAGGTCTCCTCGAGGCGCGCGCGCTCGTCGTCGTCGCCGCCGATCAGCGCGATGTTCTCCGCGCTCTCGCGCACCCGCGTCAGCTCGTAGCGAAGCTGCGCCTCGCCGGCGTTCTTGCGCTCGACGCTGCGGATGAGCGGCCGGCCGACCCACACCATCGCGGCCGAGGTCAGCCCCGCGTAGCCGAGCGACACGAACACCATGTAGCCCGGGATCACCACCGGCCCGAGCCGGATCGAGCCCGCGACGGCCCAGAGCACGCCGAAGAAGGCCGCGGCCGCCAGGACCGCGTTCGCGAGGCCGATCGCGAAGTCGACCAGCGGCTCGGTCGCGAGGCGGACGTCGTCCGCGATGCGGAACTCGGGATGCGCGGTCTCGCCCGCCACGATGGTGAGCTGGTAGAAGCGCCGCTCCGACAGCCAGCGCTCGATGAGGCTGCGCGTCAGCCATCTGCGCCAGGCGAGCTGGAGGCGCATGCGGGCGTGGACCTGCGAGACCGCGACACCCGCGGCAGCCAATGCCAGGATCAAGATGATCCCGATGCCGAGCCTGACGGAGGACGTATCCTTCTGCTCGAGCGCGTCGAAGAAGAACTTGTTCCAGCGGTTGATGAGGAGCGCGACACCGAGGTTGACGAGCACCAGCGCGACGATCGCGGATGTCAGGAGCCAGGCCTGACGCGCGGTGCGCCCTTCCCAGAACCCGCGCGAGATGGCGACGAACGCGCGCGCCACGTAGCTCGGCGCGGGGTCGGCCGCCGCGGTGTCCGCGTCCTCGGCGCGCCGGGACCTCACACTCATACGATCCCGCTCCGGCGTCGGGACATCCGGCCGCCCGGCCGCCATCGATCCCACCCCACGCGACAGTAACGTCAGCCGTCGCGGAACTGTTTCGACAATCTGAGGTCCTGGCCCTGGTAGTTCGACGTCCCGATCGCGCCGTAGAGCGCGTCCGGCGCCTCCGCCATGCGCTCGTAGGCGAGCCGGCACACCATCTGCCCGTCCTCGATGAGGAACGGCACCTCGTGGCTGCGCACCTCGAGCACGGCCCGGCTTCCGGCCTGTCCGCCTGCCGTGGAGCCGAAGCCCGGATCGAAGAAGCCCGCGTAATGCACCCGGAACTCGCCCATGAGCGGATCGATCGGCACCATCTCGGCCGCGAGATGGGGCGGGATGCGGACCCGCTCCTTGGACGCCAGGATGTAGAACTCGTTCGGGTCGAGGATCAGCCGCCGCGCCGCGCCCGCGCGGATCGCCTCCCAGTAATCCGCTACCGGGTAGGCGTCGCGCCGGTCGACGTCGATGACGTCCGCGTGGCGCTGGGCGCGGTAGCCGACGATCTGCTCGGGTCGCGCCCCGGCGAGTTCGATGCGCAGCACGAGCCCGTCGCGCACGATGGCGTCGTCGTCCACGAGGCCGCTCTCGTCGTGCAAGGCGCGCAGGTCGCGGTCGGTCAGGCGTGTCGTGTCGGCCTCGCCCTCCCGGACGCGCCGGAACCGGATCTGGTTCAGCCGCGTGCCCTGCCGCACCTTCACGCTGAAGGTGCGCGGCGAGACCTCCGCGTAGAGCGGACCCGCGTAGCCGGCCGGCACCGTGTCGAACATCGTCGACCCGTCCGCGATGAGGCGCGTGAACACGTCGAGCCGGCCGGTCGAACTCTTCGGGTTGGCCCCGGCCGCGAGATCGTGCGGGAGCGCCAAGCGCTCCAGCAACTCCACCACGTAGACGCAGCCGCGCTCCAGGATCGCGCCCTCGCGCAAGTCGAAGGGCTCGCTGTTCAGCTCGGCGAGGACCGTCGCGACCGAACGGGCGGCGCCCGGCAGGAAGCTCGTGCGCACGCGGTAGGCGCGCGCGCCGAGACGCAGATCGAGGCTGGCGGGCTGGAACTGCGTGTCGCGGAGCGGATCGCTCGCCGCGAGGCCGCCGTCGCGCACCAGGTCGCGGATGCGCTGACGGGGCAGCAGCCCCGCCGAGTGTCGGCCGCTCGTACTCAACGTCGTCTCCCGAGCGCCGGGGACGACCCGGCCGGCTCGTCTAGAACAGGACCCGCGAAAGGGGAACCTGCTCGCGACGGCGCGCCCGCTACTTCTCGCGGAACGATCGGGTGATCTGCTCGTAGAGCGGTTTCGTCAGGTACGAGATCACGGTGCGCGACGAGGTCTGGACGAAGGCTTCCGCCGGCATGCCGGGGATGAGCTTGACGGCCCCGAGCCGGTCGAGCTCGCTCGGAGGGACCTTGATGTAGATCGTGTAGAAGGGCACGCCGGTCTTCGGGTCCTGGCTGACGTCGGCCGCCACCATGCTGACCGTCGCCTCGACCTCCGGGGTCGTGCGCTGGTTGAAGGACGAGAAGCGCACCATCGCTTTCTGGCCGAGATGCATCTGGTCGATGTCCTGGGGCTGCACCCGGGCCTCGACCCGCAGCGAGTCGTCCTCCGGCACGATCAGCATCAGGGGCTCGCCCTGGCCCGTGATGACGCCGCCGACGGTGTGGACCGCGAGCTGGTGCACGAAGCCGTCCTGCGGCGCGCGGATGTCGATGCGCTTCAACTGGTCCTCGGCCGAGATGCGGCGCTCGGTATATTCCGACATCTTCGCCCGGATCTCGGCCAGCTCCTTGCCGACCTCGCTGCGCATCTCCTGGTCGACCTGCATGATCTGGAGTTCGGTCTCGGCGATCTTGCCCTTCGCCTCCGCGGTCGCCGCGATGAGCTGCCCGCGCTCGCCCTCGAGCCGGGCGGCGTCGCGCTGGAGCGCGGTCATGCGGCTGATCTGGACGAGGTTCTTGCGCCACAGCTCGCGCACGCCCTCCAGCTCCTGCCGGATCAGCTCGATCTCGCTCCCCTTCGCGCCCGTCTGCTGGGTCAGCCCCTCGATCTGCTGGCGCAGCTGCGCGACGCGCTCGCGCAACTGAGCGCGCTGCCCGTCGCGGGCCATGCGCCGCGTCTCGAAGAGCCGCGTCTCGCCCGCGATAAGGCGCGCGACCTCCGGGTCGGAGCCGGCACGCGCCTTGAGCTCGGCCGGGAAGACGAGCGCGGTCGCGCCGTCCCGCTCGGACTCGTTGCGCGTCTGGCGGGCCGCCAGCTCGTCGAGGTTCTTGGTGACGATCGCGAGGTTCGCGCGGGTCACGGTCTCGTCGAGCCGGATCAGGATGTCGCCCGATTTCACCCGGTCTCCGTCCTTGACCCGCAACTCGCCCACGACGCCGCCCGTCGGGTGCTGGACCTTCTTGACGCTCGAATCGACGACGAGCGTCCCCTGCGCGATGATGGCGCCGGACACCTCGGTCGTGCCGGCCCAGCCGCCGACGCCGACGACCAGGAACGCGACGAGCGCCACGCCGCCGAGGAGGTGGCGCGCGATCGCGCGGCGAGAAAGGGCGACCCGGTCGGGACCTGTCATGATGCGTGCCTCACGATGCTTGCTCCTGGGCCTCTCGGACGACCCTCAACGGCGTCGTCGGCGCCGTTTTGGTGATCTTGTTCAGGATCTCGTCCTTGGGACCGAACGCCTGGGCGCGCCCCTCGCTCATCACGAGCATCAGGTCGACACCCGCGAGCGCGCTCGGGCGGTGGGCCACCACCACCACGATGCCGCCGCGCCCGCGGACGCCGAGAATGGCCCCTGTCAGGGCCTGCTCGCCCTCGCCGTCGAGGTTGGAATTGGGCTCGTCCAGCACCACCAGGAACGGGTCGAGGTAGAGCGCGCGCGCGAGCGCGATGCGCTGGCGCTGGCCGGCCGAGAGATCCGCTCTCCCCGATCTGCGTCTCGTATCCCTCGGGCAGGCGCAGGATGAGCTCGTGCACGCCGGCGGCCCGGCCGGCCGCGATGATCGCCTCCGGCCGCGGATCGGGATCGAAGCGCGCGATGTTCTCGGCGACCGAGCCGGCGAAGAGCTCCACATCCTGGGGCAGGTAGCCGATGTGACGCCCGAGCGCGTCCGGGTCCCACTGGTCGATCGCCGCCCCGTCGAGCCGGATCTTGCCACGCAATGGCGCCCAGACGCCGACGAGGACGCGCGCGAGGGACGACTTGCCCGACGCGCTCGGCCCCACGATGCCGAGCCCGTTGCCGGCCTTCAGCGCCAGACTGACCTCAGAGACGACGAAGCGCTGCACCCCGGGGGGCGTCGCGGAGATCCCTTCGACCGAGAGCTGCGCGGTCGGCGCGGGCAATGCCATCGGCTCGCGTCCCCGTGGGAGCGCGGCCAGGAGGTCCGAGAGCCGCCGCCAGCTCTGGCGCGTGCCGACGAACCCCTTCCAGTTCGCGATCGCGAGTTCGACGGGCGCCAGCGCGCGCGAGGTCAGGATGGAGCTCGCGATGATGATGCCGGCCGTCGCCTGCTGCTGGATCACCAGATAGGCCCCGATGCCGAGCACGCCCGATTGCAGCGCCATCCGCAGGACCTTCGAGAGGGCGCCGAGCCCGCCCGCGACGTCGGCCGTGCGCTGCTGGCTGTCCATGTAGCTGGCGTTGGCCGCGCCCCACAGGGCGCCGAACCGGCCCGCCATGCCCATCGCCTGAAGAACCTCGGTGTTGCGCCGGCTCGCATCCGCGAGACTGTTGCGCCTCTGAGCGTGGCCGACCGTGACCCGGGCGGGCTCGCGGGTCTTCACCTCGGTGAGGAATGTCATCGTGACGAGGAGGAGCGCGCCGACCAGCGCCGCGACCCCGATCCAGGGATGGAACAGGAAGCAGATCCCGACATAGAGCGGGATCCACGGCAGGTCGAAGAACGCGGTCGGCCCGGGGCTCGAGAGGAAGCTGCGCACCTGATCGAGATCGCGCAGCGGCTGCAGGCCGTCCCCCGCGGGCCGGGCTCGCAGCGGCATCCTGACGATCGTCTGGTAGACGCGGTCGCAGAGCGTCGCGTCGAGCGAGGCGCCGATGCGCACCAGCACCCGGTTGCGCAGGAGGTCGAGCAGGCCCTGGAACAGGAACATCGCCATCGCGAGCGCCGTCAGCGATATCAGCGTCGGGACGCTGCGGCTCGGGATGACGCGATCGTACACTTCGAGCATGTAGAACGAGCCCGTCAGGTACAGCACGTTGATCATCGCGGTCATCAGGCCGAGCCCGACGAACGCCGTGCGGAACGTCGCGAGCGCGACCGAGAGTTCGGATGGCTCCCGCCCGCCCGCCAGCCTGTGCGCGTTGCCGAACATCGGCTTTCCTCCTGCGTCGCCCGGTCACCGCGAGGCGATGCGCGATCGGCACCCCGGCGTAATACCCCGCCGCGACATGTCATGACGCATGGCCGGTTACCCGTTGATGTACCGGTCGACCTTACGGCGCAACTATCCGTTCATGGCTCGCATGATGAGCAGAAATGGTCGGACGGCCGTTCCCGGCAGCGACTCATGGCTCAAACAATCGGCCAGGAGGCGGCGATCACGCCATCAGCGCGGCGCCAGGATCATGATCATCTGCCGCCCTTCGAGCTGCGGCTCGCTCTCGACCTTCGCGATTTCGGAGGTCTCCGTCTTCACACGTTCGAGAAGCTTGAGGCCGAGGTCCTGGTGCGCCATCTCGCGGCCACGGAACCTCAGCGTGACCTTGACCTTGTCGCCCTCCTCGAAGAAGCGCTGCACGGCCTTCATCTTCACGTCGTAATCGTGCTTGTCGATGCCGGGCCGGAGCTTGATCTCCTTGACCTCGACGGTCTTCTGCTTCTTGCGCGCCTCGGCCTGCTTCTTCTGTTCGAGGAAGCGGAAACGGCCATAATCGAGCAGCTTGCAGACGGGCGGGCTCGAGTTCGGCGAGATCTCCACAAGATCGAGGCCGGCGTCTTCGGCGGTCTTCAGCGCGTCGAAGAACGACACGACCCCCTGGTTCGCACCTTCCTGATCGATCAGCTGAACGTCGCGGACTCCGCGAATGTCCCGATTGGCGCGCGGCCCGTCCTTCTGCGGGACCGGCATTGCCCTCATTGGTCTGCGAATGGCTGAAAACTCCCCTGTCCCGACGGCGTGGACGGCCGAATGTCTCCCCCGATGAGGAGAACGACCGCCCTACATGTGGCACGTCGTCCGGGCGAGTCAACGTGCCCGGCCGGAAAACCAGTCCCGCTCCCGCCGATTGGCGGGAAGGCCAGTCAGTCAGGCCTGCACGGTCAACCTTGCAGATGGGCCGGATCGACGCCGACAAGCTTCGCGGTCGCGACGAGCGACGACCAGATGTCGTCGCTCAGCGGGATGCCGTCCGCCTCGCGCTCGGCGCGGATCGTGCGCTCGGGATCGCCGGGAAGCAGCACACGGCCGCCCGTCGCAGCCGGCCGGGTCGCGCGCATCCAGTCGATGAAGTCGCGCGTGTCGCGCGCCAGCGATGCCTGCGACCCGAACATCGCGGGCGACATGTAGATCGACACCATGCCGTTCGCGAAGCGCTGGGGCGCGGGGCCCGAGCAGCCCGACCCCGTCAGCGCCCCGGCCAGGAGCTCGCACATCAGCGCGAGGCCGGAGCCCTTGTGATCGCCCATGGCGCGGATCGCGCCTCCGCGGCCGTAGAGCGTGTCCGGATCGGCGCTGAGCTCGCCGTCCGCCTCGATGAGGGTTGCGGGCGGAAGCGGCTTGCCGCCATTCGCCGCCACCAGCACCTTGCCCTCCGCGACCGCCGAGGTCGCGAAATCGAGCACGATCGGCGGACCATCGGGCACGGGGAAGCCGAACGCGATCGGGGCCGTCGAGAACCGCCGCTCGACGCCGCCGAACGGCGCGACCAGCGTGCTGCCCGCCACGTTGACGATGTGGAGCGAGACGAGGCCCGAGGAGAGCGCCATCTCGGCCCACTGGCCGATCCGCCCGAGATGGCCCGCGTGCCGCAGCGCCACGATCGCGACCCCGAGGTCGCGCGCCTTCTCCACCCCGTACGCCACGGCCTGGCGTCCGATGGTCGCTCCGAACCCGTAATGGCCGTCGATGACGGCGAGCGAGCCGTGATCGCTCACGACCTCGATCGTGCGGCCCGCATCGACCTCGCCGGATCGGAGCCAGCCGATGTAGCGAGGCACGCGGGCGACCCCGTGGCTGTCATGGCCGGTCAGGTTCGCGTCCACGAGGCCGGCCGCGACCGCGCGGCTCTCCTCGGCGCCGCATCCTGCCGCCTCGAACGTCGCCTCGACCAGCGCGCCAAGGCGCGACACCGATACCTTCATGGAATCCTCCCGGGCTTCGCCACTTCTACTTCTTCTTCGTCAGGAGCAGTTGGCCTTCGCGTTCGATATAGGTCTTCGCCTTCTCGGCGATCATGGCGAGCATCCAGGGCAGCTCGACCTCCACCCTGACGTGATCCTCCAGCACGTCGAGCTGGGCCGAGACGCTCTGGCCGAGCGCCCGGATCGCGAGGTCGAGGTGATCGCCCGTCCAGCGCTCGTCGATGGCGCTCACCTTGTCGGCGAAGCGCGACTTCAGGCTATCGAGCCCCGTCGCGAGCCGGCGTTGCGCATTCACGCGGCCGAGCTGGTGGGGGATGGTGACGACCAGCGGCTTCGACATCGGGTGCTCTGTTGCGGCGGGCGGGCAACTTTGGGGCGGCGGCGCGACCTGCTACCGACGCCCGCCTTACATGACAAACCGTCCGGAAGTCAGCCCAGCATGGATATCCGACCCGACGTACTCGCGGCGATCGGCAACACGCCGCTGATCCACCTGCGGCGTGCCTCCGAGCTGTCGGGCGCGACGATCCTCGGCAAGGCCGAGTTCATGAACCCGGGCGGTTCGGTCAAGGACCGCGCCGCCCTCTTCATCGTGCGGGACGCGCTGGAGCGCGGGCTGATCCGGCCCGGCGGCACGATCGTCGAGGGCACGGCCGGCAATACCGGCATCGGGCTCGCGCTCGTCGGCGCAGCGCTCGGGCTGCGCACGGTGATCGTCATGCCCGAGACCCAGAGCCGCGAGAAGAAGGTGGCGATCCGCCTCGCCGGGGCGCAACTCGTCGAGGTGCCGGCCGTCCCCTACGCGAACCCCGAGAACTACGTGAAGCGCTCGGGACGACTCGCGCAGGAATTGGCCCGCGACGATCCGAACGGGGCCGTCTGGGCGAACCAGTTCGACAACCTCGCAAATCGCGAGGCCCACCGGACGACGACCGCGGCCGAGATCTGGGAGCAGACCGGCGGGCGGGTCGACGGCTTCGTGGCGGCGGTCGGCACCGGCGGGACGCTCGCCGGTGTCGCCGCGGGCCTGCGCGAGCGGCGGACCGACGTCACGATCGCGCTCGCCGACCCGATGGGATCGGCGCTCCACGCCCATTACACGACGGGTCGTCTCGCCTCGTCGGGCTCCTCGGTCACGGAGGGCATCGGGCAGGGGCGCATCACGGGCAACCTCGAAGGGCTCCTCGTCGACCGGGCCTACCAGGTCACCGACGAGGAGGCGCTCCCGCTCATGTTCGAGATGGCGCGCCACGAGGGGCTGGCGCTCGGAGGATCGGCCGCGATCAACGTCGCGGCGGCGATCCGCCTCGGGCGCGATCTCGGGCCGGGCGCGACCGTCGTGACAATCCTGTGCGACGCGGGCCAGCGCTACGCGTCCAAGCTCTACAACCCCGAATTCCTGCGCGCCCGCAACCTGCCCGTCCCGGAGTGGCTGGAGGGCTAGCTGCCTCTCTGTACGAAACCGTTCCAATGTGACGATCGGGTACCGGAACCGCCTTCCCCGAGCCGGAGTTCATCAAGGCGTCTCGAGGACGTCGACTTTCATAGAGACTTCAATGGCCGGACCGCGATCGGCCCGCTCACCCGCGAGGAACGAGATGGACCGCCCGTATCCGAACCCGACTTCGAGCGCGTGGCGGGCCATCGGGGCGTCTGCGGTCGCGATACCCGTGACGGTTCGGGGCCGGTGAGCAGCGTGACGGAGCGTCGACCGGGCCGCGGAGACGCGACGGCCCTGGTCGCGCGCGCGCGACGGGGTCAGAGGCCGGCTGTGATCGCGGCATCTATCCTGGCGTTCCTGCCGCTCCTCGTCTGTGCGGCCTTCTGGGTGCAGTCGGAGCTCGGCAAGGGGCAGCGCGAGATCGAGGCGTATCTCGGCAATCAGGCCTCGACATTGTCGGAGCACATCGACGCCGAGGTCGAGCACCAGCTCGTCGCACTGAGGACATTGACGGCATTCCCGTTCTCCCAGACTGGCGACGAGTTCGGCGCCGCCGCGGAACGACTGACGGGCGTCATGCACGACTGGCTGTCGCTGGGCCTCTTGGATGCCCGGACGGGTCGCGTCATCTCGGCCACAGGCTCCTACCTCGCCGAGGGGCTCGACGCAGGAACGCTCCGCGTGATCGGCGAGACGCGGCGGCCTCAGATCCGGCCCTCGCAGTCCAACGCTGCCCTACAGGCCGAAAGCGTCAATCTCTTCGTACCCGTGATCCGCGACAACATCGTCACCGCCATCCTCGCGACGTCCCTGAACGCGAAGACCCTCGAGGCGGCGGCCGCTCAGCAGAGTGATCGCACGAACCTCTTGACCACCGTCCTCGACCAGCAGGGACGTCCCATCGCGCAGCCCGCAGCCGCCCGGGAGCGGCTGGGCGAGAGCTTCGACCGGGAGGTCGGGCAAATCAGCGCGGGGCGTGAGAGCGGGATGTTCAACTGGTCCGGCCCGCAGAGCGAGCCGATGTTCAGCTCCTTCTGCCGGTCGCCCCTGACGGGCTGGATCTCGGTCGTCGGCATGCCGCAGCGGCAGGTAGACAAGCTGTCGACGCGCTCCGTGTGGACCACCATCGCGGCCGGCCTCTTGAGCCTCATACTCGCGGGCGTCCTCGTCGTGTTCATCGTCCACACGGTCATGCAGCGCCGCGTGACGGCCGAGCGGCTCACGGCCTCGCGCGCGCTCGGCGAACTCGACGCGCGGCTCCTCGCGACCACGCAGGAGGCTTTGGGCGAGCAACGCAAGGCCTCCTCGGAGCGCGAGGTGCTGCTGCGCGAGATCTATCACCG
>CAXUHE010000133.1:6937-10466 GCA_964250725.1 uncultured Enterovirga sp. | reverse complement strand
CCCCCGGCTCGCGTCCGGATCACGCAGGACAACGCTGCCGGGGGCGATCCGATCCGACGACCTCAGGGCGACGCGATCGCCGCCTTGACGAGGGCGAGCCCGTCCGGGCCGGCCCATTCCGCCGGGCCCGACATGCGGCCGAGGCGGCAGCCCTCGGCGTCGACGAGGAGCGTCGTCGGCATGCCCTCCGCGTCGCCGGTGCGGCGCAGCGCCTGGAACACGCGGGCCTCCTCGTCGGAATAATAGGCGAGCCGCGCGATGCCGGCCGCGGCGAGCCAGGCTCTCGGCCGATCGAGGTTGCGGGTATCGATGTTCACCGCG
This sequence comes from uncultured Enterovirga sp., assembly GCA_964250725.1. Lineage (GTDB taxonomy): Bacteria > Pseudomonadota > Alphaproteobacteria > Rhizobiales > Beijerinckiaceae > Enterovirga. The sequence continues at coordinate 10,145 of CAXUHE010000133.1, read as the reverse complement.
ACTACCTCGAACGCGGCTCCGCCGAGCTCCGCCTGCAGCCGGTCGAGTGCCGGCATCTCGCGCTTGCAGGGCTCGCACCACGTCGCCCACAGGTTCAGGAGCACGGCGCGGCCGCGGAAGCCGGCGAGCTCGCGGCGGCTCCCGTCCGGCGCCGCGAAGGCGAGCGCCGGCGCCCGCACCGGCGCCGGGCTCACCTCGAAGGCCGCGACCTCCCCCCGCGCCAGCGGCGCCATGCGGGCCAGCGCCGCCGCCGAGGGAGCGCAGCCGTCGCGGTTGCCGAGCCAGCGCGGCGTCCCGTATAGCGCGGCCGCGACCCCGGCGAGCGCCAGGATGGCGGTGGTCAGGAGGGCTGTCGCCACGACGGCCCGCCGAGGCGGGCGCGCGAGGATCTTCGGCATGTCGAACCGCATGTGGGGCGGCCGGTACGAGACGGGGCCGGCCGCGATCATGGAGGAGATCAACGCCTCCATCGATTTCGACAAGCGCCTCGCCGGACAGGACATCCGCGGCTCTCTGGCGCATGCCGCCATGCTGGGGGCGACCGGGATCCTGCCGGAGGCCGACGCCGCGGCGATCCGGGAGGGGCTGGAAACCGTCCGGGGCGAGATCGAGGACGGCTCCTTCGCGTTCTCCCGCGCGCTCGAGGACATCCACATGAACGTGGAGAGCCGGCTCAAGGACCTGATCGGTCCGGCGGCCGGGCGCCTCCACACCGCCCGCTCCCGCAACGACCAGGTCGCGACGGACATGCGGCTGTGGGTCCGGGACGCGGTCGACGGTCTCGACGGGCAGATCGCCGACCTGATGCGGGCGCTCGCCGAGCGGGCGGCCGAGCACGCGGACGCCGTGATGCCGGGCTTCACGCACCTGCAATCGGCGCAGCCCGTGACCTTCGGGCACCACCTCCTCGCCTACGTGGAGATGCTGGCCCGCGACCGCGCCCGGTTCCGGGACGCGCGAACGCGGCTGAACGAGTGTCCGCTCGGCGCCGCCGCGCTCGCCGGCACGTCCTTCCCGATCGACCGGCACATGACCGCGGAGGCGCTGGGCTTCGACCGGCCGACCGCCAACTCGCTGGATTCGGTGGCAGACCGCGACTTCGTCCTGGAGGCGCTCGCCGCCGCCTCGATCTGCGCCGTCCACCTGTCGCGCTTCGCGGAGGAGATCGTCCTGTGGACGACGCCGCAATTCGGGTTCGTTGCCCTGTCGGACGCCTACACGACCGGCTCCTCCATCATGCCGCAGAAGCGCAACCCGGACGCGGCGGAGCTGGTGCGCGGCAAGACGGGTCGCGTCGCCGGGGCGCTCCAGGGCCTGCTGATGGTGCTCAAGGGCCTACCGCTCGCCTACGGCAAGGACATGCAGGAGGACAAGGAGGGCGCCTTCGACGCGCTGCACACGCTCTCGCTCTGCCTCGCGGCGACGGCCGGCATGGTGCGCGACACGCGGCCCGACCGCGCCGCGCTGCGCCGCTGGGCCGGCGCCGGCTACGCGACCGCGACCGACCTCGCCGACTGGCTCGTCAGGGCGCTCGGCCTGCCGTTCCGCGACGCCCACCACGCGACCGGCCGCCTCGTCGGCCTCGCGGCCGCCCGCGACGCCGGCCTCGAGGAGCTCTCGCTCGACGAGATGCGCTCGGTCGAGCCGCGCATCACGCCGGAGATCTACGAGGTGCTGGGCGTCGACGCCTCCGTGCGCAGCCGCACGAGCTACGGCGGCACCGCGCCCGACAACGTTCGCGCCCAGGCGCAGGGCTGGATCGACCGGCTGGGCAAACCCGCTTGAGAAACCCGTCTCGCAACGCGTCCGAGCTTGTGGTTAGCTGGCACCGACTTTCCGGAGAGACCCGATGCTCCTCCCGTTCCGCCTCGATGGGCGACGCTTGTTTGCCGGCTGCCTCGCCGTCATCTTGACGCTCGCGCTGCCGGCCTGCGGACGACGCGGACCGCTGGAGGCGCCGCCAGATGCCTCGGCGCCCGCGGCTCCTGTCACGACCAAGTCCGGCAAGCCAGCGCCGGCCGACAAGCGCCTGCGCCCCGGCACGACGAGCCAGCGCGCGCAGCCGGTCGCGCCCGCCTCGACGCTCGCGACGCAGTCCGCCGGCATCGTGGCGGATTCGCCGGACGGCCCCGACGCGGACGACGACGATGATCCGGACCAGAGCTCCACGCTCGTCAACCCCCAACCGACGCCGTCGAGGAAGCGCGGACGCGCCTACACGATCCCGAAGGAGCCCTTCATCCTCGATCCGCTGCTCTGAGCGATGCACCACTTCGCCTATCGGGACGGCGTGCTGCACGCCGAAGACGTCGACCTGCGCCTCGTGGCGGAGGCGGTCGGCACGCCGTTCTACTGCTACGCGTCCGCCACGCTGGAGCGTCATTACCGCGTCTTCGCGGAGGCCTTCGCGGGCACCGACACGCTCGTCTGCTACGCCATGAAGGCGAACTCGAACCAGGCCGTGCTGGCGACGCTCGGGCGGCTCGGTGCCGGCATGGACATCGTGTCCGGGGGAGAGCTCCGCCGGGCGCTCGCGGCCGGGGTCCCGGGCGAGCGCATCGTGTTCTCGGGCGTGGGCAAGACGCGCGACGAGATGGCGGCCGCGCTCGATGCCGGCATCCTGTGCTTCAACCTGGAGAGCGAGCCCGAGATGGAGGCGCTGTCCGAGGTCGCGATCGCCAAGGCGCGCATAGCCCCCGTGTCGATCCGCATCAACCCGGACGTCGACGCGAAGACCCACGCCAAGATCTCGACCGGCAAATCCGAGAACAAGTTCGGCATCCCGATCTCGCGGGCCCGCGAGGCGTACGCGACGGCGGCGCGGCTGCCGGGCCTCGCGATCACCGGCGTCGACATGCATATCGGCAGCCAGATCACCGACCTCGCGCCCTTCGCGAACGCGACGCGCCTCCTCGTCGACCTCGCGCGCGACCTCATGGCGGAGGGCCACGCGCTGCGCCATATCGATCTCGGCGGCGGGCTCGGGATCTCCTACCGGCAGGGCGACCCGCCGCCGCCCGACCCGGCCGCGTACGCGGCCGTCGTGACCGCCCTGACGCGCCCGCTTGGGCTGAAGCTCGTCTTCGAGATCGGCCGCCTGATCGCGGGTAACGCGGGGATCCTCGTCACCCGCATCGTCTACGTGAAGGCGGGCGAGGGCCGCACCTTCCTGATCGTGGACGCCGCGATGAACGACCTCATCCGGCCC
>CAXUHE010000133.1:0-6927 GCA_964250725.1 uncultured Enterovirga sp. | reverse complement strand
CATCACGAGATCTGGCCCGTCCTCGAGCCGAACCCGCGCATGCCGCGCATCGTGGCCGACGTCGTGGGCCCCGTCTGCGAGAGCGGGGACTACCTGGCGCTCGGCCGCGAGCTGCCGATGTGCAAGGCGGGCGACCTCCTGGCGGTCATGACGGCCGGCGCCTACGGGGCCGTGCAGGCCGGAACCTACAACACCCGTCCGCTGGTGCCGGAGGTGATGGTGCGCGGCCCGGACCACGCGGTCGTGCGGCCGCGCCAGAGCTACGAGGACCTGATCGGGGCCGATCGGCTACCGGAGTGGCTGTGACCGTTCTGTCGTCCCCATGGTAGATTTACCATTGCGTCTGAGAGCTTGGCCCCTTATGGTTGTTTCGCCATAACGAGAAGGACATGACGAGCGAACCGCCCAAGAAGCCTCTGGACAGCGAGCTCGTCTGGCTTGGGCGGACGAAGCAGACGGTGTCCGACTTTCCTCCGCAAGTGAAGCGGGAGGTCGGTTTCGCTCTCCGCCTCGCCCAACAGGGTCGAAAGTCGATCTCGTCGAAGCCTTTGACGGGCGAGAAGGCCTTCAGAGGAGCCTCGGTCCTGGAGATCGTGGAAGACGACGACGGAAACACCTACAGGACGGCCTACGCGGCCAAGTTCCCGGGAGCGGTCTACGTCCTCCACGCCTTTCAGAAGAAGTCGACGAAGGGGGTCGCCACTCCACGCAAGGAGATCGACCTGATCAAGGATCGACTGGCCGAGGCGGCCCGGCACCATGCCGAGAACCGCACGGCCGAGAACCGCATGGCAAAGAACACTGGCTGAGCCGGTGCACGCACATAGGCAGGCTCTTTCCCGACGTGCGGGAGGAGCCAACGCGTATACGGGATGAACGATCATGACCTATCGTCTTGCTGACTTCGACGGCTCCACGGATGTCGCGACAGCTCCGGCGAACACCGATGACGCGGCCATCGTGAGCAGCGGCAACGTCTACGCCGATCTCGGCTTCGAAGATCCGGCCGAGGAGAGCCTCAAGGCCGACCTCGTCATCAGGATCATGGATGAGATCGCGCGTCGCGGGCTGTCGCAGGCCGCGGCTGGCCGTCTCATGGGCCTCGGCCAACCCGACGTATCCAAGTTGCTGCGCGGCCGGACAGGCGGCTACTCGCTCGAGCGTCTGCTCGGGTTCACGCGCGCGCTCGGCGATGATGTCGAGATCACCGTGAGACGGACCGCGCCCGAGCGGCGCGGGCGCATCAAGCTGAACGTGCGGGAGAACGTGTGATCCCGCCCGTCCGAGCGTCCCGTTCGCTTCGGGCGAGGACGTTCGGCGTCCCGTATGCTCGCCGGCACACGTGACGAACCGGCGCGGCCGGCGCACTGGCGCGTGGTCCGGCCTGTGCTATCGTCTCCGCATGAAGCCGGACTTATCCGCCCGGCCGAGGTCCGCGTGACGGGCGAACGCCCTTCCCCCTCGGTTCAGCCCAGACGGCCCGACGCGGCGCGTCAGCGCCTCGACCGTCTCGTACGAGGCGCACGTGGCGCGATGCTCTGGGAATCGGCCTGGCCTGCCCTGTGGTGGCCGCTCGCGGTCGTGCTCCTCTTCCTCATCCTGTCCTGGCTTGGGCTGTGGCTCGATCTTCCGCCGCGCGCGCGGATGGGTGGCATCGCGCTCTTCGCCGTCGGGCTCGCGGCCTCGTTCTGGCCCCTATTGCGGGTGCGGCCGGCCGGACGTGACCGCGCGCTCGATCGGCTCGACCGCGACGCCGGACCGAACCACCGTCCGGCGCGCAGCTTCGAGGACAGCCTCGCGCTGGGCTCCTCCGATCCCGGCTCCCGCGCCCTCTGGGCGCTGCATCAGCGCCGCGCGGAGGCGGCGGTCCATCGTCTCGGCGTCGCGCCGCCGAGCCCCGGCATGGTGCGACGCGACCCCTTCGCGATCCGGGCGGCCGCGCTCGTCGCGACCGCGGCCGCAGCCTTCGTGGCCGGCCCCGAGATCGGGCAGCGGATCGGGTCCGCGTTCCAGTGGAGCGGCGCGGCGGCGGCCGGACCGGTCTTCCGCGTCGACGGCTGGATCGATCCGCCGCTCTACACGCGGCTGCCGCCCCTCATGCTCGACCTCGCGGCCGGCGAGCAGCGGCTCAAGGCGCCGGTGAACTCGACGCTGGTGGTGCGGGTCGCGGGCCAGGGCGATGCGCAGCTCTCGCCCGGATCCGGGCTCAACGAGCTGAAGGCTCCCGAGGGCGCGACCACGAAGCCGGATTTGCGCGAGCAGCGCTTCAAGCTGACGGGATCGGGCGAGCTCGGCATCCGCACCGGGATCACCGGGGCGAAGCGCATCGTGATCGACGCGATCCCGGACCGCGCGCCCGAGATCGCCCTGACGCAACCGCCGGAAACCAACGCGCGGGGCACGTTCGACCTCTCCTACAAGGTTTCGGACGATTACGGCGTGACCCTCGCGGAAGGGATCGTCGAGAAACCGGATGCCGGCAATCGGCGCGCGCTCGTGCCCGCGCCGCGGATCGCGCTGACGCTGCCGGCCGATACGCGCTCGGGCGAGGTCGCCAAGACCTCGGTCGACCTCACGACCCACCCCTGGGCAGGCGCCCGCGTTCGCCTGACGCTCGTCGCCCGCGACGAGGCCGAGCAGGAGGGGCGGAGCCCGCCGGTCGAATTCACGCTGCCGCAGCGCGCCTTCACGAAGCCGCTCGCCCGCGCGCTGGTCGAGCAGCGCCGCAACCTCGTGCTCGATCCGGACCGGCACGCGCCCGTGCAGCTCGCGCTCGATTCGCTGCTGATCGCACCGGAGCGGTACACGCCCGAATGGGGCGTCTTCCTCGGCCTGCGCGTCGCGGCGGACCGCCTGCGCGCCGCCCGCAGCGATGCCGACCTCACCGACGTCGCGGACTGGCTGTGGGAGATGGCGCTCCAGATCGAGGACGGCGACCTCTCGGGCGCCGAGCGCGAGCTGCGCGCCGCGCAGGAGCGGCTGCGCGAGGCGATGGAGCGTGGGGCGGGCGAGGAGGAGATCCGCAAGCTGACGGAAGATCTTCGCACCGCGATGGACAAGTTCCTGCGCGAGTTCGCGGAGCGGATGCAGAACGCCCCCGAGGCGGACCGCCAGGCCCAGCGCGGCCCCGAGCGCACGATCAGCCAGGACGACCTCAACCGTATGCTGAGCGAGATGCAGGACGCGATGAAGCGCGGCGACACGGCCGAGGCGCAGCGCCTGCTCGAGCAGCTGAAGTCGATCCTCGACAACCTGCGCACGGCCAAGCCCGGCAGCCGCATGAGCGACCCGATGGCGCGCGAGATGAACCGCCAGATGGACGAGCTCGATCAGATGAGCCGCGACCAGCAGGCGCTCCGCGACGAGACCTATCGCGAGAACCAGCAGCGCGGCCAGGGCCGGAACGGCCAGCGTCAGCGTCAGCAGGGTCAACGCGACGGGCAGCGCCAGCCCGGACAGCAGGGGCAGCGCGGTCAGCGCGGCCAAGGTCAGCAGGGACAACAGGGCCAGGGTCAGGACGGCGAGCAGGCCGAGAATGGCGAGGGCCAGGGAGAAGGCCAGGAGGGGAGCGACGGCACGGGGCTCGGCCGCCGTCAGCAGGCGCTCCGCGAGCGGTTGCAGCAGCTCCAGCGCCGCATGCGCGGGCTCGGCATGCAGGGCGAGCAGGGGCTCGCGGACGCCGAGGGCGCGATGCGCGACGCCGAGGGCCAGCTCGGCCAGGGCAGCGGCGGCAGCGCGGTGGATTCGCAGGGGCGCGCCCTCGAAGGGCTCCAGCGCGGCATGCAGGGCATGGCCCAGCAGATGCAGCAGATGATGGGCCAGAACGACGGCCAGGATCAGGGCGGGGAGCCCGGCGCCCCCGGCAACCCGCAGGGCCGTGCCCAGAACGATCCGCGCAGCGACGATCCGCTCGGACGCCCGACCCGCAATCGCGAGATGTCCGACGGGCGCGTCCGCATCCCCGGCGCGAACGAGGCCGGGGTGGAGCGCGCGCGCCGCATCCTGGAAGAGCTCCGCCGCAAGCTCGGCGACCCGAACCGCGCGCAGGAGGAGCTCGATTATTTCGAGCGGCTGCTCAAACGGAACTGAGCGCGCACGATCCCAATCGCGTGAAGTCCGTGCGCCGGTTCCGGGCAATCACCATATGAAGTTGGTGGTCGAAATCCCGGCACGTCGGTGCGGACGACCCTATCCAGGATCAGGTCATGAGCGGTTCGAGCCTCTTCGTCCTCCTCGCGTCGATCGCGGTCGCGGTCGTGCTCGTGCTGGGCCTCGTCAACATGATGAAGGGCGGCAGCGCGCAGCGCTCCCAGAAGCTGATGCGCGCGCGCGTCATGCTCCAGTTCGGCGCGATCGTGGTCATCATGTTCGTCGTGTGGCTGCGGAGCGGAGCGCATCCTGTTTAAGACGCTGAACGGGACGGACGCATGGTTGCGCTGACACGGATCTACACGCGCACGGGCGACGACGGGCGCACCGCGCTGGTCACGGGCGAGCGGCGCCCGAAATACGATCTGCGCATCGAGGCCTACGGCACGGTCGACGAGACCAACGCGTGCATCGGCCTCGTGCGACTCCACACGGTCGACGACCCCGACCTCGACGCGATGCTCGCCCGCATCCAGAACGACCTCTTCGATCTCGGCGCCGATCTCGCGACCCCGACGGGCAAGGCGGATGCCTCGGCGGCGGGCGCGTTGCGGGTCGTCGACGCCCAGGTGGAGCGACTCGAGCACGAGATCGACGCCATGAACGACGGCATCGCGCCGCTGCGCTCCTTCGTCCTGCCGGGCGGGAGTGCGGCCGCCGCGCACCTGCACCTCGCCCGCACGATCTGCCGGCGCGCCGAGCGGCTCGCGGTGGCGCTGTCCGACCAGCCGGACGAGACCGTTTCGCCCGAGGCCCTCAAATACCTCAACCGGTTGTCGGACCTGCTCTTCGTGGCCTCGCGTCACGCGAACGATCGGGGCGGGACGGACGTGCTGTGGGTCCCGGGCCAGAACCGCTGACCGGACGTAGGATGACGAGGGGGCCATCCGCATTCGGGACTTGAGTGCGGCGCGGGGACCCTCTCCCGAGGGAGAGAGGGTAGGGTGAGGGAGAAGCGTCCTGTCCGGAGAGAGCGCCTCCTCCGCACCCGGTCGGCTTCGCCGACCCGACCTCTCCCGGAAGGGGGATAGGTGAACCCGCGCTCTTGCCCGTAGGCGACAGCCTACCGTGACGATCCGGGTCGTTGCCAAATTGGCAAGCCGATTCTAGGGTCCGCGCCCTGCGATCCGGGGAGATCAGAGGGTCCACGCGTCGCGGCGTCGCGGCCCTCCTGTGAACATCAAGGGAAGTGGCGATGAAGGTTCTGGTGCCCGTGAAGCGGGTGATCGACTACAACGTGAAGATCCGGGTGAAGCCCGACGGATCGGGCGTCGAACTCGCCAACGTCAAGATGTCGATGAACCCCTTCGACGAGATCGCGGTCGAGGAGGCGATCCGCCTGAAGGAGAAGGGCAAGGTGACCGAGATCGTGGCGGTCTCGATCGGGCCCCAGCAGGCGCAGGAGACGATCCGCACCGCGCTCGCCATGGGGGCCGATCGCGGCATCCTGGTGAAGACGGATGGCATCGTCGAGCCGCTCGCGGTCGCGAAGCTCCTGAAGGCCATCGTCGCCAAGGAGGAGCCCGGCCTCGTGATCCTCGGCAAGCAGGCGATCGACGACGACGCGAACCAGACGGGACAGATGCTGGCAGCGCTGCTGGGTTGGCCCCAGGGGACCTTCGCGTCCAGGGTCGAGATCGGCGAGGGCTCGGTCGACGTGACGCGCGAGGTCGATGGCGGCCTCCAGACGCTGACGCTGAAGCTCCCGGCCATCGTGACGACCGACCTCAGGCTGAACGAGCCGCGCTACGCCTCGCTGCCGAACATCATGAAGGCGAAGAAGAAGCCGATCGACGAGACGAGCGCCGAGGCGCTGGGCGTCGACATCGCGCCGCGCCTCAAGGTCGTGAAGACCGTCGAGCCGAGCGGACGTCAGGCCGGCGTCAAGGTCGGGTCGGTTGCGGACCTCGTCGAGAAGCTGAAGAACGAAGCCGCGGTCATCTGATCCGCGCCAAGGAGGGAACATCATGGCAACGCTCCTCATCGCCGACCACGACGGCACGTCGATCTCGGACGGCTCGAAGAAGGCCCTGACTGCCGCCGAGGCTCTGGGCGGACCGACGCACATCCTGGTCGCCGGCTCCGGCTGCCGGGCGGCGGCGGACGCGGCCGCGAAGCTCACGGGCGTTGATAAGGTGCTCTGCGCCGACGATCCCCGCTATGACCACGCTCTGGCCGAACCGGTCGCGGCGCTCGTCGTGTCGCTCGCGCCCGCCTACGAGGCGATCGTGTCCGCCGCGACGACGAGCGGCAAGAACGTGATGCCACGGATCGCGGCGCTGCTGGACGTCATGCAGATCTCGGACGTGACGAAGATCGTCTCGGCCGACACGTTCGAGCGCCCGATCTATGCCGGCAACGCGATCCAGACGGTGCAGTCCGGCGACGCGAAGAAGCTGATCACGATCCGCACGGCCGCCTTCAAGCCCGCCGCCGAGGGCGGGTCCGCGACGGTCGAGGCCGTCACGTCGACCGATGATCCAGGCCTATCGACCTTCAGGGACGAGCAGCTCGTGAAGCTCGATCGGCCCGAGCTGACAGCCGCGAAGATCATCATTTCCGGCGGACGGTCCATGGGTTCGACCGACAACTTCAAGCAGTACATCGAGCCGATCGCGGACAAGCTCGGGGCCGCGATGGGAGCTTCCCGCGCCGCGGTCGACGCGGGCTATGCGCCGAACGACTGGCAGGTCGGCCAGACGGGCAAGGTGGTGGCGCCCGAGCTCTACATCGCGGTCGGCATCTCGGGCGCGATCCAGCACCTCGCCGGCATGAAGG
>CAXUHE010000132.1:1696-10623 GCA_964250725.1 uncultured Enterovirga sp. | reverse complement strand
GAGGCGACACGGATCAAGGTGCTGCGCGACGAGCCGCCCCGCGAGGGCGGGCGCTACGTGCATTACTGGATGCAGCAGGCGATGCGCGCGGAGGTGAATCCGGCCCTCGACTACGCGATCGAGACCGCGAACGCCCTGAAGCTGCCGGTGCTCGTGTCTTTCGGCCTCACGGGCGGGCGCGGCCCGAACTACCCGGACGCCAACGCGCGCCACTACGCGTTCCTGCTCCAGGGCCTGGCCGAGGTCCAGGCGACGCTGGCGTCACGCGGGATCGGCTTCGTGATCCGCTACGGCGCGCCGCCCGATGTCACGTTGGAATTCGCCGGGCAAGCGGCAGTTCTCGTCTGTGACCGCGGATACCTGCGCCCGCAACGGACCTGGCAGGCGACGGTACGCGATCAGGTCGGCTGCCGGATGGTCGAGGTCGAGACGGACGCGGTCGTGCCGGTCGAGACGGTGTCGACGAAGCACGAATTCGCCGCCCGCACGATCCGCCCGAAGATCATGCGGCTCGTCGAGGACTACCTCGTCGACCATCCCCAGCCAAAGGTGAAGGTGCGCGCGCGGGACCTCGGAACGACGTCGGACGTGGACCTGTCCGACCCCTTGAAAACCGCGGGAGAACAGAAGGTCGATCAGTCAGTCGGTCCGGTCCGCCGCCTCCAGGGCGGCCTCGCGAACGCCCGCCGCCGTCTCGCGGGCTTCCTGCAGGCCGGGTTCGACGGCTACGCCGGGAACCGCTCCGAGCCGCACCGCGCGACGGTCTCGCATATGAGCCCCTACCTGCATTTCGGGCAGATCTCGCCCGTCGAGATCACGCTCGCAGCGCGCGCCGCCAAGGCCGCCGGGCAGGACGACCGGGCCTCCTACATCGAGGAGCTCGTGGTGCGCCGTGAACTCTCGCAGAACCATTGCTGGTTCGAGTCCCGCTACGACAGCTACGAGTCGATCCCCGACTGGGCGAAGAAGACGCTGGACGAGAAGCGCGGCGACGCGCGGCCCTACCTCTATAGCCGGGACCAGCTCGAGGCCGGCGAGACGCACGACCGCTACTGGAACGCCGCGATGCAGGAGATGCGCGACACCGGCTACATGCACAACCGCCTGCGCATGTACTGGGGCAAGAAGATCATCGAGTGGACCCCCTCCCCCGAGGAGGCGTTCGCGACCACGCTCGCGATCAACAACCGGTACTTCGTGGACGGGCGCGACGCGAACTCCTTCACCAACGTCGCCTGGCTCTTCGGCCTGCACGACCGCCCCTGGTTCCGCCGCCCCGTCTTCGGCACGGTGCGATATCTCGGCGACAACACGCTGCGGAAGTTCGATGCCGAGGCCTATGTGCGATCGGTCGAGGAGCTGAGCGCCGCAGAGAAGACGAACGAGATCCGAGCTTGACGCGGGGACCCTCTGCCAATGGGAGAGGGTAGAGTGTGGGGTTGAGGGCTATCCGACATGGCGCTCCCCCTCACCCTGCCGGGGAGAGGGTTGCCCGCGCCAGACCTTCGATGTCGAGCTATGACGCTCCGTCCGGAACGGCACGCATCCGCGCGGGTTGATCGGCCATGAGGACCTTTGTTCCAGCCTTGATCATGTCCCTCCCCGCCCTCCTGCCCGCGTTCGCCGCCGAGGATCCGCTCGTCTCCTACCAGGGCAAGACGCGGCTGCTCGTGGTGCTCGCGGCGAGCGACGCCGATCCCGAGTTGAAGGAACAGCGCCGCTTCTACACCAGCGAGAAGGAGGGCAACCGGGAGCGCGATCTCATCATCGTAGAAGCGCTCGACGGAACCGATCTCGGCCGGACGCTCCGGCGGCGCTTCGTGGTGCCGGCAGGCGAGTTCCGGGCGATCCCCGTCGGCAAGGATGGCGGCGCGAAGCTGCGCTCCGCCTCGCCGATCCCGTCCGACAAGCTCTTCGCGGAGATCGACGCGATGCCGATGCGGCAGGACGAGACGCGCAAGGCGCCGAGATGAGCGACATCCGCGAACGCCTCAGGATCAAGCCCGGGCACAAGGTCGACCTGTCGTCGCTCGATCCCGACGGGAGCTCGTTCTTCGACTCGAAGAAGGACGGGCTCGCGCACCTCAAGGAGAGCGACGCGGCGATCGCCGAGCTGCAGGACCGGCTCTACGCCGAGCGCGAGCGCGCTCTGCTCGTCATCCTGCAAGGCATGGACACGAGCGGCAAGGACGGCACGACGGCGGCCGTGTTCAAGTCGACGGGGCCGGTCGGGGTGACCGTCACGGCGTTTCAGAAGCCGAGCCAAGAGGAGCTGGCGCACGATTTCCTCTGGCGCATACACATGGCCTGTCCGCGTCGCGGCACGATCGGTGTGTTCAACCGCTCGCAATACGAGGACGTGCTGATCGGGCGCGTGCGCAAGCTGGCGCCGTCCGACGTGATCAAGCACCGCTACGACCAGATCAACGCCTTCGAGGACCTGATCGCGAGCTCGACCCGAATCGTGAAGATCATGCTCCACATCTCGAAGGGCGAGCAGGCGAAGCGCTTGCAATCGCGCCTCGACAAGCCGCACAAGAACTGGAAGTTCGACCCGAACGACCTCGCCGAGCGGAAAAAGTGGACGGAGTACATGGCGTCCTACGAGCTGATGCTCCAGCGCTGCTCGACGGATATCGCTCCATGGTACGTGGTGCCGAGCGACAAGAAGTGGGCGCGCAACGCTCTTGTCGGCGAGATCGTGCGCCGCACGCTGGAGGATTTGAACCCCGCCTACCCGAAGCCCGACTGGTCGCCGGACGATTTCAAGGTGGATTAGGCGAGCTGGCGCATCACACGCAGGACGGGGCGCGGTTTACCTTATCCACGGCGGGGATAAGTCGAGTCGGCGTCAGCCGACCGGGTGAGGGGGATGCGCCCTCTGCGGTCAACTCGCAACCCCTCACCCTGCCCTCTCCCGTTGGGGAAGGTTCCCCGCACCCTATCCTGCTCTCGATGCGACAAGCCGTTCAGTCCGGAACGCCTCGTCGCGCGGGTGATTGACCCCGGGAAGCCGGGAGACGCCGTTGTACGACGTGGTGATCGTGGGAGGCGGGCCGGCCGGGCTCAACGCTGCGCTGCTCCTCGGGCGGTCGAGGCGCAAGGTGCTGCTCTGCGATGCCGGGCTTCCGCGCAACCGCCGCTCGCGCTGGGTCAGCGGGTTCCTCACTCGCGACGGCACGCAGCCGCACGATCTGCGCCGTCTCGCACGTGACGAGCTCGTCTCCTACCCGAGCGTCGAGATCCGCGACCTGCATGTCACGACGGCGTCGCGCGAGGAGAAGACCTTCGCGGTCGAGCTGGAGACCGGTCAGCGGGTGCTGAGCCGTAAGCTCCTGCTGGCGACCGGGTTGATGGACGACGCCCCCGACTTTCCCGGCGCGCGCCACTTCTACGGCCGCGGCGTGTACCCCTGCCCGTATTGCGACGGCTGGGAGCACAAGGACGAGCCGCTCGTCGCGTTCGGGCGTGGCGCGAACGGGCGCGGGATCGCGCTCGAACTGACCGTGTGGAGCCGCGACGTCACCCTCGTCACGCACGGTCCGGGCGAACTCTCGGACGCGCAGCGGCGCGACCTCGACCGGCACGGGATCGCGGTCGTGGAGGCTCCGATCCTGGCCCTCGACGGCGACCCGGACGCGGGCGGGTTGCGGCGCATCCGCTTCGAGGATGGCCGCGCGATCGACACGCGGGCGTTGTTCTTCGCCTTCGAGGCGTGCCGGCAATCCGGCCTCGTCGAGCAGCTCGGCATCGAGGTCGGCGCCAAGGGGGCGGTCACGACCGGGCAGTGCGAGCGCACGAACGTGCCGGGCCTCTACGTCGCGGGCGATGCCTCGCGGCGCGTGCAGTTCGCGGTCGTAGCGGCGGCCGAGGGCGCGATGGCGGCCTTCGCGCTCAACACCGAGCTGCTACAGGAGGATCTGCACCATCGCGCGCGCGAGACCGAGCCGGCATGACGAACACGATCATGACGAACACGATCACGGGCGTCCGCACGATCCATGATGGATGGTCGCAGCTCCTCGTCGCGACGATCCGGCGAGCGGACGGCGGCACGATCACCCGCGAGATCGAGGACCACGGCGCGGCCGTCGGCCTCCTGCCCTACGATCCCGAACGGCGGGTCGCGATGCTGGTTCGGCAGTTCCGCGCTCCGGCCGCCCACGCGGCGGGCGCGGACGACGTGCTGGAGGTGCCGGCCGGCCTGATCGAGGGCGAGGACCCGACCGACTGCGCGTTGCGCGAGCTCGAGGAGGAGACCGGCCTCCGGCTCAGCCGGGTCGAGCGGCTCGGCACCGTGTGGTCCATGCCCGGAATCTCGACCGAGCGCATGCACCTGTTCCTCGCGCCCTATGGGACGGCCGACCGGATCGGCCAGGGTGGCGGGGTCGCGGACGAGCACGAGGAGACCGTCATGGAGGAGATCGCGCTGTCCGAGCTCGCCGCCCGGCCGTCCCGGGGCGCGCTGGAGGTGCTCGCCGCCGGGCGGATCCTCGGCGCGCACGCCACGATCGAGCTGTGGATGGCCGAGGCGGCCCGAGCTCGCCGCCATGGCGGATGACGGACGCCTCGACGACATGAAGACGCTCTGCCTCGTCCAGACCCTTCGGCTGCGTCGCCCGGAGCTGTTCCGGCCCGCCTGATCCGCCGCTCGGCCCGCGTGACATCAATATCACGGCAAGATTTTCTCGCTCACGGTTAGCGCGGCGTTGACGTGACGAGGACGCGTCTCGCCACCTTCCGGCCGCAATCGGCCTCGACGGTCGACATCCCGCACGGGTCAGCGATGGGTCTATGATCAAACGTTTCGCGTTCGCCAGCCTCGCCGTGATCGGCCTCGCCGGCCCGGCCTCCGCGTTCGACGCACAGGCCGCGGCGGACGGGGCGGTGACGAGGGACGAGCAGGTTGCCGGGTCGGACGACGCGGCGCCGCCTCGACGGTTCAAGCGGATCGCGAAACCGAAGATCGTGGCGGTGCTCCCGCCGCAGCGGCCGGATGATGCCGCAGCGATCGAGATCACGGCCGCGCCCACCTCCGATGTCCCGGCTTCCCTGGCGCAGGCCGTCCCGGAATCGCGGCCGACCTCCGCGCTCGCCGACGCGGTTCAGGACGCGCCCGTCCCGAGCAACACCGTCGGCCGGACCGTTACGGTTCTGCCGCCACTCCGCCACACGGTCGCGCCCGCCGCCTCCGCGCTGGCGGACGTGAACCAGACCGAGCCACTGACGGCCGAGATCGCCCCGGAACCCGAGATGCCTTCCGCGAAGTCCTCGGGCAAGGCCGTCGCGGTGCTGCCGCCGTCGCGTCCTGCCTTCCGTGGCGACGGGGCACCCGTCGAGACCGCCGCGCTCACCACGGAGCCGGTTCCCGCGGCCGCCGCCGTACCGGAGACCGGCCTGTTCGGATCGCTGTTCGGATCGTTCCCTCAGACGCCGACGCTCGACCAAGCCGTCTCGATCTCGAGCGGGCGGGCGGGGCTCGACTCGCTGATCGCGACGCACGCCAAGCTGAACGGCGTGCCGGCCGACCTCGTCCACCGGG
The DNA here is from genome assembly GCA_964250725.1 of uncultured Enterovirga sp. Classification (GTDB taxonomy): domain Bacteria; phylum Pseudomonadota; class Alphaproteobacteria; order Rhizobiales; family Beijerinckiaceae; genus Enterovirga. The sequence goes on along the minus strand of CAXUHE010000132.1, from coordinate 5,081 downwards.
TCGTGATTCGCGAGAGCAAGTACAACCCGCGCGCGGTCGGCCGCGGCGGGGCGCTCGGCCTCATGCAGATCAAGGCCGGGACCGCCCGCGCACTCGGCTACGAGGGCAGCGCCTCCGGCCTGCTCGACGCCGAGACGAACCTCACCTACGCGGTCAAGTACCTGGCCGGCGCCTACCGCACTGCGAACGGCGACTACGCGCGGGCGATCTCGTACTACGCGCGCGGCTATTACTACGCGCAGAAGCGCAACGGCAGCATTCGCGAGGCATCGAACCGGGGCCGCCACCGAGACCGCGTCCGGCAGGAGGCCGACGCCACCCCGCCCGGCGTGACCTGGAACACGGCCGCGATCGCGTCCGAATCCTCCAGGGTTCCGTAAGCCGCTCTACCTGAACGATTTCGCCAGGAAGGCCGCGATGGCGGGGCCGGCCTGGGCGATGTGCAGCACGCCGTTGAGGTGACCGTTCGGGCCCGAGACGGTCGCCCGCTCGACCGGCGTCCCGTTCGCCGCGATCGCGCCCGCCGTCCGCTCGATCCAGTCCGGCGGAAAGACGAGATCCGTCGGCGAAGACACGATCAGCGTCGGCGCCCTGATCCTCGCCGGTTCGGTGTTCGCGAGCTGGTTAGCCTTGATGAGGTAGAGGAAGGTGTTCGCATCGACACCGGCCGCGCGCGTCGCGCCCGCCGCATCCAAGGCCGCCTGGATCTTGAACTGGTTACCCAACGCCTTGGCGGGCGGCTTGCCCGCATCGGCCGGGGCCGAACCGAAGCTCTGCGCGGCCCAGTCCGCGCCGTTAGCGTGCAGCCCGACGACGGTGAGCGCACCCGCGACGCCGGCCTTCGGCGGCTCGCCCCCGTAGTAATCGCCGCCGTTCCAGTGCGGATCGAGCCGGATCGGCTGCGCCCACACGTCGAGCCAGGCGATCAGGAACGGGTTGCTGCCGGCCGCGCCGATCACGGGCACGATGCGCTCGACCCGGTCGGGATAGTCCTGCGCCCACTGATAGGCCTGGAGCGCGCCGCCCGACGCGCCGACCACGGCCTTGAGCTTCGCGATCCCGAGAGAATCGAGCAGCACCTTCTGCACGCGGACCATGTCCCCGAAGGTCACGACCGGGAACGTCATGCCGTAGGGCTTGCCCGTGTCTGGATCGATCGAGGCCGGCCCCGTCGTGACGACGTTCGGCGTGTTGACGTTGATGTTGACGAGCGTGTCCGAGGACACGACGAAGTACTTGTCGGTGTCGATCGCCTTGCCGGGCCCGATGATCGGGTCCCAGTAGCCCGCCACCTGGTCCGAGGCCGAGTATTTGCCGGCGGCGTGGCTCGTGCCGGAGAAGTAGTGCGTCACGAGGACGACGTTCGACCTGTCCGCGTTCGGCGTGCCGTAGCTCTCCCAGCCGATGCGCAGGTTCCGGATCGTGCCGCCGCCCTCCGTCGTGTAGCTCGGCAGCTCGAAGACCTTCTTCTCGACCAGCATCGCGGTTTGCCCCATCGACGGCGCGGCTGCGAGCGAGAGCGCGCCTGCCATGAGGACGCTCGTCGGCGATAGATGGATCCACCTCATGGTCGTCGCTCCCGTCCGGCGTCGACGCGCCTTGGCGGCGATCAAAGCGCAAAACGGGACGGCGCGCCATTCGGCGGGCGACACCGGGTTGAGTTCACGCGTCCTCCCGGCGACAATCGCCGCCCCTCATGGACAGATCGATGTCGGATCTCCTCGCGCTCGACCTCACGGCCCTCCTCGACGCGTTCCGCACCGGCAAGATGACGCCCGTCGACACCATGAAGGAGGTGTTGGCGGCGGCCGAGCGGGTGCAGCCTGCCGTCAACGCCTTGGCGCTGATCGACCATGAGGGTGCGCTCGCGGCCGCCAAGGCGTCCGGCCGGCGCTGGCGGGCGGGCAAGCCCTCCGGCCCGCTGGACGGCGTGCCCTTCACGGTGAAGGACAACATGCTCCGGGCCGGCCATCCGACCCGGCGCGGCTCGCGCACCACGACCGAGGCGACCGAGACCGACAACGCCCCCTCCGTCGACCGGCTGATCGAGGCCGGCGCGGTCCCGTGGGCGAAGACCACGCTGCCCGAATACGGCTGGAAGGGGCTCGGCGACAGCCCGCTCTACGGGATCGCCCGGAACCCGTGGGACACGCGCAGGACGCCGGGCGGCTCGTCCGCCGGGGCGGCGGCCGCGGCGGCGCTCGGTCTCGGGCCGCTCCATCTCGGCACCGACGGCGCGGGGTCGATCCGCATCCCGGCCTCGTTCTGCGGCGTGTTCGGCATCAAGCCGAGCTTCGGGCGCGTACCCGCTTACCCGCCCTCCCCGTTCGGCATCGTGTCGCATGTCGGGCCGATCACCCGCACGGTCTCGGACGCGGCGATCATGCTCGGCATCATCGCGGCCCCGGACGCGCGCGACATGACCGCGCTCGTGACGCCTCCGCAGGACTACTTCGCCGGGCTCGAACTCGGGGTGAAGGGGCTGAAGATCGCTTGGTCGCCGCGGCTCGGCTACGTGGGCAACGTCGACCCGGAGGTGGCTGAGCTCACGGCGAAGGCCGCCCGCGTCTTCGAAGAGCTCGGCGCGACGGTCGAGGAGGCCGATCCCGGCTGGTCGGACCCGATCGAGATCCTGGAGACACTCTGGTTCACAGGCGCCTGGCTTGTGCTGCGCGGCGTGCCCGAGGCACGCTGGGGCGAGATCGATCCCGGCTTCGTGGCGGCGGGCGAGCAGGGCCGCGCGATCGTCGGTGCGGATTTCGTCGCGGCCGCGAACGCGCGCGGCGCGCTCTACGCCGCCATGGAGGCGTTCCACGCGCGCTACGACCTCCTGCTCACGCCGACGGTCGCCACGACCGCGATCGAGGCCGGTCACGACGCGCCGCCGGATGGGCGCTTCGGGACGAACTGGCTCGGCTGGACGCCGTTCAGCTATCCCTTCAACCTCACCCTCCAGCCCGCCGCCTCGGTGCCGTGCGGGTTCACCTCGGCGGGGCTGCCGGTCGGGCTGCAGATCGTCGGCCCGATGATGCGCGACGGCCTCGTGCTGCGCGCCGCCCGCGCGTTCGAGACGGCTCGCCCCTGGCCGACGATCGCTGAGCCCCGCGTGCGGCACTGAGGGCGAATTATGTTTGGCCCAGAGTTACGGCTTGGGCGTGGAGCGCGGGATACCTCTCCCCGAGGGGGAGAGGTCGAGTCGGCGTGAGCCGACCGGGTGAGGGGGAAGCGCCCTATCCGGATAGTCCGTAACCCCTCACCCTACCCTCTCCCAGTGGGAGAGGGATCCCGCGCCATACCTGGACTGAAATACGGTGACGTTCGGGGTTCGGCCGCCATCTTGACCCGAAGCTGAGATGGCGCTCCACCTTGCCTCTGCTGCATTGCA
>CAXUHE010000132.1:0-1686 GCA_964250725.1 uncultured Enterovirga sp. | reverse complement strand
CGTACGATCTGAACGGGCTTGCGTGCTTCGAGGCTCGCCTTGGGCTCGCACCTCAGCATGAGGATGCGAGTGGTTTTCGTTCGGCCTCCTGTTAGCGCTCCACCTTGCCTCTGCTGCATTGCAGCGCCACAAGGCGCGCATGCTGCACGTGAACGAGCTCACCTACCGGATCGGCGACCGGCTCATCCTCGACAAGGCGAGCGTCGCGCTGCCGACGGGATCGCGCGTCGGGCTCGTCGGCCGCAACGGCGCCGGCAAGACCACGCTCTTCCGACTGGTGCAGGGCGAGCTCGCCAGCGAGGGCGGCTCGGTCGCGCTGCCGCGCGGCGTCAGGATCGGGGCGGTCGCCCAGGAGGCGCCGGGCGGGCCGGAATCCCTGGTCGAGGTCGTGCTCGCGGCCGATGTCGAGCGCGCCGCGCTGATCGCCGAGGGCGAGGGCGCGGAGGGCATGCGCCGCGCCGAGATCGAGACGCGGCTCGTCGATATCGGGGCGCACGCGGCGCCGGCGCGCGCCGCCACGATCCTGCACGGGCTCGGCTTCGACGCGGACGCGCAGGCGCGGCCCTGCTCGTCCTTTTCGGGCGGGTGGCGCATGCGGGTCGCGCTCGCGGCCGTGCTCTTCGCGGAGCCGGACCTGCTGCTGCTCGACGAGCCCACCAACTACCTCGACCTCGAAGGCACGCTCTGGCTTTACGACTACCTCGCGCGCTACCCCCACAGCGTGCTCGTCATCAGCCATGACCGCGACCTCCTCGACACCTCGGTCGACCACATCCTGCATCTCGATCGCGGCAAGCTCTCCGTCTACCGGGGCGGCTACACGTCCTTCGCGAAGCAATTGACCGAGAAGCGCCGGCTGGAGGCGAAGTTCGCCGCGAAGCAGGAGGCCGAACGCAAGCACATCCAGGCCTTCGTGGACCGCTTCCGCGCCACCGCCTCCAAGGCCCGGCAGGCGCAGTCGCGGCTGAAGCGCCTCGCGAAGCTGGAGCCTACCGCAACGCTCGTCGACGAGGAGACGCTGCCCTTCATCCTGCCCTCGCCGGAGCGGCAGCTCTCCCCGCCGCTGGTCGCGCTGGAGCGGGTCGCGGCCGGCTACGGCGACCGCACGATCCTGAAGCGACTCGACCTCACGATCCTGCCGGACGACCGGATCGCGCTCTTGGGCTCCAACGGCAACGGCAAGTCCACCTTCTGCAAGCTGATCGGCGGCCGGCTCGATCCGCAGGGCGGCGAGATCCGGCGCTCCGCGAAGCTCGACGTCGCGTATTTCGCGCAGCACCAGCTCGACGAGCTGTCGGACGCCTCGACCCCGTTCGCGGCGGTGGGCGCCCGCATGCCCGGCCAGCCGGAGGCGAAGATCCGCGCGCGCTGCGCCCGGTTCGGCTTCGCGGGGCCGAAGAGCGACACGCCGGTCGGCAACCTGTCCGGCGGCGAGAAGGCGCGTCTCCTGATGGGGCTCGCGGCCTTCAACTCGCCCCACATGCTGATCCTCGACGAGCCGACGAACCACCTCGACATCGACTCGCGTACCGCGCTCGTCGAGGCGATCAACGGCTACGAGGGCGCGGTCATCATCGTGAGCCACGACCGCTTCCTCATCGAGGCCTGCGCGGACCGGCTCTGGATCGTGGGCGACGGGGCCGTGAAGCCCTTCGACGGCGACATGGACGATTACCGCCGCTTCGT
>CAXUHE010000131.1:0-10739 GCA_964250725.1 uncultured Enterovirga sp. | reverse complement strand
CGCGCGGCTCGAGGTAGCGCAAAGGCTCCGGGATCGGCACCTGGTAGACGAGGATCTGGCCCTCGGCCAGCGGATGCTCCGGGATGCGGTGCCGGGTCTGGATGATGCTGGCCTCGGGCGTGCGCGTCGTCGTGGCGACGCCGGTCGTGCGGGCGAAGAACTTGCGGATCGAGACCGCGTTCGTGGTGTCGTCCGAGCCCTGGTCGATGACCTTGAGCACGTCGTGCGGCCCGATCACGGCCGCCGTCACCTGCACGCCGCCCGTGCCCCATCCGTAGGGCATCGGCATCTCGCGCGACGCGAAGGGCACCTGGTAGCCGGGAATCGCGACCGCCTTCAGCAGCGCGCGGCGGATCATCCGCTTCGTGCCCTCGTCCAGATACGCGAAGTTGTAGCCGGTCTGCGTCGCGCCGCTCCTCTCCCCGTGTCCACGGGGAGAGAGCCTGCCCCGGGCTCGATCCGGGGTCGAGCAGGCCGCGGCAACGGCCGCCCGGGTGAGGGGCAGGTCGCGAGCGGCGTCGTGGTTCGAGAGCCCCTCATCCGGTCGTCCTGACGGACGACTCGACTTCTCCCCGCTTCCGCGGGGAGAAGGGTCGGCGACGCGCGTGCTCACTCTGCTGCCTCCTGATAAGCATCCGCCCGGCGCTCCGCGTGCTCGGCGCGCAGCCGCCGCAGCAGGTCGAGCTCGGCCTGGAAGTCGACGTAATGGGGCAGCTTCAGGTGCTCGACGAAGCCCGTCGCCTGCACGTTGTCGGCGTGGGACAGGACGAATTCCTCGTCCTGCGCCGGAGCGCGCACGTCCTCGCCGAACTCGCGCGCGCGCAAAGCCCGGTCGACCAGCGCCATCGCCATCGCCTTGCGCTCGGACTGGCCGAAGACGAGGCCGTAGCCGCGCGTGAACTGCGGCGGCGTCTCGGCCGAACCCTTGTGGCCGTTCACCATCTGGCACTCGGTCACCTGGACTTGGCCCAGCGGGACCGCGAAACCGAGCTCCTCGGGCACGAAGGAGACCTCGACCTCGCCGAGCCGCACCTCGCCGACGAACGGGTGGGTGCGCCCGAAGCCGCGCTGCGTCGAGTAGCCGAGCGCGAGCAGGAACCCTTCGTCGCCCCGCGCGAGCGCCTGGAGGCGCAGGTCGCGCTCGGCCGGGAACGACAGCGGCTCGCGCGTGAGGTCGCCGGGCGCCGCGCCTGCAATGTCGTGCTCGCGCGCGATCAGGTCGTCGTCGCCCAGGATGTCGGCGATGCGTGCCATCGGCTCGCCGGGTGGCGCGGCCTCGGGCGGCGGCGGCGGGGGCAGGCCGGCCGCCAGCGCGAAATCGATCAGGCGGTGCGTGTAGTCGAAGGTCGGCCCCAGCACCTGCCCGCCCGGCAGGTCCTTGAAGGTCGCGGAGACGCGCCGCTCGACCTGCATCGCGCCCGTGTCGAGGGGCTCGGCGTAGCCGAAGCGCGCGAGCGTGGTGCGGAAGGCCCGCACCAGGAAGATCGCCTCCACGAGATCGCCGCGCGACTGCTTGATCGCGAGCGCCGCGAGGCCGCGATCGTAGAGCGAACCCTCGGCCATCACCCGGTCGACCGCGAGCGCGAGCTGCCCGTCGATCTGCGCGACCTCAATCTCGGGCACCGCCGGATCGCCGCGCCGCCGGTGCGCGAGGAGCGCGTGCGCGTTCTCGATCGCGGCCTCGCCGCCCTTCACCGCGACATACATCAGGCCGCCTCCACCGGGCGCGACGAGCGCGGGATACCGACGACGCGGCCGGCCGAGACGAGCAGGACGTCGAGCCCGCGCGGGAAGGTCGCGGCGTTCGCCCGCAGGATGTCGGGGAGGCCCGCCGGGAGCGGGCCCGCCGCGACATCGACGGTGCCCCGGATGCCGGGTCCGGAGAGCGTCAGAGCCGGTCCGCCGACGAGGGTCTCGACCGCGACGACCAGCGTGGCGGAGCAGTCCGGGTACTCGTCCGTGCCGGTCGGAAAATCCGATAGCGGGAGGTGGCCGGCCGCATCCGACACGAGCGCGAACGCCGCCTCCCCCGGGTCGACGACGATGCGGGCGCCGGTGTGGAAGCGCAGGTAGCCCGCGATGGCCGGCGAGGCGCCAAGCGTCGCGTCGAGCCAGAGCGGCGCGTCGGGGTCCGCCAGCGACAGCGCGATGGCCGCGAGCTCGGGCGTCAGCGGAGACGGCGGCGCGAGGTCGGCCACGAGGTCGCGCGGCAGGCCCGGCCGCGCGAGCGCGTCGAGCACGGCGCGGAACACCGCCTGCGCGTCGAAGACCGGTTGAGCGAAGCCGGGCGCAAGCGCGCCGGACGCGAGAGCGGCGGACATCAGTCCTCCCCGCGTGCGAGCGTGAAGAAGTTGACGCGCGTGGCGGCGGCCCGCCGTGCCGCGAGGTCCCGATCCGCCGCGAGACGTCGGCGCACGAGCTCGAGCCCTTCGGACACGGCCGGCCGCGTCCGGTCCTGCTGCCAGAGCGCGTCGAGGATCGCGGCGCGGCGCGCCTTCGCGGCGTCGCGTCCGAGGTGGTAGGCGAAGCCTGATATCCCCTCCAGCGCGACCGCCGCGCGCGTCACCGTCGCCTCGCCGAGATTGAACGCCGCGCCGTCCCCGCCGGCCCGGCCGCGCAGCATGACGAGCCCCGATTCGGACGCGCGCAGATCGTGCACGGGCGGCAGGGGCGCGAATGAATCCAGCACGGTGTCGAGCTCGGCCGCGCTCGCCTCGGCGCAGAGCCGCATCACGGCCTGTCGCTGCGCGACCGTGTCCTGATCAGATGTCGATCTCGCGTCCGGCATGATGGCCGCACTTCCGGTTTCAATTTGTCTAGTTTACTCGATAAATATGAACGCGCACGATGACAAGTGGATGACGGTCCTCGCCCGGGGCGAGGGCGTTGCCGCCTGGCGCCAGATCGCCGACCGGATCGAGGCGGAGATCGCGTCCGGCCAGCTCGCGCCGGGCGCGCAGATCCCCACCGAGGCCACGCTCTCCGGGCGGTTCGGCGTCAACCGGCACACGGTGCGGCGCGCGCTGGCGTCGCTCTCGGAGCGCGGGCTGCTGCGCGCGACGCAGGGGCGCGGCACCTTCGTGGAGCCGCGCCCGCTCGCCTACCCGATCGGACCGCGTACCCGCTTCTCGGAGATTGTGAGCCGCGGCGGCCGCGAGCCCGGCGGGCAGCTGCTATCGTGGCGCGAGTTGGCCGCGCCTCCGGAGGTCGCGCGGGCGCTCGTCCTTCCCGTGGGGTCGCGGGTGCTACGGCTGGAGAGCCTGCGCAGCGCCGACGACGTGCCGGTCTCCTACGCGACGAGCTATGTCCCGCTCCCGCGCTTCGCGGGGATCGAGACGATCTTCGGCGAGGGCGCGTCCGCGGCCTTCGCGCGCTACGGCGTCGGGGATTACCGGCGCGCCACGACCCGGATCACCGCGCGGGTAGCCGGGGCGGACGTGGCCTTGCGCCTGGACCTCGCGCCCGGACGCGCGCTCCTCGTGGTCGACAGCCTCAACACCGACGCGCAGGGCACGCCGATCCAGGCGACGACGGCGTATTTCGCGGCCGACCGCGTCGAGATCCTGGTCGAGACCTGAGCCTCACGCGACCGGGTTCTCCCGCGACCGGCCGATCATCGCGAAGCGCAGCCGGGACGACACGAAATCGATCGCCGCGACCGTGACCAGGATCATCCCGACCAGGAAGGCGACCTGCGGCAGTTCGAGGGTGCGGATCAGTTCGGTCAGGTAGCCCCCGATGCCGCCCGCCCCCACGATGCCGATGATGGTGGCCGAGCGGGTGTTCGATTCGAAGAAGTAGAGCACCTGGCTGGCGATGACGGGCAGCACCTGGGGGATCAGCGCGAAGCGGATCTGGTGCAGCGCGCCGCCGCCGGACGCCGACACGCCCTCGACGGCCCTGCGGTCCGCCGTCTCGATCGCCTCCGAGAACAGCTTGCCGAAGGAGCCGAGGTCCGAGCACGCGATGGCGAGCGCGCCCGCGAAGGGGCCGAGCCCCACGACGTTGATCCAGATCAAGGCCCAGATCAGAACATCGACCGAGCGGATGACGTCGAAGGTCCGACGCGCGGCGACATGCACGAACACGTTCGGCACGACGTTCCGGGCGGCCAGGAACGCGACCGGGAAGGCCAGAATGGCGGCCGTGAGCGTGCCCAGGAACGCGATCGCGAGTGTCTCGCCGAGCGCGTGCAGGAAGATCCAGAACCGCCCTTCCGGCGAGGGCGGCATCATGAGGACGACGAACCGTCCGAGCCGGCCGATTCCGTTCACGATCTGGGTGAGCGAGAAGTCGAGGTCGACCATCGCGAAACACGCCAATCCGACGAGCCCGGCCAGGGTCGCGGCGAGCGTCGCGCGTTGTCGCCAGTCGGGCGCGAAGAGGGCCGGGTGACGCGCCCTCAGGTCGGCCAGATCCAACCGTGCCTGCGCCCGTAAGGTCGAAACCTCCGCCGTCACGTCAGACCGCCCGCCGGGAGGTCAGCGCGTGGCGCAACCGCTCCGTCCCGAGGTCGATCGCCACGACGGTCACGATGACGAGGAGCAGGATCGCGCTGATATCCGCGTAGTAGAAGTTGCGGATCGCCACCAGGAACTCCATCCCGATGCCGCCCGCCCCCACGAACCCCATCACGCCCGCCGCGCGCACGTTCACCTCGAAGCGCAGCAGCGTGTAGGACGCGAAGCCCGCGAGCACCTGCGGCACGACCGCGAAGCGGATCGTCTGCGCGAAGGAGGCCCCGCAGGCGCGCAGGCCCTCCACGGGTTTCTGGTCGATGTTCTCGACGATCTCGGCGAAGAGCTTGCCCAGCGCCCCCACGGTGTGGATCGCGAGCGCGAAGACGCCGACCATCGGCCCGAGGCCGAACGCGATGACGAAGATCAGCGCGAACACGATCTCCGGCACGGTGCGGCAGAATTCGAGGAAGCGGCGCGCCGAGAATCGCACGAGCGGCGACCGGACGAGGTTCGCGGAGGCCAGGAAGCAGAGCACGAAAGCCCCGATCGCGCCCGTGAGCGTGCCGAGATACGCGATGAGAAGCGTCTCGCCGAGCAGCGCCAGCCATCTCGGCAGGTTCCAGTACCAGGCCGCGAGATCGGGCCCGAGATGGGAGATCGTGAGCGGCGGCAGGATGCGGACGATGTAGTCGGTGAAATTGGCGATATTCGCCAAGAACGTGCCCGGCCGGATCTCCGCCATCCAGCCGGACAGGACCGCGAGCGCCAGCACGATCGCCAGCCCGAGGCCCGTCCGGGCGCGCCGGACGAGAACAGCCCGCGCGTAGCGCAGCTCCAAGGCGCGAGCCTGCGCCTCGGGCAATGTCGGGACGGCGCTCGCCACGCGGGGAGCCGCGCCCGATCAGGACCGCGCGGTCAGCCTCGCCCCGCTCTAGCTGCGCTTGCGCTGGTCGTCGTTGAAGCGGACCATGTCGATGATAGGCTGGAAGTCTTTGGTCGTGACAGGCTCGAAGCCGAGATCCTTGCCGTCCGACAGCTTGTCGAAGGCCGCCTTGTCGGCCGTCGGGTAGTCGAGGAGCGACTTGCGGATCTGGGCCTTCAGATCCTCCGGCAGCGAGGACAGGACCGCGAAGGGACCCTCGGGCAGGAAGTCCGACTTGAACACGACGCGGAAGTCCTCCTTCTTCATGGGCTTGCCGTCCGCATCCTTGAGGATGCCCTGGGCGATCATCCGCGTCAGGTAGGAATCGTCCTCCGCGAACCAGGCATTCGCCGCGACATCGGCCGTGCCCTGCGCGACCGCCAGGACGGCGTTCTGGTGGCTGCCCGCGAAGATCGCCCGCCCGAAGAAGCGGTCGACGTCGATGCCGGCGCGGTTCAGGAAGAAGCGCGGCGCCTGGTTGCCCGAGGCCGAGTTCGGGTCGACGAGCGCGATCGTCCGGCCCTTGAGGTCCTGCGGGGTCTTGTAGGGGCTGTTCGCCCGCACGTAGAGCACCGAGTAGTAGCCGTTCACGCCCGTCTCGTGCTTCTGGTTGGCGACCGGCTCGATCTTCACGCCGGTCAGGATGGCGCGCGCGAACGAGGCCGGGCCGTAGAAGCCGACCTGGATGTTGCCGGCCCGCTGCCCCTCGATGACGGCCGCGTAGTCGCTGGCCACGCGCAGCTTCACCGGCACGCCGAGGGTTCTCGTCATGTAGTCGGCGAGCGGCGTCCAGCGGTCGGTCGTGGCGGCGGCATTCTCCGCCGGGATGACCCCGATCGTCAGCTCCGGGTACCTGGCCCTCCAGTCCTGCGCGGAAGCCGGCAGGCCGGTGAGCGCGAGGGTGGCGAGCGCGGCGCCCGCACGGACGAGATGTCGACGGTTCAGCATGGTTCTCTCCTGTGGTGAGGCCGTGGCGGTCAGGCCGGGACGGCGCCTTCGAACTCCGGCGTGCGGGTGTGCCGGCGAGCCTCTTCGGGCCTCGCCATGACCTCTCCGGCTTCGAGCCCGTAGAGCTCGCGCGCGACGTCGTCAGTCAGCTTGGCCGGGGCTCCGTCGAACACGACGCGGCCCCCCGCCATGCCGACCAGTCGGTCGCAATAGCTGCGCGCGATGTCGAGCGAGTGCAGGTTGCACAGGACCGTGATGCCGTAATGCTTGTTGATGCGCAGCAGCGCGTCCATGACGATGCGGGTGTTGCGGGGATCGAGCGAGGCGATCGGCTCGTCCGCCAGGATGATGTCCGGCTCCTGCACGAGGGCGCGCGCGATGGCGACGCGCTGCTGCTGGCCGCCGGACAGGTTCTCGGCCCGCTCGGCCGCGAGCGCCGCGATGTCGAACTGCTCCAGCGCCGAGAGCGCGATGGCGCGGTCGATCTCGCTCCACATCCGCAGCAGCGAGCGCGCCGTCGAGACGTGGTTCAGCCGGCCGGTCAGCACGTTCGTCATGACGTCGAGCCGGCCGACGAGGTTGAACTGCTGGAAGATCATGGCGCACCGCGCGCGCCACGCCCGCAGCGCCGCGCCCTTCAGCGCGCTGACCTCGACGCCCTCGTGGAAGATGCGTCCCTCGCTCGGGTCGACGAGCCGGTTCATCATGCGCAGCAGCGTCGACTTGCCGGCGCCGGACCGGCCGATCACGCCGACGAAGCTGCCGGGCGGGACGGACAGGCTGACATCCGTGACGGCCGCGTTGGCGCCGAAGCGGCGCGAGACGCCTTCGAGAACGAGCATGCGAGGTACTCCTGCGCCCAGGAGCTAGCCGGCTTGTGCAACGCTCTCGTGACACGCAGCGTCATGCATTCGTCAAATGCGCCTGCGATCAGGAGCGGGTCGAAGGAGACAGAGATGTCGCGACAGCTCGGGCTCGAGCCCGTGATCCACGATGGCGCCGAGGTCAGGCAGAGCACGCTCGGACGCTACGTCGAGATCGGGGCGCGCACCAAGGTCGTCGAGACCGGGATGGGCGACTACTCCTACATCGCGAACGACAGCGACGTGATCTCGTCCACGATCGGCAAGTTCTGCTCGATCGCCGCGCATGTGCGCATCAATCCCGGCAACCATCCGATGGACCGGGCGAGCCAGAGCCACTTCACCTACCGGGCGAGCCTCTATTTCCCGGGCGAGGCCGACGAGGCGGCGTTCTTCGACTGGCGTCGCGCGCACGCGGTCACGATCGGCCACGACGTCTGGATCGGCCATGGGGCCGTGATCCTGGCCGGGCGCACGGTCGGGACGGGCGCGGTCGTGGCCGCGGGCGCGATCGTCACGAAGGATGTCGCGCCCTACACGATCGTGGCGGGCAACCCCGCCCGCCCGATCCGGCCGCGGTTCCCGGCCGAGATCGCGGACGCGCTCGGGCGTCTCGCCTGGTGGGACTGGAGCCACGATCGCCTGCACGAGGCCCTGCCGGATTTCCGGGCGCTCCCGATCGAGGTCTTCCTGACGAGATACGCCTGAGCTCAGCGTCCGAAGGGGTAGCGCGCCAGAACCCGGAAGCGGCCGGCCCTCTCCTCCTGCCGGAAGACTTTGATCGCGTCGATCCGAGTCTCGGGGGCGATCGCGCAGTAGCGCTCGTCGAGTGCCGCGCGGACGGGCTCGCGCGCCCCCATTGGGATGGGGCCCGACAGCGTCATGTGGAAGCGGAACTCCTCGAAGACGTAGGGGTAGCCCCATCCGTCGAGGTAGGTCCTCTGTCGCCCTGACAGGTTCGCCCGAAGCCTGCGCTCGCGATCTTCGGGCGAAAGCGGCGCGCGGAACCGGTCGAAGGCGCGGGTGCAGGCCGCCGCGAGATCGTCGAGCTGCGGAGCCGCTTCGGCCGGCACGAGCGCCACGAAAGCGCCGAGCACGGCGACGTGCAGGGACGGCATGGCGAAGGCGAGACGAGCCGACGCGAAGGCGGCCACCTCGGCCAGCAGATCGTCCTCGCGGGTGTCCTCGCCCAGTGAGAAAGGCGGCTTCAGCGTGGCGTGGAAGCCGTAGCGCCGCGGCTCCTCGGTCAGAGCCTGCCAGTCGATGCCACCGACCGGCAGATCGGACACAGGTAGATCGAGGCCGCTCTCGGCATCGTAGCCGATGAGCGACGCGCCGAACGCCGCCAGCTCCGTGCCGGCCGGCGGCGCGTAGTAGATCGCGTACCTCACGGTCGCGCCGTCTCGGCGCCCGGCATCGCGGCGCGCGACGCGACGGCGCGCCGGAGTTCCGCGAGCCGCTCGGCCGCCGCGCTCGCGGCATCGCGCTCGATCTCCCGGTAGCAGGCGACGAGCCGCTTCCCGAACGGCGTCAGGGATGCGCCGCCGCCGCTGCGCCCGCCGGGCTGGGCCGCCACGACGGGCTCGACGAAGGAGCGGTTGAGCTCGTCCGCCAGGAGCCACGCGCGCCGGTACGACATCGCGAGCGCGCGCCCGGCCGCCGAGATCGAGCCGTGCTCGGCGATCGCTTCGAGGAGCCTCACCTTGCCGGGTCCCAGCCGCACGTCGGGCGCGAGATCGATGCGGATGCTCAGGGTCGCGACGGGCGCGTGTGCGGTGCCCTGGGCGCTCATCGGATCCCGACCAGCTTGTGCGTCTGGACGTTCAGCCGCCAGCGCGGGTGGGCGAGGCAATAGGCGACGGCCTCGGCCGTGTTCGCCGCGGCCGCAGGTCCGTCCATGGGCGAGAGCAGGAAGTGGTCGAAGGCGAGGCCCTCCAGGCTCTCGGGCGTGAGGTTCGGCTGCGGGTAGACGAGCTTGAGCTCGTTCCCACCCGTCACCGCGAGGCGCGCGCCGGCCTTCGGGCTCACGCAGATCCAGTCCACGCCGGGCGGGACCGCGATGGTGCCGTTCGTCTCGATCGCGATCTCGACATCTCGCTCGCGCAAAGCCCTTAACAACTCGGCGTCGACCTGGAGCAGTGGCTCGCCCCCGGTCAGCACCACGAAGGGTCGAGCCCCGGCCTCGCCGCCCCAGGCTCGGCAGATCGCGTCCGCCAGGTCGCCCGACGTCGCGAAGCGCCCGCCTGTGGGGTCGAAGCCGACAAAATCGGTGTCGCAGAAACGGCACGCGGCCCCGGCCCGATCGTCTTCGCGTCCCGACCAGAGATTGCAGCCGGAAAACCGGCAGAACACAGCGGCCCGCCCGGTCTGCCGGCCTTCGCCCTGCAGCGTGTAGAAGATCTCCTTCACGGCGTAGGACACGTGGCGGCTCCGGCTCCGTTCCGGGGGCGAGCGGTCCGCCCCGGCGGTCAATGCGACGAGCCGTATATAGCGATGCCCGCGCGGGTGTCGCGTGCGGGCGCCGACGCGGCGGACGGGAGCGAATTGCGCTAGGGTCCCGGCCTGGAGGCTCGCGATGGCGGTCAAGACGACGTTCGTGGTTCAGGCGTTCGAGAGGAAGCGCGGGCGGCTCGTGCCCGGCGCGAAGGAGGTCGCGCCGTCCCAGAACGGCGCGCTGAAGAAGGCCGAGGCGCTGGCGAAGCGCGCGCCGGGCGCGGCCGCGCTCAGGATCGTGGCCGACGACGAGACGGGCGAGCTGTCCGCTATCGAGATCCTGGACCGGTTCGGCGAGATCCCGGACGACTTCGCCGACCGGCTCGCGGAGGGGTCGTGAGGTGGCGTTCCACGACCGGATCGGGGCAAGGACGTCGCATGACCGCGGCGCGGTCGCGCCGGCGATCACGATGAACCGACCTGGTCAGCTCGGTGCCGGAACGAGGTCCGTGCGCGACACGCAGGTGTCGCGGTCCGCGCTCTCCCGCCCGCGACCGAGCGCCGCCCCGACCAGGATGATAACCGGACGGCGCTCCGGCAGCGCAAGCCCGGACGCGAGGTCCCCGACCGTCGCGCCGACGCGCACCTCCTCCGGCCGCGACACGTCCGCGACCGCGATCACGGGCGTCGCGGCGGGCAGCCCTTCCGCGATCAGGCGCGTCGCGAGCTTGGCGGCGGTGCGCCGTCCCATATAGACGACGAGCGTCGAGCGCGGGTCCGCGAGCGCGGCGAAATCGAGGTCGGCCGGCAGGTCGCCGTGCCGGTCGTGTCCCGTGACGAACTGGACGCGCTGGGCGTGGTCGCGATGGGTCAGCGACAGGTTGAGCGAGGCCGCGGCCGCGCTCGCGGTCGTGACGCCCGGCACCACGCGCACGGGCACGCCCGCCGCCCGGCAGGCCGCGACCTCCTCGCCCGTCCGGCCGAACACGGACGGGTCGCCGCCCTTCAGGCGCACGACCCGCTCGCCCGCGAGCGCGAGGTCGACGAGGAGCGCCGAGATGTCCTCCTGCCGGCAGGACGCGCCGTGGCCCTCCTTGCCGACATGGACCCGGC
>CAXUHE010000130.1:0-10763 GCA_964250725.1 uncultured Enterovirga sp. | reverse complement strand
TCGACCAGGTGAAGTAGGGCGACGGCTTGTACTGGTCGATCTTCTTCTCGAGCAGCAGCGCGTTCGTGCACACGATCGCGAACTTCCTGCGCGCCACGATCCCGTCGACGATCTTCGGCAGGTCCTTGTGGATGAGCGGCTCGCCGCCCGCCATCACGACGACGGGCGCGCCGCACTCGTCGACCGCGCCGAGAGCGTCCTCGACGGAGATGCGCTTGTTCAGGATCTCGTCCGGATAGTCGATCTTGCCGCAGCCCGCGCAGGCGAGGTTGCAGCGGAACAGCGGCTCCAGCATGAGCACGAGCGGGTAGCGTTTCTTGCCCATCAGGTGCTGCTTGACGACGTAGCTGCCGACCGAGACGACCTGGCGAAGAGGTATGCCCACGACTTCGTATCCTTATGACCGCCGGCTCAGGCCGCGGGCTGGGGAATGTATTCGACCGTCCGAAGCTCGGACGGCAGGTTGAAGCTCACATGCTCCTCGGTCCCGGCGAGAAGCTGCACGTCGACCGGACCGATGCGCCGCAGCGCCTCGATCACCGAATCGACGAGGACCTCGGGCGCGGACGCGCCGGCCGTGAGGCCGATCGTCTCGACGCCGTCGAGCCAGGCCGGGTCGACCTCGCGGCCGTCGGCCACGAGGTAGCTCGGTATGCCGACCTCCTCGCCGATCTCGCGCAATCGGTTCGAGTTGGAGGAGTTGCGCGCGCCGACGACGAGCAGCAGGTCGACGATGCCGGTCAGCGCGCGGACCGCGACCTGCCGGTTCTGCGTCGCGTAGCAGATGTCGCGGGTATCGGGCCCGATCACATCCGTGAACCGGGCCTGGAGGGCCGCGATGATGCCCTTGGTGTCGTCGACCGAGAGCGTCGTCTGGGTGATGTAGGCGAGCGGCGTATCGAGCGCGAGCGGCAGCGAATCGATGTCCGCGATCGTCTGGACGAGGTGCACCGGCGCGTCGATCTGGCCGAGCGTCCCCTCGACCTCGGGGTGCCCCGCATGGCCGACGAGGACGAGCGTGCGGCCCTGGTTGACGTAGCGCCGTCCCTGGTTGTGCACCTTGGTGACGAGCGGGCAGGTCGCGTCGAGCGTCGGCAGGTCGCGGAACTTGGCGTCGTCCTGCACGGCGCGCGACACGCCGTGGGCGCTGAACACGGTCACGGCGCCGGCCGGCACCTCGGACAGTTCCTCGACGAAGACCGCACCCTTGGCCTTCAGCGTCTCGACCACGTGGCGGTTGTGGACGATCTCGTGGCGCACGTAGATGGGCGCGCCGTACTTGGTCAGCGCGCGCTCGACGATGTCGATGGCGCGCACCACGCCTGCGCAGAAGCCGCGCGGCTGCGCGAGTACGACCTTCATGCCCTTCACGCCGTCCTTCGTCGATACGAACCGATTGCCAGCTTTAACAGCATGACTGCCCGCGCGATAGCCGATTGTGCATTGCAGCGTCGCGTCTCGCGGTCGACTGGATGCTGGCGAGGGGCGATTTGTTCGGGCCTGTTGCATCGATCTCACGGATTTGTCCGTCCTACGATCAAGGCTGTTTTTGTAGCGTCCAAGCCGCGCAACCGGACAGGGTCGCTCCCGAGGCCCGAAGCGCGTCGCGCGTCTCGGGCGCGGTGAGCGCGGCGAGTTCCTCGGCATAACGATAGCCGTCCGCCGCCCCGTCGAAGCCGCCCGCGATAGCCGGGTGGGCGTAGATCTCGATGCGGCCGGGCGGCAGGGCGCCGAGCAGGCCGGCCACCCGGGGCGCGGTCATCGCGCCGGACCAGGCGAGCCCGAAGACCTGATCCGCCACCGCGAGACCGGCCGCCCTTGCCCGCCGGCGCAGATGCTTCGCGTAAGGGCCGGCGATGCGCGCCTCGAATCCCCGCCGGACCGGCTCGACCCGGGCCAGGACCTCAGCCGGCTCGACCGGCACGCGCAACGCCCGCATGCCGTAGTCACGCCCGATCGCGATCACCAGCGACGCGACCGTCGGGTGCAGGTGGTAGTGCTTGTGCGCGTTCACATGGTCCAGCGCGAGGCCGGTCCTGCGGAACGCCTCGAACTGCGCCCGGATCTCGGCCGCGACCTGCCGCTTCACGGAGGGACGGACGAAGATCGACGCGCCGTAGCGCGCGAGGTCGGTGCGCAGCCGCATGTCGGGACCGATGAGGTCAGGGATCTCCGCGCGGGACAGGACCGCCCTCCCCTCGACCAGCGTGAGGTGGAGCCCGACCGCGAGACCCGGCAGGCGTCGGGCGCGCGCGACCGCCTCCGCCGCCCAGGGCTCCGCCACCATCAGGCTCGCGGCCGAGAGGATGCCGTCGCGATGCGCGATCTCGACCGCCTCGTTGACCTCGCGGGAGAGGCCGAAATCGTCGGCCGTGACGACCAGGGAGCGCGTTACCGGGCGGGCTACCGCGATCGTCATGCTGAGGAGGCCCAAAGGGCCGTCTCGAAGCACGCCCGACCGTCATGCGTCCCCGGATCAAGTCCGGGGCAGGCTCTTCGAGACGCCGCTCTGCGGCTCCTCAGGATGACGAATTCGGAGCAGATCACGCCGAGGCGGTACGCCGAAGATCGGCCAGCACTTCGTCCGCGATCCGGTTGAGCCGATCCGAGGCGGCATCTTCGTCGATGCGGGCGTCGAGACGCTCAGCCTCGAAGGCGTCGAACCACTCACGGAAGAGCGCCAGCTCGGTCCGTGGCAGCCGGGCGACGGCGTCCTCGATGTCCGTCACGTCGGCCACCGATCAACCCTGCTCGATCACGCCGCGACGGCGCGGCGCTCCTTGAGGAAGCGGAAGAACTCGACGCCCTCGCGAAGCCGCCGCTTCATCATGTCGGGCTGGGTGACCATCTCGCCCACGATGGACGCGATCTTCGGCACCCGGAAGTAGAACTTGCGGTAGAAATCCTCGACCGATGAGAAGATCTCGGTATGCGACAGGTTCGGGTAGGTCAGCGGCGCGATCTGGATGCCGTTGTCGTTGATGAGCTCGGCGTTCGCGGCGTCGAGCCAGCCGTTCTCCAGCGCCTGCTTGTACAGGAAGGTGCCGGGATAGGGCGCGGCCAGCGAGACCTGGATCGTGTGCGGGTTGATCCGGGTCGCGAACTTGATCGTTTCCTGGATCGTCTCCTTGGACTCGCCCGGCAGGCCGAGGATGAAGGTGCCGTGGATGAGGATGCCGAGCTCGTGGCAATCCTTCGTGAACTGCTCCGCGACCTCGACGCGCATGCCCTTCTTGATGTTGACCAGGATCTGCTGATTGCCGCTCTCGTAGCCGACGAGGAGCAGGCGCAGGCCGTTGTCCTTCATCACCTTGAGCGTGTCGCGCGGCACGTTCGCCTTGGCGTTGCACGACCACATGACGCCGAGCTTGCCGAGCTCCTTCGCGATCGCCTCGACGCGCGGCAGGTCGTCCGTGAAGGTGTCGTCGTCGAACATCAGCTCCTTCATCTGCGGGAAGGCCTTGAGGATGTACCTGACCTCGTCGATGACGTGCCCGACCGAGCGGGTGCGATAGCGGTGGCCGCCGACCGTCTGCGGCCAGAGGCAGAAGGTGCACCGGCTCTTGCAGCCCCGACCCGTGTAGAACGAGATGTAGGGGTGCTTGAGGTAGCCGATGAAGTAGTTCTCCATCGCGAGGTCGCGCTTGTAGACCGGCGTGACGAAGGGCAGCGTGTCCATGTCGTGCATGACCGGGCGGTCCTCGTTGTGCACGATGACGCCCGAGCCGTTGCGGTAGGACAGGCCCTTGATGTCGGACCAGCTCTTGCCGTCCGCCACGTCCTTGATCGTGAAGTCGAACTCGTTCCTGGCCACGAAGTCCACGATGGGCGCGTCCTTCAGGCTCTCGTCGGACTGCACCGCGACCTTCGCGCCGATGAGACCGACCTTCAGGTTCGGGTTCACGGCCTTCATCGCCTCGATGACCTTGACGTCGCTGTCGAAGGACGGGGTCGAGGTGTGGAGCACCGCAAGGTCGAAGTCGCGGACCTGGCCGGTGACCTCGGCGAGCGTCGTCTTGTGCGGCGGCGCGTCGATCAGCTTGGAGTTCTCGACCAGCGCCGCCGGCTGCGCGAGCCAGGTCGGATACCAGTATGACTGGATCTCGCGGCGTGCCTGGTATCGCGAGCCCGCGCCGCCGTCGAAACCGTCGAAGGAGGGCGCCTGGAGGAAGAGCGTGCGCATCGTGGGGTCAGGACCTCGTCTTCGGGATGAGGGCGCCCGAGGGCGCCACGTCGTAGCTGTGACCGCGCCAGCTCACGCCGCGGCCGAAGAAGCTCGCGACGAAGACGCCGAACGACAGGATATCACGCAACGGCAATAACCTATAAGCCTTGCGATCTACCCCGAATGCGCGGCGAACGGCAAGGAGCAGGCCCGCCCGCATCAGAAACGCTGCCAGCGCGAAGCCGATCGCCGCGAAGCTCGGTTCGGCGAGGAACGCCAGGCACGCGAAGGCGAAGGGATGCGCCAGCGCGGAGCCGAGATGACCCATCGGCTCGATCTGCCGGATGGTGCGCTGCCAGCGCAGCTCGTGCCGGACGAGGTCGCCGACGTGGCGGTCCGCGCAGGCGTGACCCACGGTGAAACAGGGTATCGCGACCTTGAGCCCGAGGGCGCGCACCGCCGCGCCGAGCGCGTGATCGTCCGCGAGGTCGTCCGCCACCCGCTTGAAACCCCCGATCCCCCTCAGTGTCTCGCGCCGCAGCGCGATGGTCGAGCCGAAGCAGGGCTGCGCCAGACCGAGGCCGAGGCCGACCGCGACGCCCGGCAGGAAATGCGTGTCGATCCACGACGCAGCGAGCCGCGAGCACAGCCCCGATTCCGGCACGCCGTGATATAAAAGCGTCACCGCGCCGATGTCTGGCCGGCCGAGTTCCGCGATGGTCCGCGACAGGTAGTCCGGCGCGACGATCATATCGGAATCGGCCAGCACCACGACCTCGTGCCGGATCCGCGTCTCCATATTGATCAGGTTCGACACCTTGCGGTTGGTGCCGTGCATCCGGGCATCGATCACGAGATCGATCGCACGCGTCGGGTGAGCCGCCTGGAGCCGCCGCACGACCGCGATGGCGGCGTCCTGCGCGCTCTGCACGCCGAAGACGAGTTGGACGGCCGCGGGGTAGTCCTGGGCCAGGAACGTCGCGAGATGCGCCTCGATATGCGCCTCCGCCCCGTGCAGCGGCTTCAGGATCGTGACGGTCGGCAGGCCCGTGACCAGCTTTGCCGGATCGGCGCCCGGTCGCCGCATCGCGAGACGCGCCACCATGACGATGGCGAGCGCCAGATACGCGAGACCGAGCGTCGCGACCGAGAGGCACGCCGCCGCGAGCCACTCGGCGAAGGTCACGCGGCCGCCTCGGCGGTGAGTTCGCTCGACGCCACGACCGGCGCGCGGACGAGGAGGCGCCGGCCTTCCAGCCATTGCCACGCGAGCAGCCCCGGCAGACCGAGCGCGAGGTCCGGCACCCGCTTCACGAGCGAGAGCGCGATCGCTGCCCCCGGCGGCACGCCGAACATGGCGCAGAGCGCGATATAGCCGCCCTCCTGCACACCTAGCCCGCCCGGCACCGCGAAAGCCGCACCCTTCACCGCCTGGCCGAGACTCTCGATGACGAGCGCCTCCGCGACGCTCACGGGATGCCCCATCAGGTGGAGCGCCACCCACACCTCGACAGACCCGAAGAGCCACACGCCCATGTGCAGCAGCGTCGCGGCCGCGACGCCGCGGCGGTTCGCGTAGATGTCGCCCAGCCGCTCGTAGAGCCGCTCGACCGCGCCGATTCCGAGCCATTCACGCCCGCCCGCGAGCTTGCGAAGGAGCGAGCCGATGATGCGCGCGCCCTCGCGGCGCTGCACGACGAAGAAGGCCGGGATCAGGAGACAGCCGATGCCGAGACCGATCGCCGCGTACCGCACGATCTCGCCCTCGTGCCCCAGCGCGACCAGGATCGCGAGCCCGATCAGCGCGAAGATCAACTGAGTGCCGGCCTGGATCGCGATGTCCACGATGACGCTCGCGCCCGCCATCGCGCCTTCGAGCCGCCAGAAGCCTGCGAGCCGCGCGCCGACGAAGTCGCCGCCGACCTGCGCGACCGGCAGAAGCTGGTTCACGGCCTCGCGGATCCAGCGCAGCAGCACCGAGACGGAGACAGGCACGCGGTGCCCAATGGGAAGCAGCCACCGCCACGCGATCCCGTCGAGCGCGATCGCGACCGCGCGGGCGAGGACGACCAGCAGAGCCGCCCAGCCCGACGCCTCGATCGCGTCCAGGACGTCGCCCGTGCCGGACGAGGCGACGAGCAGGCTGAGGAGGATCAGTCCGGCAACGGACAGGAGCGCGGTGAGCCGTTTCATGGTTCTCGTTGTAGCGGCATCGACGTCACCGCTTCGCTAAAGCCAAGGGCGCGCCATCTAGCCGAAACGGGCGGGATTTGCCCGTGACAAAGTCGCCACGTCCTCGACTTACCTGCGGATGGATCGCCCCGCCCATGATGTCCGGAAAGCACAGGTCAGGCGCGATCGTGCGTCGAGCCGTCCCGGCGCGTTGATGGCGGGCGGCGGGGTTCGTTAACTGCCGCGCAACGATGATGCGCGGATTCGCTTCGCGCCGGGAATTGATGACCATGAAGTTCAGCTTTGCGGCGCTCGCGTCGGCGTCGCTCGCGCTCGGTTCGGCCACGGTGTCCGCCGCCGATCTCGGGAGCATCAGGACCATGCGGCCGACGTCGGACGCATCGGGCGTCTACGTGGTGACGCTGACGGGCAACGGTCAGTTCGTGCCCCGGTTTCCGGGATCGAACGACCTCACGGGCTTCTACTATCCCTCCGTCAACATACGGCGCATCGAGGAACCGGCCCGCTTCGCGGCGCCCGACGACGGATTCAGCATCTCGGTCCTGGACGACGAGCCTTCTGTGCGCGTCGGGCCGGTCGTGCGAGTCCAGTCCGGGCGCTACCTCAGCGACGACCGACGGCTGTTCGGGCTGCAGAAGCTGAACTTCAGCGCCGAGCCGGGAGTCTTCCTGGAATACTTCCCGGTCAGTTTCATCCGGGCGCGCGTGGAACTGCGCTACAGCCTGAACGGCGTCGAGGGACTCGTCGGCAATGCCGGCATCGACTTCATCGCACCCTACGATCGGTTCACCTTCTCGCTCGGCCCCCGGATCACGTTCGCCGACGCCAACTACATGCGCGACTATTTCGGCGTCCGCCCGTTCGAGGCGGCGCTGAACGGACGTCTGCCGGCCTATCATCCGGGCGCCGGGCTGATGTCGGCCGGTGTGATGGGGTCCGCGACCTACAAGTGGAACGAGACCTGGTCGACGACCGGCTATGCCGGGTACAACAGGCTCGTGGACGACGCCGCCCGAAGCCCGATCCCGCGCATCATCGGCTCGCGCGACCAGCTCACGATCGGGGCGAGCGTCTCCTACTCGTTCAACTACAGCACGCGTTGACGCAGGGCGCGGACGGCTAGGCGCCCGCCTCGGCGTAGCGCGTCACGTCCTGGTAACGCTCGACGCGCGGCGCGATCATCCCGTCGATGCGGGAATACACCTCCGGCACCGAGAGACCGCGGCGGCCGCGCTTATGGCGTGCGAAGAAGATGGCCGCGTTGGCGCGGGCCGCGGCCGGGAACGCCTTGACAGCGCTGGCTGTGCGCTTGGCACCCTTCAGCTCGATGAAGCGTGCTGCGTCCTCCACCCCCAGAAAATGCGCGATATACATCTCGGTTTGCGTGAGGCGCCGGCCGATGCGAAAGCCGATCAGGGCCGCGTCGCGCTTCAGGAGCTCGGCCGCCATCACGGCCGCGAGATAAGGGTCGCGGCGGAGTTCGAGGACGCGGGCTCGCGCCGCCTCGTCCTGGATGACCGGCTTCTCGTCCACGACGGCGACCGCTTCCGCCTCGGCGCCGAGTCCGTGCCTGTTTCCGTAGGCGCGCACCATCTCGAGCCAGGTCCGGTCGATGAACTGGAACAGCCCCTCGGCGCTCGAGGTGGATGCCTTCACCTCGGCCCGGAACCCGGATTCCTTGTCGGCGAGCGCCATGAGATAGATCGGATCGACCTGCGTGGCGGCGGCGGCGCGCACGATGGTGTCGACGATCCGGCGGGGAACCTCACGCGAACCGAAGCGGAGGAACTCTTCGACCTCCTGGCGCTGCCGATCGAGCTCGATCTCCCGCACTTCGTCTGCGCCCGACACGAAGGACGGCACCGACGCGATGTCGAGCGAGAGTGGGACGGGAGGCTCGACGGTCAGGCGCTCCACCGAGGCGTGAGCGGCCTTCACCGGTGCGAGTGCGGTGTTGGAGGCGCCGGCACTCGCGAGGCACCCGACCCCGATGAGGGCGATCCCGCGGCCGAGCTTCGTGCGAAGCTTGCGCACCGGGCGCCCGGCTGCGGGTGAGCGATCGTCGCGCTGCCGCGACGGCAACCATGCGACGTCGGCTTCGATCGCTTGGTCGAACTCGCACACCGCGTCGAACGACGCCCGCGTCCATCTCCGCATCTCGCCCCCAAGCGTTGCCAGCATGACGGAGTTCACGATTCGCGAACCCCGTCATGCGGGCGGACTTGCAGACGGAATGTGTGCTGAATGGGGCCGGTTCGATTTCGAGCGGAACCGAACACGAACGTAAACGTTGGCTTGCCCGCTTCGAAGAATGGTCGGAGCGAGAGGATTCGAACCTCCGACCCCTAGTCCCCCAGACTAGTGCGCTAACCGGGCTGCGCTACGCTCCGACACCCGTGACGGGTTCACGCGCAATAGGATTTTCCCGACCTCGCCGCAAGCCCTCGCCACGACGTCGACCCTGGCCTCACGCTCTCGGGTCCCTCGACGAGCAGGATCGAACGCGATCGGACGTCGCGTTGCGGGCGCGACATCGCGGACTTGGATCGCAGCGCGCGTACGACTAAATCTGATCTCTCAAGAGATCATCTGCGCCCTGCCGTTCGGCCGGGTCGCGCTGCGGAGTACGCCCGTATGGCGTTGAGTGAATGGAAGGTGCCGGCCGGGGCTCAGCCGAGACAGGCCGATTACGCGTTCGACCTCGAACGGGCGCTGACCTGCGTCGTCGGCTTGAGCTCGATCGTGCCCGACGACGCGTTCACCGCGGAGACGCTGGGCACGGAGCGGGCCGGCAATGCCGTGGTGATCGATCCCGCGGGGCTGCTGCTCACGATCGGCTATCTGGCTCGCGACCCATGACGGGCGCGTCGTTCCGGGCCATCTGCTCGGCGTCGACCAGGAGAGCGGCCTCGCGCTCGTCCAGGCCCTCGGGCGTCTGGGCCTGCCCGCGCTTGAGATGGGCTCGTCGTCGTCCGCGAAGGTGGAGACGCGCGTCATCCTCGGTGGCGCGGGCGGGCGGCAGAAATCCGTCGCGGCACGGATCATGGCCCGGCAGGAATTCGCCGGCTACTGGGAGTACCTCATCGACGACGCGATCTTCACCGGTCCCTCCCACCCCCATTGGGGCGGCACCGCGCTTATCGGCCCGACTGGCGAGCTTCTCGGGATCGGCTCCCTGCAATTACAGCAGGAGCGCAGCGGCGGCGGGATCGAGAACCTCAACATGGTCGTGCCGATCGACCTCTTGAAGCCCGTCCTGCACGACCTGCGCACGATAGGGCGGCCGAACCGCCCGGCCCGGCCCTGGCTCGGGCTGTTCGCGACCGAGATCGACGACCAGGTCGTCGTGGCGGGTCTCTCCACGGGCGGGCCGGCCGAGAAGGCCGGCCTCCAGACCGGCGACATCGTGCTCGCGGTATCGGGCGAGGACGTCTCGGCGCTGGCCGGCATGTTCCGTCGCGTCTGGTCGCTCGGCGAAGCCGGGACCGGCGTGCCGCTGCGCCTCCAGCGAAACGGCCGGGTGATCGACGTCACGGTCCGATCGACGGACCGCACGCGGCTCCTCAAGGGCCACGTCCTCCATTGAGCTTACCGCACTGAGCCTGCTCTGCTGAACTCGCGTCAGGCGACGCGCTCCAGCGCGATCGCGACGCCCTGGCCGACCCCGACGCACATGGTGGCGAGCCCGTAGCGCCCGCCGCGCCGGCCGAGTTCCTGCACGACGTCGGTCGCGATCCTGGCACCCGACATCCCGAGCGGGTGACCGAGCGCGATGCCGCCGCCGTTCGGGTTCACGTGCTCCGCGTCGTCCGGCACGCCGAGCTGACGCAGCGAGGCGAGGACCTGCGAGGCGAAGGCCTCGTTCAGCTCGATGAGGTCGAAGTCGCCGATCGTCAAGCCTAGCCGCTGGAGGAGCTTCGTCGTCGCGGGCACGGGCCCGATTCCCATGATGCGCGGCGCGACGCCCGCCGAGGCGAGCCCCAGGATGCGCGCGCGGGGCGTCAGGCCGTGCGCCTCGACCGCCTTCGCGGAAGCGAGGATGACCGCGCCCGCGCCGTCGTTGATGCCGGAGGCGTTGCCGGCGGTGACCGAGCCGCCGGGCCGGATCGGCCTCAGCTTCGCCAAGGTCTCCATCGTGGTGTCGGGGCGCAGGTGCTCGTCCTGGTCGACGCGCGTCGTCTGGCCCTTGCGGCCCTGGATCTCGACCGCGACGATCTGCTCCGCGAAGCGGCCCGCCGCCTGCGCGGCTCCGGCCCGCTGCTGCGAGCGCAGCGCGAAGGCGTCCTGGTCGGCGCGCGAGACCTGGAACTCCTCCGCAACGTTCTCCGCCGTGTCCGGCATCGAGTCGACACCGTACTGCGCCTTCATCAGCGGGTTGATGAAGCGCCACCCGATCGTCGTGTCG
>CAXUHE010000129.1:8987-10805 GCA_964250725.1 uncultured Enterovirga sp. | reverse complement strand
CCATGATGAGGTCGATCGCGAAATACTCGATGAAGAAGTTCGTCTGGTTGCGGACCGCCTGTCCGTAGAGCGTGTGCAGGATCGCGTGGCCCGTCCGGTCGGCCGCCGCACAGGTGCGCTGCGCGGTGCCCTTGCCGAAATTCGTCGTCATGCCGCCGAAGGGACGCTGGTAGATCTTACCCTCGTCCGTGCGGGAAAAGGGCACGCCCCAATGCTCGAGCTCGTAGACGGCCGCGGGCGCGTTGCGCACCAGGTACTCGATCGCGTCCTGGTCGCCGAGCCAATCCGACCCCTTCACGGTGTCGTACATGTGCCAGCGCCAATCGTCCGGCCCCATATTTCCGAGCGACGCTGAGATGCCGCCCTGTGCCGCGACCGTATGCGAGCGGGTCGGGAACACCTTGGAGATGCAGGCCGTGCGCAGACCCGCCTCGGAGCATCCGACCGTCGCGCGTAGGCCCGCCCCACCGGCTCCCACGACCACGACGTCGAAGGTGTGATCGATGATCGGGTAGGCGTCCCCATTCACCTTGGGGCCGGCAGAGCCGTTCGTCGCGCCGTTGTGGCCGGCTGTGCCGGCTGAACCGTTCGTGGCCATGTGAGATATCCTACAGGGGCGGTAGCGGCACCCGGCCGAAGCTGATCTTGAGAATCGAGAAAAGGCAGGTCGCGGCGATCAGGATCGCGAAGAAGGTGTTCGCGATGCCGGCTGCGAACTTTGGCATTCTCTCGTGGACATAATCCTCGATCACCGTCTGGAGCCCGAGCCTCATATGGTAGGTGACCGAGATCACCAGAAGGGCGAGCAGGATCGCGACGAGCGGGTTCGACACGATGCGGATGGCCTCCGGCCAGGGCCGGCCGGCGACGCTCGCCACGATGATCACGAAGGCGATCGCGAGGGGCACGTTCGCGATCGCGGTAAGACGGTGCAGGTACCAGTGCTCCACGCCGTGATGCGCGGCCCCGAGGCCCGCCACCCGCCGGAGCGGGGTGCGCATGTCGACGCGGGTATCGGTTCTGTTGTCGGCCATGATCGCCTCCTCAGCGCATCACGAGGGCGACGATCCAGATCAGGACCGTGAGGATGCTGGACACGATCAGCGTGTAACGCGCCATCGCGATGCGGGTACCGGGCTCGAAACCGATACCCGTGTCCCACACGAGGTGGCGCACACCGCCCAACATGTGGTGCATCAGCGTCCAGGTGTATGCGAACAGGATCAGGAGCCCGATCGGCGTCCCGAAGAACCATGACACCCGATCGTAGGCGACAGGCCCGGCCGCCATCGCGAGCAGCCAGACCGCCACCATGAAGGTCCCGCCGTAGAGCCCGATCCCGGTGATGCGATGAAAGACGGACATCGCCATCGTCCACGTCCAACGGTAGATCTGGAGGTGCGGCGAGAGCGGACGTGCGGCGAGCTTGGCCTGAGCCATCATGTACTCCGGGTCGCCGGGCCCCGGCGACGCGATCAGGGTGACCTCATGTCAAACATCCGAACCCGCATCCGGTTCGAACGACCCATCCGTGTTGAACCCAGTTTTGATTCATTACAATCCGTTTCTGAGAGACGTATCCTTCGCGTAAGGCGAAGGCTAGAAGGTCGTCCGGCATGCCGTTCGACCTCACCGACCTCAGCCTGTTCCGCCACGTCGTCGAGGCCGGTTCGATCACACACGGGGCTGAGCGGGCTCATCTGGCGCTGGCCGCGGCCTCGACTCGGGTGCGCGCGATGGAGGAGGTGCTGGGCGCCTCGCTCCTGATCCGAAGCCGGACGGGCGTGACGCCGACGCCTGCCGGCCATACCCTTCTTC
>CAXUHE010000129.1:0-8977 GCA_964250725.1 uncultured Enterovirga sp. | reverse complement strand
TCGGCGCGCAGATCATCGCGCGCGCCTTCGACGCCGAGAACAGGCTTGGCCTGCCGGTCGAATTCGGCTGGCGTCCCGTGACGCCGACGCCGGCCGGACATACCCTCCTTCAGCACGCGCGAACGATCCTCAGTCAGACGGAGCGGATGCGCGAGGATCTCGGCGCCTATGCGGGCGGTCACGGGGCGCAGCTGCGCATCCTCTCGAACACCAACGCGCTGACCGAATTCCTGCCCGAGGCGCTCTCGGCCTACCTGGCGAGCAATCCGAAGATCTCGGTCGATCTGGAGGAGCGGCTCTCGGACGAGATCGTGGGCCTCGTGGCCGAGGGTGCGGCGGAGATCGGCATCGTGGCGGGTACGGTCGATACGGGCTCGCTCGAGACCTATCCGTTCAGGTCCGATCAGTTTGTCGTCGTCGTGGCGCGCGATCACAGGTTCGCTACACTGCCCGCGGTGGGTTTCGCGGACGTGCTCGACGAGGATTTCGTCGGGCTCGACCGCGCGAGCGCGCTCCAGCGCTTCCTCGCCGGACGCGCCGCGCGTCTCGGGCGCACGATCAGGCTCCGCGTCCAGCTCCGCAGTTTCGACGCCGTCTGCCGCCTCGTCGAGAGCGGGGTCGGAATCGGGATCGTGCCGGAGACGACCGCTCGCCGTGCCGTCCGCTCGGCCGAGATCGCGATCATCCATCTCCGGGACGCCTGGGCGGTGCGGGACCTCACGATCTGCGTGCGAACCCTGGCGGGGCTCTCCCCCCAGGCGCACGGGCTCGTCGCCCACCTGCGCAAGCCGCCGGCTCCAGGCCCCGCGGCGAAGGCTTGATTCTCGGGCTCAGCCGAACCCGGCGAGCACGTCCGGGATCGCCAGCCCCCGCCGCAGGCACGCGGCCGCGACCGTGTTGCGGAGCAGGCACGCGATGGTCATCGGCCCGACCCCACCCGGAACCGGCGTGATCGCACCCGCGACCTCGACCGCCTCCGCGAACGCGACGTCGCCCACGAGCTTCGGCCCGTCGCCGGGCTCCGCCGCCCGGTTGATCCCGACGTCGATCACGGTCGCGCCGGGCTTGATCCAGTCGCCCCGCACGAAGCCGGGACGTCCGACGGCCGCCACCAGGATGTCGGCCCGGCGGCACACGGCCGCGAGGTCGCGAGTGCGCGAATGCGCGACCGTCACAGTACAGCTCTCGGCCAGCAGCAGCTGAGCCATCGGCTTGCCGACGATGTTCGAGCGTCCGAGCACCACGGCGTCGAGGCCGGCGAGCGAGGGCACGATCGTCTTCGCCAGGATCAGGCAGCCGAGCGGCGTGCAGGGGACCAGGCCCGGCGTGCCCGTCGCCAGCCGCCCGGCATTGACCGGGTGGAACCCGTCGACGTCCTTCGCGGGATCGATCGCCAGGAGGACGGTCGCGGCATCGATCTGAGGTGGCAGCGGAAGCTGGACCAGGATGGCGTCGACCGCGTCGTCCGCGTTCAGCATGCGGATGACGTCGAGGAGGTCGGCCTCGTCGACCTCGGGCGGCAGATGATGATCGAAGGACCGCATCCCGGCCTCGACCGTCCGGGCCGACTTGTTGCGGACGTAGACCCGGCTCGCCGGATGGTCGCCGACGAGCACCACCGCGAGGCCGGGCGTGATCCCCGCCTTCGAGAGATCCCGGACCGCTTCCGCGACGCGGCCACGCAGAGCGTCCGCAACGGCCTTGCCGTCGATGATCCGCGCGCTCACGCGCCGCTCCCCGCTCGTCGTCAGATCACGGCGGGGTAGAGGTAGAGGTCGATGACCCGCTGGATGAAGAAGATCACGAGCAGCAGGATGATCGGGGAGATGTCGACGCCGCCGAGGTTCGGCATGAAGCGGCGGATCGGACGCAGCGCAGGCTCCGTCACCGCGTAGACGAAGCTGCCGATCGACCGGACGACGTCGTTGCGCGTGTTCACGACGTTGAACGCGACCAGCCAGCTCAGGACCGCGGATGCGATCAGGATCCAGACGTAGAGCTGCAGGGCCAGCATGATGACGTCGAGCAGCGCGCGCATGTTCGCCGATACGTTGAGGAGATCGGGAGCGATGTAGCGGTCGCGGAGCCGGTCCACAACCCGGCATGAACCGGCTCTCTAAAGCCGGAGCGTCGCGGGGGCGAGCGGATTGTCGGTGAGCGCCGCCGCGTCGGGAGCGTCGACCCGAGGCCGGCCGACGAACGCGTCCCACAGCCGCTCGATCGCGGCACGCGAGACGTCCTCGACGATCATGACGAGCCGCGAACGCCGATCCGGATCCGGCCACGCCGGCAGCACGGCCGGCACGTGCAGCACGTGCTGGACGCCGTGGATCACGACCGGCTGATCTGGCCGGTCCGCGAAGGAGATCAGACCTTTGAGCCGCAGGATCTTCGGGCCGAAACTCGACCGCACGAGATCGAGGAACATGTCGAATGCCCCATGATCGATGGGACGTTCGGCGGTCAGCACGAAAGCCTGGATCCGCGCGTCATGACGGTTGACGTCGAGGCTGGCCGATCCGCGAGCATCGTCCGCCTGCTCGATCGCCTCCGCCTGGAGCCAATCGCGCACGGCGGCGGGCTTCGCCTCGATATCGAACAGACGGCCGTCGAGAATGGGGCCGGCCGGAAGGTCGCCGTCGCGCGAGCGCCGGATCTCCGCATGGCCGTTCACGTCGCGCAGGCAACGCTCGACCTCGTCCGCCGCGGCCGGGTCGTCGAGGAGATCCGCCTTCGTGAGGACGAGCGTGTCCGCGACCGCGACCTGACGGCGTGCCTCGGGGAAACGGTCCAGGCTCGACGGTCCGGTCAGCGCGTCGACGAGCGTCACGACGCCGGCGATCGTGTACCGCAGGGAGAGGTAGGGGTGATAGAGCACCGCCGCGAGAACCGGTGCGGGGTCGGCAAGTCCCGTGGTCTCGATGACCACGCGCCGGAACGGTGGGATGCGGCCGTTGTCGCGCCGTCGCAGAAGGTCTTCCAGCGTACTCACGAGGTCGCCCCGCACGGTGCAGCACAGGCACCCCGCCGAGAGCAGGATCATATCGTCGTCGACCCGCTCGACGAGCAGATGGTCGAGGCCGATCTCGCCGAACTCGTTGATGATGACGACGGTGTCCGACAGGGTCGGGTCGCGGAGCCACCGGTTCAGCAGCGTCGTCTTCCCCGAACCGAGGAAGCCCGTGAGGATCGTGAGCGAGATCGGAGCGGGACGTCCTCCGACCGCCGGCTTGGAGCTCACTCCTCCGGCTTCGGCTGCGCCTGGCGCTTGGGCGCGGCTTTGACAGCCGGCGTGGGCTGCACTCTAGCCGACCCGGACTGCACCTTGGCCGTCCGCTCGGGCGCGGGTTTCTTCGGCGAATATCCGGGCTTCGCGCCCTCGCGATCCGGGTTGGCGCCATCGATCGCACCCGTTGGCGGGATGTCTCGCGCCTCGATCGCGCCGAGCTTCGGACGCCCTCTCCCGCGCGCGCCGATCGCGCCCGGCTTGATCTCGGCCGCGGGCCTGGCGTCGAGGTTACCCTCCAGCGCCGTGCGGCTCGACGGTTGAACGGCCGTCTTCAGCATGTCGACGCCGCCTCTCAGCCCGACTGTCTCGTTCGGAGGCGTCGTCGAGAAGGCCTGGGCGGACGGCGGCACCGCGCCGGATCGTCCGAGCAGCTTCGTGCGCACCGGCCTCGACGCGATCCGGGTTGCCGGAGTGGCGGCTGGCCCGTCCGGCGCAGTCCCGGGCGTCGCTCCGATCCAGATCGGGATCGGCGTGAACTCGACCCGGGGGCCGAGCGTGCGACGTCCGCCCAGCACCGGCACGTTGCTGCCGGATGCCGTCGAGAAGCTCGATTGCGAGAACAGGGCCGCGATCGGGTTGTCGCTGTTTTCCGAAGGCGCCCCGCTCGCCACGACCGCACTCTCGTCGTCGGCTTCGGGCTGGCGGCGGTTCGGGCTGCAGACGATGGGACGCATGTTGGGGGGCGACATCGCCGAGGAGGGAGGCAGGCTCTCCACCTGCTGCACCCCCCAGCCGCCACCCGTGTTGAAGCCTTGATCGAAGAGGTCGGCCGCCCGCAGGTCGCGCTCGCGGGCGGAGGGATATCCCATGACGACCGTGATGAGTCGCCGGCCGTTCTGCGTCGCGCTCGCCACCACGTTGAAGCCGCCCGCGCAGATGAAACCGGTCTTCATGCCGTCGGCCCCGGGATAACGGCCCAACAAGCCATTGTGGTTGCGGATGATCTGGGGCCCGAGCTTCAGCGCGCCGATGTGGAAGAGGCTCTCCTGCTCGGGGAACTCGCGCAGGAGCGCGCGGGCGAGCACCGCCATGTCGCGCGCCGATGTCTGCTGGCGCTCGTCCGGCAGGCCGTTCGGGTTGTACCAGCGGCTCTCGCGCATGCCGAGACGGCGGGAGGCGTCGTTCATCAGTTCGGCGAAGCCGTCGACCGATCCGCCGAGGTTCTCGCCGATCATCATCGCGATGTCGTTCGCCGACTTCACCATGATGATCTTGAGCGCGTTGTCGAGCGTCACCTGGGTGCCGGGCCTGAACGCCATCTTCGAGGGCGGTTCGGCGGCCGCGCGAGCCGACAGGGTCAGGGGCGTGCTGAGGGAGACCTTGCCCTGCCGCACGAGGTCGAGGGCCACGTAGACCGTCATCAGCTTGGTGATCGAGGCCGGGTACCATGGATCGGTCGCACGCTCGGCGTGCAGAACGCGCCCGCTCTCGACGTCGACCACCAGCGACGGCGTCGCGGCGTGTGCCCCACCTGCCACCATCAGGCCAAGCCACGCCGACGCGATCGGGATGGCTCGACCCGACATGCGACAAACTCCGACAGACGACCGCCGCTTCACCGTCGACGGCTCGTCCAACCCATGCGATGTGGGCATGGAACCCCTCATGTTCTCGGCCGGATCTTATCGGGTCATAGGTGGCGACAGCAAGGCGGGAGAGCGCTCGGTACGCGCAGATGAACGTCGGGCTTCTCTGGGTTCTCGCCTGGCCCGCCCCTGTTCGACCGTCCGGCCCTCATGGGCAGCTTGCGCGAATGGCGCTCCTCGATCGCGCCGGCTTCGTGGGAGCGGGCGCCTCGCAGTTCCGGTTCATCGGGTTCGCGCTGACGGCGGCCGTTAACGTCGGGACGCCGGCGCTGGTCGAGGTCGTGATGGCGCAGGTCGTCTCACGCCGCGTCGTCTCGCACGCGACGTCGCGGCGCGAACTCGCCGGCGTGGCGCTCGTCGTCGCGGGCGTGTGCTCGCGCTGCTCGTGTCGGCCCGCTGAGCGATCGTCCGGCTACTCGGTCGGGCTCTTGGCCTGGATCGCGAGCGCGTGAAGGCCGCGGCCGAACGCCTCGCCGAGAAGCGTGTTGACGAGGCGATGCCGCTCGATCCGGCTCTTGCCCGCGAACGCCTCCGCCACGACATCGATCCTGAAATGCGTCTCCCCGCCTTCACGCCAGCCGCCATGTCCGGCATGCTGCGCCGACTCATCCTCGACGCTCAGGCGGACCGGGTGGAGTTCCCGCGTCAGGGTTTCGGTCATCCAATCGTGCAACGTCATCGTTCGACCTTATCGATCCGTCGCGGCGGTGCTTGCCGCCGGGGTGAGCGCTCCTCCATAATCTGACCGGCATGGATCTCAACTCGCCCTTCTTCGACCGTATCCGGATCAGGCCGACCTGCGACGAGCCGCGTCGCAGCACAGAGCCCGGCTGCGAGCGCGCGGGCTGCGCGGAGCCGGGCGTGCATCGCGCCCCCAAGGGACGGGGCAACGAGGGGCAGTACTGGCGCTTCTGCCTCGCCCACGTGCGCGAGTACAACGCCTCCTACAACTACTTCGACGGGATGCCGGACGAGGCGGTCGTCGCCTACCAGAAGGATGCGGCCGTCGGACACCGTCCGACCTGGACGATGA
Source organism: uncultured Enterovirga sp. (assembly GCA_964250725.1). Classification (GTDB taxonomy): domain Bacteria; phylum Pseudomonadota; class Alphaproteobacteria; order Rhizobiales; family Beijerinckiaceae; genus Enterovirga. The sequence goes on along the minus strand of CAXUHE010000129.1, from coordinate 3,069 downwards.
GCGTCAACGGCGGACGCCAGCGCAGACGCAACGGCGCGCCCGCGCCCGAGAATTTCGACTACCTCGATCCGTTGGGCGTCATGAGATCGGCCGGCTTCGAGGGCACGCGCCGCGCACCCGAGCCTCCCAAGCCGCGCCGTCCAGGCCCCGTGCTCAAGGCGCTGGAGACGATGGGTCTCGAGGAGCACGCGGACGCCGCTGCGATCAAGGCCCAGTACAAGTCCCTGGTGAAGCGGTTTCACCCGGACGCACACGGGGGCGACAGGTCCTTCGAGGACCGTCTCCGCGACATCATCCGGGCCCACGACACTCTGAAGGCCGCGGGTTTGTGCTGACGGGACTCTATTGACGGGGCTTGGCGCGAGTGGCGACCGCGAAATTGCGCGGACCCCATCACGACGTTAAGGACTAGGATAACGTTTCGTCCGTGGCGCTTTCCGCAGGGTCACGGCTTGAGCGCCGCCGACCAAGAGGCTTTGCATGCTCGTCACCAACGGTTCCGTTCCCGGCGTACCGGACATGAAAGTGTCCGTATCGCAGGTCTTCGGCTTCAAGTCGGACCTGGAGGTGCCGGCCTACTCGACCGCCGAGGCTCATGTCCCGGATGTCGACCCGGACTATCAGTTCGACCCGCCGACGACTCTCGCGATCCTGGCCGGGTTCTCGCGCAACCGGCGCGTCATGGTCACGGGCTATCACGGGACCGGCAAGTCGACACATATCGAGCAGGTCGCGGCGCGTCTGAACTGGCCCTGCATCCGCATCAACCTCGACAGCCACGTGTCGCGGATCGACTTGGTCGGCAAGGATGCGATCGTTCTCAAGGAGGGCAAGCAGGTCACGGAGTTCCGCGACGGCATCCTGCCATGGGCCTACCAGAACAACGTCGCGCTCGTGTTCGACGAGTACGATGCCGGACGTCCGGACGTCATGTTCGTCATCCAGCGCGTGCTGGAATCGTCCGGCCGGCTGACCTTGCTCGACCAGAGCCGCGTCATCCGCCCTCACCCGGCATTCCGGCTGTTCGCGACCGCGAACACGGTCGGGCTCGGCGACACGTCCGGGCTCTATCATGGCACGCAGCAGATCAACCAGGCGCAGATGGACCGGTGGTCCATCGTGACGAGTCTCAACTATCTGGCGCATGACGAAGAGGTCGAGATCGTCCTCTCCAAGGCGCATCACTACCGTGACGCCAAGGGTCGCGACATCGTGGGCAAGATGGTGCGGGTCGCCGACTTGACCCGCAATGCCTTCACCAACGGCGACCTGTCGACCGTGATGTCGCCCCGCACCGTGATCACCTGGGCGGAGAACGCGGAGATCTTCTCCGATGTCGGCTTCGCGTTCCGCGTGACGTTCCTGAACAAATGCGACGAGCTGGAGCGCTCGCTGGTTGCCGAATTTTACCAGCGCTCCTTCGGCAAGGAATTGCCGGAAAGCGCGGTCAACGTCGCGCTGAGCTGACGCGAGGCCGGGCATTCGCCCGACCGCCAACCGACGCCGAGGACTGCATGAGCCAGCCTGCCGTCAAGCCGAACCTCTCGTCATCCGGCCCCGTGCGCACGCGCTACGAGGACGACGTGTATACGTGGGCGGTCGAACAAGCGTCCGGTCTGCGGGCCAGTTCGGTCCGCGGGCTCGATTCGGCCAACATCGCCGAGGAGTTGGAGGACGTGGCGCGACGGGAGTACGACAAACTCGAGAGCGCGCTGACCGTCCTGATGATGCATATGCTGAAATGGGATCACCAGCCGGAGCGGGTCACCCGAAGCTGGGATAACAGCATCGCCGAACAGCGCAGTCGTTATGTGAAACTCATCCAAAGGAATCCAGGACTCAAGCCTTATCTCGACATCATGTTGGACGATGCTTATCGAGCGGCCCGCATACGCGCATCGACCGAGACGGATATTCCGCGTGACGACTTCCCGAGCGATCGGCCTTACACGTTGAGCGACGTCCTGGAGCGATCGTTCGAGTACCAGCCATGACCATCTCCAACCGCAAGCCCGGCGAGCGCAAGGAGGCGCCGAACGAGCCGCTCAAGCGCTCGATCGCGGGCTGCATGCGGGCGCTGTCGCGCCACCCCGAGCTCGAAGTCACCTTCGCGTCCGACCGACCCTCGCTCTCGGGCGAGCGTGCGCGATTGCCCGACCCGCCGCGCAAGCTCGATGCGGGCGACATCGCGATCGTGCGGGGCCACGCGGACGCGATGGCGTTGCGGCTCGCCTGTCATGACACGACGATGCACCGGCGCCTGGCGCCGCAGGGACAGGCGGCCCGCGCCGTGTTCGACGCTGTCGAGCAGGCCCGGGTCGAGTCGATCGGGTCACGCCGCATGGCTGGCGTCGCGGACAATCTCAATGCCATGATCGAGGACCGCTACCACCGCGGCGGCAAGTACGAGGACATCACCGACCGCGCGGACGCACCGCTGGAGGATGCGGTCGCCCTGATGGTGCGCGAGCGCTTGACAGGCCGAAGGCCGCCCGAGGCCGCGACCCGCATCGTCGACCTGTGGCGGGACTTCGTGGAAGAGCGCGCCGGGCGCGACCTCGACGGACTTCTGGAGACGATCGAGGATCAGCGCAATTTCGCGCGCTCCGTGCGCGACCTGTTGTCGTCGCTCGACATGGCGGACGAGTCGGCGCTCGACCGCGACGAGGACGAGAACGACGAGGAGGGCGAGCCCTCGCAGGAGGACGAAGGGAGCGACGGCGAGTCGGACGAGACCCGCGAGGGCGAGCGGGCGGATATCGATCTCAAGGACGACGCTACGAACGACCTCGAGGAGAGCGCGAGCGAGAGCCAGGACGCACCCTCCGACGACATGCCCGAGGAATCTGACGACGCGGATTCGGAGGAGGCCTCCGAGTCCTCGCGACCGCCGCCCGCGCGCGGCAGCGAGTCGCGCGGTCCCGACTACAAGGCGTTCAGCTCGAAGTTCGACGAGGTGATCGAGGCCGACGAACTCTGCGACGCGGAGGAGCTGACGCGGCTGCGTGCCTATCTCGACAAGCAGCTCTCCCACCTCCAGGGCGTCGTCGGGCGCCTGGCGAACCGGCT
>CAXUHE010000128.1:5542-10821 GCA_964250725.1 uncultured Enterovirga sp. | reverse complement strand
AAGCAACCCAGGGCCACCGCGTCGCCCCTCTGGGTTGCTTCGCTCCGCTCGCAATGACGGGAACTGCAGACGGCCCCCCTCGGGGAGAGGTGAACCGCGCGCGACCTCGATCGCGTGCGCGACCCATCCGACATCCACGACAGGAGACACACCATGGCGGCCGAGAGCTTCGACCGGGCGCTGGCGCTCGTCCTCGACCTGGAGGGCGGGTTCGTGGCGGACCCGCGCGATCCGGGCGGCGCGACGAAATACGGGATCACCCGCGCGACGCTGGCCCGGGCCCGCGGTCGGCCCGCGAGCGTCGCCGACGTGAAGGCGCTGACCCGCCAGGAGGCCGGCGCGATCTACCGCCGCTCCTACTGGGCGCAGGTCGGCGGCGACGCGCTGCCGCCCGGGCTCGACCTCGCGATCTTCGATTTCGGCGTCAATTCCGGTCCGGCGCGGGCGATCAAGGCGCTCCAGAGCGCGCTCGGCGTGGCGGCGGACGGGCGGCTCGGCCCCGCGACCCGGGCGGCGATCGCCGCCTGCGATCCCGCGGCGACCGTCCGGCGCGTCACGGCGGATCGCCTCGGCTTCATGCGCCGGCTCTCCACCTGGACCGCCTTCGGGCGCGGCTGGACGGCCCGCGTCACCCGCGTCGAGCGCGAGAGCCTGGCGCTCGCCCGCGCGAGCCCGGCCGTACCGGTCGCGCTCGTCTCAACCGTCAACCAGGAAGGACCCGTCATGGACACGACCAAATCCGTTCTCGCGAGCCGCACCGTCTGGGCGAACCTCATCGGCCTCGCGTCCGTCGCCTTCGGGGTGATCGGCGTCGACACCTCGAACGTCGATGCCGGCGGTCTCGCGGAGGCGATGTCCCAGATCGTCGCGGGCGCGAGCTTCGTCGCCTCGACCGTCTTCCGCGTACGGGCCACGAAGCAGATCGGCGCTCCTTCGACCTGATGTTCAGAGTCAGTTCAGCCGGTCTCGGCCACGAGACGGCATGCGCGACCTGATCGCCACCTGTCTTGTCCTCTGCGCGACCGCCTTGCTGGTCCCTTTGCCGGCCGCCGCGCAGAGCGACGCTCAAGGGTGCCTGTCCTCCGGCGACATGTCGGAGGCGGTCGCGGCCCGGCAGGTCGTGGCGCCCGGCGCCGCGATCGTGCTCGCCCGCGAGGCGGTGCCGGACGCGGACGTGCTGCGCGCGGCGCTCTGCCGCGATCCGGATGCGCTCGTGTACCGGATCGTGGTGCTGCGCCACGATGGCCGGCTCGTGCGCGTGACGGTGGACGCGCCGTCGGGCAAGGTGAAGACGGTCCACTGAGGTCAAGCCCGTGCGTCTGCTGCTCGTCGAGGACGACCGCAATCTCAACCGCCAGATCGCGGCCGCGCTGGCGGATGCCGGCTACGCGGTCGACAAGGCGTTCGACGGCGAGGACGGGCAGCATCTGGGCGAGACCGAACCCTACGACGCGGTGATCCTGGATCTCGGGCTTCCGGGCATCGACGGCGTGTCGATGCTGACGAACTGGCGTCGCGCCGGGCGCAAGATGCCCGTCCTCATCCTGACCGCGCGCGACCGCTGGAGCGACAAGGTCCAGGGCTTCGACGCGGGCGCCGACGACTATCTCGCGAAGCCCTTCCACATGGAGGAGCTGCTCGCCCGCATCCGCGCGCTGCTGCGGCGCGCGACGGGCCACGCGACGAGCGAGCTCGTGGCCGGCACGATCCGGCTCGACACGCGCTCCGGCCGCGTCACCGTCGACGGTCTGCCGATCAAGCTGACCTCGCACGAGTACCGGCTGCTGTCCTACCTGATGCACCATGCCGGCCGGATCGTCTCGCGCGGCGAGCTGACCGAGCACCTCTACGACCAGGATTTCGACCGCGACTCGAACACGATCGAGGTCTTCGTCGGCCGGCTGCGCAAGAAGCTCGGTGTCGACCTCATCCAGACGATGCGAGGGCTCGGCTATCTCATCGATCGCACAGGCGCGCCCGAGACGCGCGCGTGATGCCGCCGCGATGAGGCTCCGGCCTCCGCGGCTGCTCGCCGGGCGGTCGATCGCGGTCCGGCTCGCGGCGTCCTCGCTGTTCTGGAGCAGCCTCATCCTGCTCGCGGCTGGGATCATCCTGTCCGCGCTCTACCGCCAGAACACCGAGCGCGCCTTCGACGAGCGGCTCCTCGTCTACGCGAACGATCTCGCGGCCGACCTCGTCAACGCGTCGGACCCCGAGGGGCGCGACCTGGGGTCGCTGGGCGAGCCGCGTTTCGACATCCCGCTCTCCGGCTGGTACTGGCAGCTCGGCCGCCTGGAGGCCCGGCCGCGCGACGTCCACGCCTCCCGCTCCCTCGTCGGCAACGCCATCCCTCTGCTGGCGCCGGACACGTCCGGGCGCCGCTTCGGGCAGGTCCGCAAGGATTACGCGTCCGGCCCGGAGAACCGGCAACTGCGCGTCATCGAGCGCGACATCGATCTCGGCGAGGACGGCCGCTACGTCGTCAGGGTCGCGGGTCCGGGCGACGAGATCTCGGGCGCGCAGCACCGCTTCCTCGCGGCGCTCGTCGCGACCTTCCTGCTCGTCGGCGCCGGTCTCGGCCTGTCGACGCTGTTCCAGATCCGCTTCGGCCTGAAGCCGCTGAGCGATCTCGGCGTTGCGGTCGCGGCTGTCCGCCGGGGCCACGCCCACCGGATCGACGGGCGCTACCCGCGCGACGTCGCGCCGCTCGCAGACGAGCTGAACCTGCTGCTCGACGCGAACCGCGAGATCCTGGAGCGCGCCCGCACGCAGGTCGGCAACCTGGCGCACGCGCTGAAGACGCCGCTCAGCATCATCGTCAACGAGGCGGAGGGCGCGTCGGACGACGTCTCGGGCCGGGTGCGCGAGCAGGCGGCCCTGATGCGCGACCAGGTCGACTACTACCTGAACCGCGCCCGCGCCGCGGCGCTCGCCGGCACGCTCGGCGCCGTCACGGACCTGCGGCCCGTGCTCGACGCGCTCGCCCGCACCTTCGGCAAGATCTACCGCGACCGTGACCTCACGATCACCGTGGAGGCGCCGGACGGGTTGCGCTTCCGGGGCGAGCGCCAGGACCTCGAGGAGATGGCCGGCAACCTCATCGACAATGCCTGCAAATGGGCGGGCGCGACGGTCGCGATCACCGCCTGGATCGAGGACGATGGCCCGACGCTCCGCATCGCGGTCGACGACGACGGTCCGGGCCTCTCGGAGGACGCGCGGCGCGTCGCGGTCGAGCGCGGCCGCCGGCTCGACGAGACGAAGCCGGGCTCGGGACTGGGGCTCTCGATCGTGTCCGACCTCGTGGCGCATTACCGCGGACGGCTCGACCTCTCCGCCTCGGCATTGGGGGGCACGCGGGCCGAGCTGACGCTGATGGGCGACGTGGCGTGAGGTAGCGGCCCTTCAGGTCGTCGCTCGAAGTCGGAAACGATGCCGTTGCGGGGAATGGCTGTAATCTACTGATGCGCAAGCTGCTCCTCACGACCATCGCGGCCCGCGACCTTCGATTGCTCCCGGCGGACGTTCGGGCGATGATAGTCGCGATGATCGAGGCCTTCGCAGCCGGAGAAACCGTCGACGCGGCGAGGATGCGCAACCGCGCGGGCGACATAGTTCGGTTGAAAGCCGGCGAGTATCGCGCCATCGTGACGGTGCCCGTACGGCCGTGATCGTGAGGGCGTTCGGCATCGCTCGATCGTCTATCGACCGTGAGAAGCGACCATGTCCCACCAGATCATCCGGACCGAGGGGGTCGACGAATTGGTCGTCCTGTCCCGTCGAGACTACGATGCCCTGCGTGCGGCCGCGGGCGACGAGCAGGCGGAGTTGCGCGCTTGCGTCGCCATCGTTCGCGAGCAGGATGCCGCCATCGCGCGCGGAGAGGAAGCGGTCCTGCCGGATTGGCTGTCGGCCGCCGTCATGAGGGGCGAGAACCCGGTCAAGGCGGCGCGCCGGCATCGGGCGCGAACGCAGCAGGACCTCGCTGCCGCGCTCGGCTTGACGCAAGACGACCTGGCCGGGATCGAGAGCGGCCGGCTGACCACGAACCCCGCCTTGCGCGCGAGGCTCGCGGCTGAGCTCGATCTCGACGCGGATTGGCTCTCCTGCTGAGGGCGCGGGTCGCGCACCCGCAAGATGTGGCCACGTGCCACCTTAGCGCCGGCCGCCGGTCTCGCCTATGTGAACGCATGATCTTGTGGACCGTTCTGGCGCTGATGACGGGGGCCGCCGTGCTCTGCGTGCTGTGGCCGCTCTCGGCCCGTGCCGTCGCGGCGCGCGACGAGCGCGGGGACGTGTCGTTCTACGAGGACCAGCTGCGCGAGATCTCGCGCGACGGCGAGCGCGGCCTGATCTCCGCCGCGGAGGCGGATGCGGCGCGTGTCGAGGCGGGCCGCCGCCTGCTGCGCGCCAGCTCGGTCGAGCCGGTTCCCGCAGCCACGACCGGCGAGCCGGCGCTCCGCCGCCGCCGCGCGGCCGCCGCCTTCGCGCTCTCCGCCGTGCCGCTGATCGGCCTCACGGTCTACGGCGCGCTGGGCTCGCCCCAGGCCGCGGTCCGGCCGGCCGCGCCGCAGGCCGTCGCGGCCGGGTCCGACGTCGAGACGGCGCTCGCCCGGCTGGAGGCGCATCTCGCGTCCCACCCGGACGACGCGCGGGGCTGGGACGTCGTCGCGCCGATCTACCTGCGCGTCGGCCGGTTCGAGGAGGCGTCGCGCGCCTACGCGGCCGCGCGACGGGCGGGCGGCGATACGCCGGACCGGCTGGCGGGGGCCGGCGAGGCGCTCGTCGGGTTGGGCGGCGGCATCGTGTCCGCCGAGGCGTCGGCCGCGTTCCGCCATGCGGTCGAGCTCGATCCGGCCTTCGCGAAGGGGCGGTTCTACCTGGCACTCGCGGTCGAGCAGGACGGCGACTTCGCGCGGGCGCGCGCGGATTACGAGGCGCTGCTCGCGTCGGGCGGCCCTGACGCGCCCTGGCGTCCTCTCGTCGAGACGCGTCTCGCGCGCCTGTCGGGGCAGGGCGCGACGGCGCCGGCCCTGGCGACGGGCGAGGGCGGCCCCGACATCCAGGCCATGGTGCAACGGCTCGACGCGCGGCTGGCGGCGGGCGGTGGCAGCGAGCCCGAATGGGCGCGGCTCGTGCGGTCCTACGCGGTGCTCGGCCAGCGCGACGAGGCGATCCGGCGGCTCGGGCTCGCCCGTACGGCGCTCGGCCGGGACCCGGATGCCGGCTCCCGGCTCGACCGTCTGGCGCAGGATCTCGGCCTCGACGGAGCCGCGAAA
>CAXUHE010000128.1:0-5532 GCA_964250725.1 uncultured Enterovirga sp. | reverse complement strand
CGCGTCGGCCGCCGGCTCGTGATCATCGGGACGATCGGGGGCGTGCTCGTGGGGTCGCTCGCGCTCTCGCTCTCGGCGATGCGCGACACCATCGTGTTCTTCCGCTCGCCGAGCGAGATCGCCCTGAAGCCCGTCCCGGTCGGCACGCGGATGCGTCTCGGCGGCCTCGTCGAGACGGGCTCCGTCGCCCGCAGCACGGGCCAGGTCGTCGAGTTCAGGATCGGCGACGGGAACGCGGTCGTCCCGGTCCGCTATCGCGGCCTCCTGCCGGACCTCTTCCGGGAAGGGCAGGGCATCGTGGCGGAGGGCGCCTTCGCGAGCCCCGGCCTGTTCGTGGCCGATACCGTGCTCGCGCGGCACGACGAGAGCTACATGCCGCGCGAGGTCGCGGATGCGCTCAAGGCGCAAGGGCGCTGGCAGGAATCGGCATCCAAGGCTGCGGGCCCTCGGCAGTCCGCTCCGCGTCAGGCCTCGAACCCATGAGCGCGCACCCGTGATCGTCGAGGCCGGACATTTCGCGTTGGCGCTGGCGCTCGCGCTCGCGGTCTTCCAGAGCACGGTTCCGCTCTGGGGGGCACGCGCGGGCGACCGCGTGCTGATGGGGGTCGCGGCGCCGGCGGCGATCGGGGTCTTCGTGCTGATCGCGATGGCGTCGGCGGCGCTTGTGGCCGCGCATGTCGGGTCGGATTTCAGCGTGCTGAACGTCGTCGAGAACTCGCATTCGGCGAAGCCGCTGATCTACAAGATCACCGGCGTGTGGGGGAACCACGAGGGCTCGATGATGCTCTGGGTCCTCATCCTGGCGTTCTTTGGCGCGCTCGTGGCGGCGGCCCCGAACGCCGTCCCGCAGCGGCTGCGCACCAACGCGATCGCCGTCCAGGGCTCCATCACGGTCGCGTTCCTGCTCTTCATCCTGTTCACGTCGAACCCGTTCCAGCGCGTCGTGCCGGCGCCCGCCGACGGGCAGGATCTCAACCCGATCCTCCAGGATCTCGGCCTCGCGATCCACCCGCCGCTCCTCTATCTCGGCTATGTCGGGTTCTCGATGACCTTCGCGTTCGCCATGGCGGCGCTGATCGACGGGCGGGTCGACGCCATGTGGGCGCGCGTGGTGCGGCCCTGGGTCCTCGTCGCCTGGGCGTTCCTCACCCTCGGGATCGCGATGGGGTCGTACTGGGCCTATTACGAACTCGGATGGGGCGGGTTCTGGTTCTGGGATCCGGTCGAGAACGCCTCGCTCCTGCCGTGGCTCGCCGGGACCGCGCTTCTCCACTCGGTCGTGGTGATGGAGAAGCGCGACGCGCTCAAGGTCTGGACGATCCTCTTGGCCATCCTGACCTTCTCGCTCTCGCTGCTCGGCACCTTCCTCGTCCGCTCGGGCGTCCTCACCTCGGTGCACGCCTTCGCGACCGATCCCTCGCGTGGCGTGTTCATCCTGGCGATCCTGTGCGTGTTCATCGGCGGGTCGCTGGCGGTCTTCGCCTGGCGTGCGCCATCGCTCGGGCAGGGCGGCGTCTTCGCGCCGGTCTCGCGCGAGGGTGCGCTCGTCCTCAACAACCTCGTCTTCGCGAGCGCCTGCGCGACGGTGCTCCTCGGCACGCTCTACCCGCTCGCGCTGGAGGCGCTGACGGGCGACAAGATCTCTGTCGGCGCGCCCTACTACAACCTGACGTTCATGCCGCTGATGCTGCCGCTTCTCTTCCTCCTGCCCTTCGGGCAGGCCCTGGCCTGGAAGCGCGGCGACCTGCTGGGCGTCGCGCAGCGGCTCTTCGTGCCGCTCGCGCTCTCGATCGTGCTCTCGGTCGCGCTGGTCGCGTTCATCACGCGCGGACCGGTTCTGGCTCCGCTGGCGATCGGCCTCGGCGCCTTCCTGGTCCTCGGTTCGGCGGGCGAGATCCTCGCGCGTTCCCACGCGCCCGGCAGGCCGATCCGGGCGTCGGCGCGCCGTGCGCTCGGCCTGCCGCGTTCGGCCTGGGGCAGCGCGCTCGCGCATGCCGGGATGGGGATCACGGTGATCGGCATCGCGGTCCAGGCCTGGAGCGTCGAGACGATCGGCGCGGTGCGCCCTGGCCAGTCGCTCGGGGTCGGCCCCTACAGCGTACAGCTCGTCGGCGCGGTCGGCCGGCCCGGGCCGAACTACACCGAGCAGGCGGCCCAGCTCTCGGTCCGCGAGGGCGGCGTGGAGGTCGGGACGGTCGAGGCGTCCAAGCGCTTCTTCGCGACCCGCGCGATGACCACGACCGAGGCCGGCATCCTCACGCGCGGCGTCAGCCAGATCTACGCGAGCTGGGGCGAGGTCTATCCCGATGGCTCGATCGGGCTGCGCCTCTATTACAAGCCGCTCGTCCTCCTGATCTGGTTCGGCGCGATCGCGATGGCGGCTGGGGGCGCCTTGTCGCTGACCGACCGCCGGTTGCGGATCGGCGCGCCCGTTCGCGCCCGGCCCGCGGCCGTGCTCCACCCGGCGGAATGATGGGCGTCCGGCGTGTCCTTGCCCTGGTCGCGATGCTGGCCTGCGCTTCGGCCGCTCATGCGGTCCAACCGGACGAACTCCTCTCCGACCGCGCTCTCGAAGGCCGCGCCCGCACGCTCTCCGCGGAGCTGAGGTGCCTCGTCTGCCAGAACCAGTCGATCGACGATTCGGACGCGCCGCTGGCGCGCGACCTCAGGCTGCTCGTGCGTGACCGGCTCAAGGCCGGCGACAGCGATCCCGCCGTGCTGGACTTCATCGTGCGGCGTTACGGCGAGTTCGTGCTGCTCAAACCGGTGCTCGCGCCGCACACGCTCGTCCTGTGGTGCGGCCCGATCATCGTGGTTCTGGCCGGGATCGTCGGCCTGATGACGACGCGCCGGCGGCACGTCGAGCGCGCGACGGCTCCCCTGACCGACGCGGAGGCGGACAGGATCGCCGGTGTCGTGGCCGGGGCGGCCGGCCCGGCCGAGGAGTCCCGTTCCGCCTGATCCGTCAGGCAGCCGTAGCGATGGGCAACGCGACTGTCGGGGGGTGTAGGAGGAGGAGCCTGTCGATCTCGTCGGCCGGGACCGGCTTCGAGAACAGGAACCCTTGCAGCTGATGGCAGCCCAGCGCCTGCAGGAAACGATGCTGTTCGCGCGTCTCGACGCCTTCGGCGGTGACGGTCAGACCCAGAGCACGGCCGAGATGGACGATGGAGTGCACGAGGATCGCCGATTCGCCGGTCGCCTCCATGCTCTCCAGGAACGAGCGATCGATCTTGATCGTGTCGAACGCGAAACGGCGCAGGTAGATGAGGCTCGAATAGCCCGTGCCGAAATCGTCCAGCGCGAGATGAACCCCCAACGCCCGCAGGTCCATCATCGCGACCTCAGCGGCATCGGCATCCTCGACGACCACGCCCTCCGTCAGCTCCAACTCGAGCCGCGTCGCGTCGAAGCCCGTCTCGTCCAGGATCTGCGTCACGACCTCGACGAAGTTGCGATGACGGAACTGGATGGGCGAGACGTTGACCGCGATGCGCAGGCCCGGCCACCGCTGTCCATCCAGGCAGGCGCGCCGCAGCACCCACTCGCCGAGGGGGATGATCAGTCCGCGCTCCTCGGCGATCGACACGAAGTCGCCGGGGTTGATCATGCCGCGGATCGGATGTGGCCACCGCACCAGTGCCTCAAGCGCAACGATGCGTTCGCCGTCGGCCGAGAAGAGCGGCTGGTAATGCAGCGCCAACGCGTTCCCTTGGATCGCGGTCCGAAGGTCGTCCTCGACGACCTTTCGCATCCGGATCGTCTCGTCCATCTGCTGCTGGAAGAAGCTGTAGCGGTTCCGGCCCTCGCTCTTCGCCTGATAAAGCGCGGTGTCGGCGAGCCGCATCAGGGTCTCGCGATCGCTGCCGTTCTCCGGCGCCAGCGCGATGCCGATGGACGCCCCGATCGTGACCTGCGTGTGGGCGATCTCGAAGGGGTCGGCCAGCGCGTCGAGGATGCACCGCGCGATGCCCTCCGCCTGCTGGACCTCGCGGCAGCGGACCTGGATGATCGCGAACTCGTCTCCGCCGAACCGCGCCAGGACGTCGCCCGAGCCCAGCAGCCCGGCGATCCGCCGCGCGACCGCCCGTATCAGCTCGTCGCCGGCCTGATGGCCGTAGGTGTCGTTCACGTCCTTGAACCGGTCGAGATCCAGGAAGAGCACCGCGAGCCCGGAGCCGGCGGATGCCATCGCGTCGAGTTCGGCGTCGAGCTTCTCGCTGAAGAGAAGACGGTTCGCGAGACCCGACAGGTGGTCGCGTCCGATCATCTGCCGGGAGCGGGCCTGCGATTCGGCGAGATCCTTCGTCACCCAGCGAAGGTAGAACGCGACGCCGCCGAACAGCAGGATCGCGAGGCAGAAACCGCCGATCGTGAGCGGTACGAGCCTCTCGCGCACCAGGTTGCCGGGCTTGTAGGGCGTCCAGGTGAGATAGAGGCTCGGCTCCCCGACCGCGTTCGGGAGCGCCAGGACAGGGTCGGCCTTGGCCGGGGCGGACGTCACGATCGCGAGCCCCGCGATGTGGGCGATCGACGCCATCCTCGCCAGGGTCGCATCCTCGATCGGTTTCTCGATCAGCAGGAAGCTGTCCGTCTGTTCGACGGTGCCGCGCGGCAGGCGGGCCGCCACGAGGACGATCGGTCTCACCTTGCCGGCGATCAACCTGGCCCCCGCGACGACGGGCGTCCCCGTCGGCCGAGGATCGCCCCGAACGATCGACTCGATCATCGAGCGGAACCGCTCGAGACGCTCCTCCAGGGTAGCCGGCGAGACCGCTACCCTGTTCTCCGTGGCCCCGAGAAGCGCCAGCGCGGGCGTCACCACGAAGGCGGCGTGGTAATCCCTGACCATGGGGGCGAAGTGCGCCAGGACGGCGCCGGCCGATCGCGGCGCCGCGAGCGGTCCATCGGCGGCCGAGAGCGCCGCGAGGGCCCGTTTGACCTCCTCGCCGAAGAACTCGGCGTGCCGGCCCAGCGCGGCCGATATCTGCGACTGCTGCCTCGCGAGCGCGTCCTCGTCCACCTGATCGCCGGTCCACAGGATCGTCGTGAACACGATCCAGAGGGTGGAGACGAACAGGATGCCCGTCGGCCACAGGAGACGTGACAGGAGCGCGCCGTGATAGTTGGGATCGTTGCTGGTCATCCGCCGCCGGCCGCTCTCGGAAGGACCTTGTGCGGAACTCGTTTAGAAGCCGTTGCGCTGCCGCATAGGGCTCGGTATCCGACCATAGGGCGGGGTCGGGATCGCCATGTGGGCCGCCCGCAAGGCCGTGGACCAGCGCTCACGCAGGTCGTGGAAGTAAGGCTCGCCGATCTCGATCCGGTGTTCCAGCTCGACCTGCAGCGCGTCGCGCCGAACGACCAGGATATCGATCGGCAGGCCCACGCTCAGGTTGGACCGCATGGTGGAATCCATCGAGATCAGCGCGATCTTGAGCGCATCGTAGAGGTCCGTCTCGTGCGAGACGGCCCGGTCCAGGATCGGCTTGCCGTATTTGTGCTCGCCGACCTGCAGGAACGGCGCGTCGT
>CAXUHE010000127.1:10068-10822 GCA_964250725.1 uncultured Enterovirga sp. | reverse complement strand
ACAAGGCCACCATGGAGGTCGAGGCGGTCGACGAGGGCGTGCTCGCGAAGATCCTGGTCGGCGACGGGACCGACAACGTCGCGGTGAACACGCGCATCGGCATCATCGCCGGGGAGGGGGAGGACGCATCCGCCGCCGCGGCCCCGAAGGCGAACGGCGCCGCTCACGCCGACGCGGTTCCCGCTCCGAAGGGTGACGTCCCGGCGGCGCCCGCGGCCGAACAGAAGGCGGACGAATCGCAAGCCCCGGCCGCGCCCGCCACGGTGCCGGCCGCCCCGAAGGCGCCCTCCGCGGTCTCGTCCCCGCCGCAGCCCGAGACGATGTCGACGCCCGAGGTGCCCGACGGCACCGAGATGGTGATGACGACGGTGCGCGAGGCGCTCCGCGACGCGATGGCCGAGGAGATGCGCCGCGACAAGGACGTCTTCGTCATCGGCGAGGAGGTGGCGGAGTACCAGGGCGCCTACAAGGTCACGCAGAACCTGTTGCAGGAATTCGGCCCGAAGCGGGTCATCGATACGCCGATCACGGAACACGGCTTCGCAGGGTTGGGCGTGGGCGCGGCGCTCGCGGGACTGAAGCCGATCGTCGAGTTCATGACATTCAACTTCGCCATGCAGGCGATCGACCAGATCATCAACTCGGCCGCGAAGACGCTCTACATGTCGGGCGGGCAGATGGGCGCGTCCATCGTGTTCCGCGGGCCGAACGGCGCGGCGGCCCGCGTGGGCGCGCAGCACAGCCACGACTACGC
>CAXUHE010000127.1:0-10058 GCA_964250725.1 uncultured Enterovirga sp. | reverse complement strand
GTACCCGGCCTCAAGGTCGTGATGCCCTACACGGCCGCCGACGCGAAGGGGCTGCTCAAGGCCGCGATCCGCGACCCGAACCCGATCATCTTCCTCGAGAACGAGATCCTCTACGGCCAGCAGATGCCGGTCCCGAAGCTCGACGACTTCGTCCTGCCGATCGGCCGGGCGCGCATCCACCGCGCCGGCACGGACCTCACGATCGTCTCCTTCGGCATCGGCATGACCTACGCGCTGAAGGCCGCAGAGGAACTCGCCAAGGAGGGGATCGAGGCCGAGGTGGTGGACCTGCGCACGATCCGCCCGATGGATATCGAGACGGTGATCCGCTCGGTGCGGAAGACGAACCGCTGCGTGTGCGTCGAGGAGGGCTTCCCGCAATCGGGCGTCACGGCCGAGATCGGCATGCGCATCATGGAGGCGGCGTTCGACTATCTCGACGCCCCCGTGGCGCGCGTGACCGGCAAGGACGTGCCGATGCCCTACGCGGCCAATCTCGAGAAGCTCGCGCTGCCGAATGTCGGCGAGGTGATCGCGGCCGCGAAGGCCGTCTGCTATCGCTGAACGAGTCGTCTCTGGAGCGACTGCCGATGGCTGACCTCGCGGCCCGCGAAGCAACCTACGCCGACCTCGAAGCCGTGCCGGCCCATCTCGTGGCCGAGATCATCGACGGCGTGCTGGAAACGCATCCGCGCCCGCGGCCTCGGCACAGCGTAGCCGGGGCGAACCTCGCCTCCGAACTCGTCCCGCCGTTCGGGCGCGGACGGGGCGGCCCCGGCGGTTGGGTGTTCATGATCGAGCCCGAGCTTCACTTCGGGCCGCAGGTCGCGGTGCCGGATCTTGCCGGGTGGCGGCGTGAACGTCTCCCCAGGTTGCCGGAGACGGCCTACCTCGAGACCGCGCCCGACTGGGTGTGCGAGATCTTGTCTCCCTCGACGGCGAGGCTCGATCGGGGTCCGAAGCGCCGCGTCTATGCCGAGGCTGGAGTCAAACACCTCTGGCTTCTGGATCCTGTTGCCGGCGAACTGGAGGCGTTTGAGCTGACCGAACGTCGCTGGCTGTTGCTCGCCACCGTGCAGCGCGGCGACATCGTCCAGGTCTCGCCCTTCGACGCTATCGCGTTCCCGCTTGACGACCTGTTCCCCTTCGACACGCCGTCCTCGCCCGAGGCCTGATCCCATGCCGACGAACATCCTCATGCCCGCGCTCTCTCCCACCATGGAGAAGGGCAATCTCGCGAAATGGCTGAAGAAGGAGGGCGACACGATCAAGTCGGGCGACATCCTGGCCGAGATCGAGACCGACAAGGCCACCATGGAGGTCGAGGCGGTCGACGAGGGCGTGCTCGCGAAGATCACGGTGCCGGACGGCACGTCGGACGTGCCCGTGAACCAGGTGATCGGCATCATCGCGGCCGAGGGCGAGGACCCGGCAAGCGTCGGGGCGCCCGCCGAGGCAGCGCCCGCTCCGAAGGTCGAGGCGGCCCCGAAGGCCGAAGCGCAGCCAGCGCCCGGCAAGCCGGACGACGACGTGAAGGTATCGGAGACCGCGCAGTCCTCCTACGCGCGCAGCAACGAGGCGCCGGACGGTCCGGCGAAGTCCGCGGCGAACGGAGCCGCGGCGCCCGCGAAACCCAACGGAGCCACGCCGGCCAATGGCGGTCGCGTCTTCGCGTCGCCGCTGGCACGCCGGATCGCCGGGGAGGCCGGGATCGATATCGCGGCCGTCAAGGGATCGGGTCCGCACGGGCGGGTCGTGCAGAGCGACGTGAAGGCCGCGATCGAGAGCGGTGCGGCGAAGGCCAGCGCGCCCGCGGCGGCGCAGGCGCGAGCATCGACCGAACCCCCGAAGCCCGCCCCGACCGCCCCGAAGGCGGCCACCGCCCCGGCGGGCTTCACGCTCGACCAGGTCAAGGCGATGTACGAGGCGGGCTCCTACGAGGAGGTCGCGCTCGACGGCATGCGCAAGACGGTCGCGAAGCGCCTGACCGAATCGAAGCAGACCGTCCCGCATTTCTACCTGTCGCTCGATGTCGAGCTCGACGCGCTGCTCGCGCTGCGCGAGCAGGTCAATGCGGGCGCGCCGAAGGACAAGGAGGGCAAGGTTGCCTTCAAGATCTCGGTCAACGATTTCGTCATCAAGGGGCTGGCGCTGGCGCTCCAGCGCGTTCCGGACGCGAACGCCGTCTGGGCGGAGGACCGCATCCTCAAGTTCCGGCATTCGGACGTCGGGGTCGCGGTCGCGATCGAGGGCGGGCTGTTCACGCCCGTGATCCGCCGCGCGGAGACGAAGACGCTGTCCGCCATCTCGGCCGAGATGAAGGATCTGGCCGGCCGCGCCCGCAAGCGCCGCCTCAAGCCGGAGGAGTACCAGGGCGGCACGACCGCCGTGTCGAACCTCGGCATGTTCGGCATCAAGGACTTCCAGGCCGTCATCAACCCACCGCACGCCACGATCCTGGCGGTCGGGGCGGGCGAGAGGCGGGTCGTCGTGAAGAACGACGCGCCCGCGATCGTGCAGGCCATGACCGTGACTCTCTCGGTCGACCACCGCGTCGTCGACGGCGCGCTCGGCGCGGAGGTGCTCCAGGCGTTCAAGTCGCTGATCGAGAGCCCGATGGCGATGCTGGTCTAGACGGGCGGGACGACGTATATCTGCACTGTCTTGCGAGGGTCCGATGTCCGAAGTCACCGATCTGATCATGCCGGTCTTGCAGCGCATACAGTCGGATGTTGCTGAGCTGAAGCGCGACGTCGCGAGCATCAAGCAGACCGTCGAGGAGCATTCGGCGAAGTTCGATGATCTCGAGATCTACTCGGCCTACGAGACCGGTCTCGAGACGCAGAACCGGATCGACATCAAGCGGCTTCGCAGCCGGATCAAGATCATCGAGGACAGGCAGCCGCAACCGTGAAGGTCGCCTCGGGTCGGCGATCACCCCGATGCTGAACCTTCACGCCCCGTTCCGCCTCGCCACACCCGACGATGGCTCGGCCATGGCCGAGCTCCTGCCTCGCGCGGAGCCGGCCGTTATCGGGTCGAACACCGTCGTGGCGGAGGAAGGCGGTCGCCTGGTCGCGGCGCTGTCGGGACATGCCGAAGCCGAGACGTGGCGGATCGACCTTCTCGCGGTCACGCCGGAGCATCGCGCCGATCTCACACCCCGGCTGCTCGCCATCGCGGACGCGCTGGCGTCGGACGAGGGCCTCGCATCCGTTACGTTCGACGATGGCGGCGACGAGGTTCTCCGCGCGCTGCTCGACCAGGAAGGCTTTCGACCCGGAGGGCAGGGCGGTCGTCTCGCCCGCGAGGTCATCCCGCAGGGTTAGCGGCCGACGCTACGCTTGGCCGAGACCCGTCGGGCGGCCCGCGATGACGACCAGCATCCGCGCGTCGTCCAGCGTGCGGGCGGCGGCGCGGCGCACGTCGTCCTGCGTCACGGCCGCGATCATCTCGTTGCGTCGGCGTATGTAGTCGATGCCGAGGTCCTCGAAGGCGATCTGCGCGAGCTGGTGGGCGATCTTCGTCGAGGTATCGAAGCCGAGCGCGTAGGAGCCCGTCAGGTAGTCCTTCGCCTTGCCGAGCTCCTCGTCCGAGGGACCCTCGTGGCTGAGCCGGGACATCTCGGAGGCGATCACCTCCAGGCACTCGCCGACGCGCTCGTTCTTCGTCGCCGTGTAGCCCCATGTCATCGCCGTGTGGCGGTAGCTGACGAGCGATGT
This sequence comes from uncultured Enterovirga sp., assembly GCA_964250725.1. GTDB lineage: Bacteria > Pseudomonadota > Alphaproteobacteria > Rhizobiales > Beijerinckiaceae > Enterovirga. The sequence goes on along the minus strand of CAXUHE010000127.1, from coordinate 6,336 downwards.
CCCTACGCTGTAGGCGAGGCCGCGCCGCTCGCGCACCTCCTGGAACAGGCGCGACGTAAAGGCGCCGCCGCCGAGAATATGGTTCAGCACGTAGGCCGGGATGAAGTCGGGGTCGCGCCAGGATACGCCGCGCACCCCGAAGCGGATCACGGATTGCGGGACGTCGAGATCCGCAATGATCCGCGAACCGAGCCCCGTGATGGACACGTCCGGCACGGGGCTCGCGGGATCGATCTGGGGCAAGATGCCGAACGTTCGGTCGAGGTCCGCGGCCAGCGCATCCCCGTTCGTCGCCCCGACCGCCGTGATCTTGAGCCGGCCGCGCCCGATCATCGCGCCGTGAAGCGCCACGAGGTCGTCGCGCGTCACGGCCGAGACCGTCTCGACCGTACCGGAGATCGGGCGACCATACGGGTGGCCCGGAAAGGCCTCCGCGAAGAACCTGCGGGACGCGACTGTGCCCGGATCGTTCGCCTGATAGCGCAGACCCGCGACGGTCTGGGCACGTACCCGCTCGACCGCATCCTCGTCGAACCGCGGCTCGGCCAACGCGAGACGCAGCAGCTCGAACGCCTTGTCCGCGTGCTCCGACAACGTCTTCAACGAGCCGCCGATCGCGTCCGGGCCGGCATTGAACCCGAGCTCGATCGCGTGCTCCGCCAGGCGGTCCTGGAACTCGTCCGAGCTATACGGCCCCGCGCCTTCGTCGAGAAGGCGCGCGAGCATCTGCGAGGCGCCGCCCTTGCCAGGCGGATCCTGCGCGGCGCCGCCCTCGAAATTGAAGGCGAGCGCGACGAGTGGCACGAAATCCGACGCGACGAGCCATGCGTCGAGACCGCCCGGCGTCTGGATCGGCTGGATCTCGGCCGGAGAAGCCCCGACGCGCTCCACGACCGCGCTCATCGGGCTTCACCCTTGACGAGGTAGCCCGTCACCGAGCGACGCTTCACGAGCGAGGTCTGCAACGCCGCCACGACCTCGTCGCGTGTGACGGCCCGGATCCTGTCCGGCCAGAGCCTCACGTCGTCCAGCGTCTCACCAAGCGCCAGAGCGGAACCGTAGATCCGGGCAAGCGAGGTCTGGCTGTCGCAGGAATAGATCGTCTCGGCGATGAGCCGGGTCTTCGCCCGCTCGATCGTCACCGCGTCGATGTCGCGCGCCGCCGCCTCCAGCGTCCGGTCGAGCTCCGCTTCGAGGTCGGCCGGGCTCACGCCCTCGGCCGGCACCGCGTAGAGGCTGAACCGCGTCTCGTCGATCGCGGAGCCCATGTACCAGGCGCCCGCGTTCACCGCCCGGCCGGTCTCCATGACGAGCTTGCGATAGAGGTAAGAGGTCGGCCCACCGCCGATGGCCTCGGCCAGGACTTCGAGCGCGTAGCTCTCATCGGCCTTCGCGGTCCCGGTCGACGGGACGAGATACAGACGCTGCACGGTCGGCTGTTCGACCTTGGGATCGGCGACGCAGACATGGCGCGAGGCGCGCGGCTCGGGCTCGCTCGGCCGGAAACGCAGGGCGCCGTCTCCGCGCGGAGCGTTGCGGCCATAGGTCGCCTCGGCAAGCTTCAGGACGGCCGGGCCATCGACGTCGCCGGACACGACCAGGATCGCGTTGTCGGGCGCGTAGAAGCGGCGGTAATAATCGAGCGCGTGCGTCCGGTTCAACGTCTCGATCTCGTGCATCCAGCCGATAATCGGGATGCCGTAGGGATGATGCACGAAGAGCGAGGCCGCCATCGCCTCGGAGAGCTGGGCGGACGGGTCGGTCTCGACCCGCATGCGCCGCTCCTCCAGAACGACGTCGCGCTCGGGTGCGACCACCGTATCGTCGAAGTTGAGACCGCTCATGCGGTCGGCCTCGAACGTCATCATTCGCTCGAGATGTTCGGGCGCGACGCGCTGGAAATAAGCCGTGTAGTCGAACGACGTGAAGGCGTTCTCCTGGCCGCCCAGCGCCGACACGACCTTGCTGAACTCGCCCGCGGGGTGGTGCTCGGTTCCCTTGAACATCAAGTGCTCGAGGAAATGCGCGATGCCGGATTGACCGATCGGATCGTCTGCCGACCCGTTCTTGTACCAGACCATGTGCGTCACGACCGGGACCCGGCGATCCGGGATCACCACGATGTCGAGCCCGTTATCGAGCCGGTAGGTGGCGATCGCGGGTCCGCCGCCGTCACTGCGTCGGAGTTCGGCCGAGTCCGTCCGCAGACCAGGAAGGCGGGGCAACCCCGCGGCGATATCCGATGTGAGCACTAGGACCGATCGATATGAGTGAAACGGCTGCGCTACCCGGCATGACCGGGACGGCACGATGGCGGATATCGGCGAGATCAGCAGCCCGGCCCGACCTCATCGCGACGATCGACGAGCGATCTAATCGTCGTCGCTGCTGCCCTTGAACTTATCGAGCATCCAGTTCAGCGGGTTGGCGTCGTATTCCTGCTTGTCGCCGCGGAACTGGTAATCGGTCCGGGCCGGTGCCCCAGTCGGCTTCCGGAACGTGCTCGGCGGGTCGGTCAGCGTCCGGCGCACCGGTGCCCCGTCCGCGGTCTTCACCTCGTCGTTCGAGCGCTTGGCGCGCATCTCGTCGGGCGAGAGGATCAGCACGTCGCGCGCGTTGTCGCCGCGATGCGTGGGAGGGTATGCACTCTCGGCGCTGGCGGTGCGGCCGCTCCGCACCTCGTCGATCGAGAGGCGTGAGTTGCGCTCCGACATGCGTCGGGTCTCGCTCTCGGTCACCGGGATCGCGTTCGCCTCCAGCCGCTTCTTCTGCGCCACAGTGTCGGGATCCTTGGGCCATTGCGGGTTGCTCGACGCGAAGCTCTCCTTCGCGGCGGGTTCGCGCAAGTCCATCTTCGGCGGGAGCACCAGTGGTGCACGCTCGCGATAGCGGATCGGATCCTTCTCCTTCGGGACAAGGCCCATGTCGCCGAGAAGGTTCTTGATCAGAATGCCTTCCTCGGCGCGTACCGCCGTCGTGGCCACACTGGCGGCCACGGCCGCCGAAATGAGCCAGAAGCGGCCCGCTATCCTGATCGTCATGGTTGGTCCTCGATCCCCAAGAACGCCGTCATCCCTTAATCGGGCTTTCCTGTGACGGCTCGGCCATTGGAATTGGACGAAGGCCCAACGCCTGTCCCGTCCGCGACGAGTGAGTCATAGACAAGCCCGACGACGCCCGCAACGATCGCGGCGTCGGCCAAGTTGAATACGTACCAGGAGTACGCGCCTGCGTGAAGGTGGACGAAGTCGAACACCGCCCCGTAGGCGACCCGATCGACGGCGTTGCCGATCGCCCCACCGGCGATCAGGCCGAGCGACAATGCGAGGAGGCGTTTGTGCGTCCGGGTAAGCCAGATCGTGAGCGCGACCGCGGCCACGACCGAGAGCCCCGCGAGCAGCCATCGGCCGAGTTCCGAATGCTGCTGGAACAGCCCGTACGAGATGCCGCGATTCCACACGCCCGTGAAGGTCACGAAGGGCCCGAGCGCGAGCGGCTCGCGCATCGGCAGGTCGTAGCCTTGGATGAGCCCTACCTTCGAGGCCTGGTCGAGCACGAAGGTCGCGGCGAGCGCCGCCAGGCCGAGGCGGGCCGGAGTCATTCGCGTGCCATCAGGTACGGGCCTGCGCGGTGTCCCACTCCCTGAGCGCCCTCGCGTCGCGCAGCGTCACGTCCGGGTAGTCCGGATCCTGTCCGACATCCTGCGTGATCTTCCACGAGCGCGCGCATTTGCGCCCCTCGGCGCGCTTCGACACGACCGCGACGCCCGGCACCTCGTCGAGCCGGAAGGCCTCCGGCGGTCCCTCGCCGACCACGATCGAAAGTCCGGACGCGATGCAGATCTCCGCGAAATCGAGTCCCGTCAGCGCCGCGAGGTAGCGCGGCTCCTGGATGTAGACACTCGGCGCGGCCTCCAGGCTCGCGCCGATGCGCTTCGCGGCGCGTTCGATCTCCAACGCGCCCGTGACGACTCGGCGGACGCGGCGGATGTCGCTCCAGCGGGCCGCGAGCGCGTCGTCGCGCCAGCCGGCGGGCGTCTCGGGAAAGATCTGGAGATGCACCGAGCTCGCCTCGCCCGGGTAGCGTTCGATCCAGGCCTCCTCGGCCGTGAAGGCGAGGATCGGGGCGATCCAGGCGACGACCCGGCGGAAGGTCTCATCGATGACGGTGAGTGCGGACCGTCGCGCCGGGCTGGAGATGGGGTCGCAGTAGAGCACATCCTTGCGGATGTCGAAGTAGAAGGACGAGAGGTCGCCCGTCATGAAGGCCGAGAGCAGCGCGACGACGCGGCTATACTCGAACGTCGCGTAGGCGGCCCGGATCTCGCCATCGAGCTCCGCCAGCCGGTGCAGGATGACGCGCTCCAACTCCGGCATCGCGGCCGGCGCGACGCTGTCGCCTTCCTCGAGATGGCCCAGCGAGCCCAGCATCCAGCGGATCGTGTTGCGCAGCTTGCGGTACGTCTCGGAGAAGGTCTTGAGGATCTCCGGCCCGATGCGAAGGTCGTCCGAGTAGTCGGAGGCCGCGACCCACAGGCGCAGGATGTCGGCGCCGGACGCCGCGATCACCGCCTGGGGGGCGGTCACGTTGCCCTTGGATTTCGACATCTTCTCACCGCGCTCGTCGAGCACGAAGCCGTGCGTCAGCACGATGTCGAAGGGCGCACGGCCGCGCGTGCCGCAGGATTCGAGCAGCGAGGAGTGGAACCAGCCGCGATGCTGGTCCGAGCCCTCCAGGTACATGACGGTGTCCTGCCCGCCATCGACCGTCCGGCGGGTCCCGGCGAGTCCCGGGAACTCCCGCGGGTCCTCCAGCGTGAAGGCGTGGGTGGAGCCCGAATCGAACCACACGTCCAGGATGTCGTCGATCTTGTCGTAATCCGCCGGGTCGTGCCCGCCGGCCGCCAGGAACCGCGCGGCGGCGCCGTCCGCGAACCACGCATCCGCGCCCTCCTGCGCGAAGGCCTCGGCGACCGCCCCGTCGACGGCGTCGTCGCGCAGGATCTCGTCCGTGCCGCGCCGGACGAAGACGCATATCGGCACGCCCCAGGCGCGCTGGCGCGACACGACCCAGTCCGGCCTGTTCTCGATCATGCCCGTGATGCGGTTCTCGCCCGCCGCCGGCACCCAGGTCACGGCCTCGTGGATGGCGCGGAGCGCGCGGTTGCGCAACGTGTCGGGCACGCCGTTCGTGCCCGTGCTCCCGGCATCGCCGACCCGCGACGGCCCGGGCGCGGGCAGCGTCGCGTCCGTGATCGAGCGGTCCATCGCGATGAACCATTGCGGCGTGTTGCGGAAGAGAAGCGGCCCCTTCGAGCGCCAGGAATGTGGGAACTGGTGCTTCAGCCGCCCGCGCGCGACGAGCGCGCCGGCCTCGGCCAGCTTCCTCGCGACGGCGTCGTTCGCGCCCCCGTCCCTGCCCTTGTCGTCGTAGACGCGCTCGCCCGCGAAGAGCGGCACGTTCGCGAAATAGGCCGACGCGCCGTCGACCGTGTGCGGCACCTCCTGCGTGCCGCAGGCCGCGAAGACGTCGCGGTGCTTCAGGTAGGTCACGTAGTCGTCGAGGCCATGGCCAGGCGCCGTGTGCACGAAGCCGGTGCCGGCATCCGCCGTCACGTAATCGGCCGGCAGCATCGGCACGCCGAAATCCCAGAACCCGTCCGCGCCCGCGATCCCGCGGAACGGGTGGGCGCAGCGCTCGATCATGACGGGCAGCACGTCCTTCACGCGCTCGTAGGACGTCACCCGCGCCGCCGCGAAGGTCTCGGCCGCGAGCGCGTCCGCGACGACGTAGCGCCCGCCCGCCTTCGCCCAGTTGTCGGGCGCAGCGTCGGTCACCTCATACAGGCCGTATGAGATCGCCGGGCCGTACACGATCGCGCGGTTCGCCGGGATCGTCCACGGCGTCGTGGTCCAGATCACGACCGACGCACCCTCGAGATCGGCGTCGAGCGTCGACACGACCGGGAAGGCGACCCAGACCGTCTGCGAGGTCTTCTCGTGGTACTCGACCTCGGCCTCGGCGAGGGCGGTCTTCTCGACGGAAGACCACATGACGGGCTTCGAGCCGCGGTAGAGCTGCCCGGTCTTGGCGAAGCTCAGGATCTCGCGCGCGATCTGCGCCTCGGCCGGGAACGCCATCGTGGTGTAGGGGTGCGCCCAGTCGCCCTCGATGCCGAGCCGCTGGAATTCCTCGCGCTGCACGCCGAGCCAATGCTCCGCGAAGGCCCGGCACTCGCGGCGGAAATCGACGACCGGCACCTCGTCCTTGTTGCGGCCCTTCGCGCGGTACTGCTCCTCGATCTTCCACTCGATCGGCAGGCCGTGGCAGTCCCAG
>CAXUHE010000126.1:0-10876 GCA_964250725.1 uncultured Enterovirga sp. | reverse complement strand
GTAGGCGAAGACGACCGCCCCCGTGTCGATCGAGGCCGCGTTCTCGAGCTGCGCGGTCAGACCCGCGCCGTAGAACACGTTGTCGCCGAGCGCCAGCGCGCAGGGCTCGCCCGCGACGAACGCCTCCCCGATCACGAAGGCCTGGGCGAGGCCGTTCGGCTCCGCCTGCTCGGCATAATGGATCGCGATGCCCCATCGCGAGCCGTCGCCGAGGAGGTGACGGTAGAGCGGCAGGTGCAGCGGCGTCGAGATCAGCAGGATCTCCCGGATGCCCGCCAGCATCAGCGTCGTCAGCGGGTAGTAGATCAGCGGCTTGTCGAAGATCGGCAGGAGCTGCTTGCTCACCGCCAGCGTGTTCGGATACAGCCGGGTCCCGCTCCCGCCCGCCAGAATGATGCCCTTCTTGACCAACGTCGCCTCGCTGCGGCCGAGCCCATCGGAGCCCTACCAAGGGGCGCTCCAAAGGGCGCTCCATGGGGCGCGTCCCTCACACGTTTCGAAGGCGCGGGCAATGTCGGGGCGGGGCAGGCAGCGCAGTTGCCCGAGGCAGATCTCGTCGGGTCGTCGCCGCTACCACCATCCCGCCCTCGCGGCGGACCGGCTGGAGGCGGGGGCCGCGTGAACGAGATCTTCGCCTGGATCGTCTCGCAGCACGAGCTCAGCCACGTGCTGGTCGGGCTCATCCTGATGGGGTTGATCTGCCCCGTCCTCCAGGCGCTCCGCGTGCGGGGCTTCGCGTGGCACGCCGCGATCTACGTCATCGTGTTCTTCTACGCCCGCGAGGCCGCGCAGGCGGAGCGCGCGTTGAAGCCCGCGCTCGGCGACCCGGCGGCCTTCTTCCATACGCTCTGGCCGGGCCACTGGACGGCGGGCGGCGCGCGGATCTCGGAATGGCTCGCCCCGACGGTCGCGGTCCTGGTCGCGGCGGCGCTGACGCCGCTCGAGCCGTTCCTCTTCCGCCGACGCACCGAGATCCGGCTGCCGCAGGAGGGGAACGGCCGGGGTTAGAACTCCTTCTCGGCCCCGATCCCGACCGAGGTGCCGCCGGTCGCCCCGACCTCGCCCTTGATCTTGAGCTCGTCCGTCAGCTTGATGTCGACGCCGACGCCGGTGTTGATCCCGGCATTCACCCCGATGCTGACCCGGTCGCCGAGCTGCTTCTGGAGGCCGAGGCCGGACGCCCCGACGTCGAGCCCGTTGAGCCCGAGCGAGCGGCGCAGGCTCTCGAACGTGTCGGACCCCTCCCCGCCCGAGAACTGGGACGCGGCCTGCGCGAGCGAGAGCGCCTGCGTGGCCGTGAGCTGGCCCGAGGGCGAGTTGAACAGGAGCCGAGACAGCACCTCGTCCTGCGGCAAGTCCGGGCTCGACGTGAACGCGAAGGCGGGCTCGGCGGCCGGCCCCGTGATCGAGACCGTGATCGCCGCCCCGCCCGCGTTCGTGTTCGCCTGGAAGTCGAGCTCCGGCGAGAGGTCGCCCGAGAAGGTGAGGTTGCCGCGCGTGAAGTCGAGCCGCGAGGTCAGGATCTGGAGCCGGCCGCTGCGCAGGCTGAAAGCTCCCACGGCGCGGGGCTTCGCGAGCGTGCCCGTCAGCCGGAGATCACCGCCGAGCTCCGCGTTCAGCCCGCGCCCGCTGACGACGATGCGGCCCGGCACCGCGATGGTGAGGTCGAGGCCCGCGTCGAAGGGGGGCGGCGCGCGTCCCCTGCCCTTGCCCTTGCCTCCTCGGGTCTGGCCGCCCTCGAGCGCGAGGCGGGCGCGCACGGTCGGCGTGGGGTTCAGGTGGCGCGTGTTCGGCAGCGGCCGCAGGGTCGTGGGCAGCCGCTCCGCGATGTTGACCGCGACCGACACGAGATCGACCCGACCGGAGACCCGCGGATCGCGGGCCAGAGCGCCGCCGAGCTGGAGGTTCAGGTTCGCGACCGCGGTCGCGAGGGGGGTCCGGACGAGCTCGGCATTCGTGCCCCGGATGGCGATCTGGCCCGGGAAGCCGGCCGCCGGGTCGATCCGGACCCGGCCGGACGCCGAGATCGTGCCGCCGTTGCGGGTCGCGGCCGACGCGCTCTCGATCGTCACGTCCTCGCCGCGCGCCACGATGCGCGCCCGGATGGCGTCGAGTGCGATCCCCTGCGCGGCGTCGCTGAAGCTGCCGTTCGTGAGGTTGGCGCCGCCGCCGATTTCCGGCTTCGCGATCGTCCCGCCGACCCGCGCGTCGAGGTCGAGCCGCCCCGTGAGGCGGCGGCCCGCCGCCCCGAGCGTGCGGGCGGACGCCGCCCCGGCGTCGATCCCGCCCCGGACCGTGATGTCGAGCGCGCCCGTCCCGCCGAGCGGGGCCGAGCCGCCGATCCTCAGCGTGCCGACAGGCCCGGCCGCGACCGTCGCGTCCACCGTGGCGCGCCCGCCGTTCAGCCGGCCCGAGGCCGCGACGTCGATCGGCGGCAGGCCGGCCGAGCGCGTCTGCGGGGCCGCGAGCCCGTTCACCCGCGCCCGGTACTCGCCCGTCGGCGCGGAGGCCGTTCCGGCGATCGTGGCGTCCCCCTCGAGCGTGCCCGCGAGACCGAGGCCCGGCGCGAAGATCTCGGCCGCCGACAACGGCACGGCGCGCGCCGCCGCCTTGAGGTCGAGGCGCGACCCGGCGGTTCCCTCCACCGTGAGACGGCCGGCCCCGAGCGCCAGCGCGAAGTTGCGGATGTCGACCCCGCCGTCGACGATCGTGAAGGTCGCGGGCGACCCGATGCCGAGCCGCCGCCCGTCCCGCACGGCGCCGAGCTGCGTCAGCTCGATGCGGAGCCGGTCGCCCGGCACGACGCGCGCCTTCGCGTCGAGCTCGAAGCCGCGCGCGCGGGCGGTCAGCGTCACGTCGCTCGCCTGCGGATTGCCCTGCGCGTCGAAGCGGATGCGCGAGATGCGCTCGCCCGCGACCGCCGCCTCGTCGACCGCCACGGTGCCGGCGATCACGGGCCGGCGATAGGCGTCGGTGATTCCGAGATCGGCGTCGAGCCGGTCGAGCGTCGCCCCGTAGGCGGAGACGCGCTGGGCCAGCGCCTTCACGCGGCCGTTCTGGCCGCCATTCTGGGCGTCGAGCGAGACATCGGCGTCGAGCGAGCCGGCGAGCTTGCGCAGGAGGAGCGGCGACAGGTCGTCGAGGTTCTTCGCCGCGACGGTCAGCCGGCCGGACGCGAGGTTCTGCGCGTCGAGCGTGACGCCGCCGCGCGCGGTGACCGACCCGATCGTCACGTCGACGCCGTCGAGCACGTAGCGGCCGTCGCCCGGCTTCGCGAGGTGGAGCGCGCCCCGTGCGGGCTTGCGGTCGACCTCGCCGTCGAGCTTCACCCGCGCGTCGAGCGCGCCGGTGACGTCGCTCGCCACCACGTCGAGCGCGAGCCGGGGGATGGGCCGGCCGAGCGCGGAGGCGTTCGCGACGGTGAGCGTCGCGGTCGCGCCCGGATGCGCGAGGCCGCCGGTCACGCGGGCCACGAGGTCGGCGCGGCCGGAGAGGCGCTCGTCGGCGCGCTTGAGGTCCGCGACCTGGGCCGCGACGTCGAGTGCGGCGCTCTCCTGGCCCACCGTGCCGTCGAGCCGCGCGTTCGCGCTCTCGCCCGTCAGCCGCAGGTTCTCCGCCACGTAGTCGCCGGTCGGCGTCAGCCGCACCGTGCCGGCGAGCGCGAGGCGTCCGCCCGCGAGCCCGTCCACCGCCGCGATGCCGCTCGCGAAGCGCGCGACGCGCCCGTCGATCGCCGCGGAGTAGCGGTTCGCGCGCGGCGTGCCTTCGAGGTCGGCCGTGACGGTCGCGGCGCCGCGCAGGGGCAGGCCCGCGATCGTCGAGAAGCGCGACAGGTCCGCGGCCCCGATCTCGGCGCGGCCGCGCAGCTCGGCCGAGGCGAGCCGCCCGGCGTAGCGCGCGTCCAGCGTCGAGGTCTTCACCTCGAGGGTGTCGAGGTCGACCACGCCCTCGATCGAGGAGGAGCCCCGCAGGGTCAGCGTCAGAGCGCCGCCGAGCGCCTGGGCGAGGCCGGGATTCGCCGGCACGACGCCGTCGGCGCGCGCATCCGCCACGAGGCCGATGCGCGTCGCGGTGTCCGCGAGCCGCCCGGACGGGGTCGCGTCGAAGGTGGCGTCGAGCCGGTCGAGGCGGCCGGCCGGCAGGCGCGCGCCCTCGGCCTTGAGGGTCGCGGCGATGCGCGGCGCGGCGATCGCGCCCGTGACCCGCGCGTCGAAGGCGAGGCGGCGGATCTCCGCGCCGGAGACGAGCGTGCGGTCGCCGGCCGACGCGACGTTCGCGGCCGTGACGCGCAGGTCCGCGATCTGGTCGGGCGAGAGCGTGCCCGAGACGTCGAGGCGGGCCGCCGCGGCGACGAGCGCGATGCCCGGGACCGCGATCGCGCCGTCGTCGCCGTAGCGCGCCTGGCCGTCGAGCTTGGTCGTGCCCGCGAAGACCGGCGCGACGACGCCCGGCAGCAGGCCGGAGATCTGGGCCGCGAGATCGAGCCCGATCACGCGGGCCGGACCCTGCCGGGCGACGGTCGCGGTGCCGGTCGCGCCGACGCCCTCGCCCGCCGTGAAGGTGAGGCGCGCGTCGAAGGCGTCGAGCGTGCCCTGCCCGCCGAGGTCGAGCTTGACGGGCGGCAGGCCCGGGAACTTCGCGAGCCGCGCCACAAGGCCGCCCGCCGGCTCGTCGAGGTTCAGCGCCAGCGTCAGCCGCTGGCCCTGCGGCACGAGGCCGAGCCGGGCGACGAACGTCCCGGCCGCGTCGAGCCGGCGGGCGTCGAACGTCAGGTCGAGTCCCTCGGCCGGGGGGCCCAGGCGGACGGCGCCGGACGCCGTGAGGCGCGCCGCCGCGCCCGCGACCGGCTCGCCCAGCGCCAGTTCGCCGAGCCGGAAGGTCTTGATCTCGACCTTGAGGGGCAGCTCCGGCAGCAGCGGCTGGTCCTCGCCCGCGACCGGGACCTCGGCCGGGACGGGCCGGCGCTCGATCGTCAGCGTGCCGATCTCCAGCGTGTCGACCTCGAGCCGGCGCTGCAGCAGCGCGAGGCGGCGCCACACGATCCGGGCGCGGTCGAGCCGCAGCCAGACGCCGTTGCGGTCCGAGAGCTGGATGTCGCGGATCGTGGCGTCGGAGGAGAGCGCGCCCTCTATGTCGCCGATCGAGACGCGCGAATCCGGCGTCGAGAGCGCGCGCGAGATCAGGTTCGCGAGGACGCCCTTCTCGTCGTTCGCGGCCCGGACCGCGAGCGTGGCGAACCCCGCGACGAACAGCGCGAGTAACGTGAGGCAGAGGCGGGCGCGGCGCATCAGAAGGACTGCCCGATGGAGACGTAGAGGACGACAGGCAGGTCGCCGCGGCGCGGGTTGATCGGCGTCGCGACGTCGAGCCGGATGGGGCCGATCGCGGTCGCGTAGGTGAGCCCGAGCCCGGCGGAGTATTTCGTCCCGAAGCCGAACGGATCGGGCGCGCGGGACGTGTAGGCGCCGCCGGCGTCGAAGAACGGCACGATGCCGATCGCGTCCGTGATCTTGATGCGGGCCTCGAACGAGGAATCGAACGAGCTGCGCCCGCCGACCACGAAGCCGAACGGGCCGCGCGGCGCGACCGAGAGGTAGCGGAAGCCGCGCACCGAGCCCGCCCCGCCCACGTAGAAGCGGTAGTTCGCCGGGATGGCCGCGAGGTCGCCCGGCTCGTCGAGGAAGGCCCCGAGCCCGACGCGGGCCGCCAGCACGTAGCGCGCATCCTCGTCGAGCGCGTAATACGCCGAGGCCGCGAGCGTGCCGCGGGTGAAGGTCGCCGACGACCCGAGCGAGACCGGGTAGGGGGTGATCGTCGTCGTGACGCGCACGCCGGTCGAGGGATCGAGCGGCTTGTCGGTCGTGTCGAACTTCGCGGTCACCGGGAATCCGATCAGCTCGTAGCGGTTGACGCTGATGACGTCGCTGACGTTCCCTTGAGCGTACTGCACCCCGGCCTGGAGGGAGGTGCGGTCGTCGATGCGGTAGCGCAGAGCCGCGGTCACGGCGCCGTCGTTGATCGAGTAGCCGCCGAAGCGCCCGCCGCCCGTGCGGTTGCGCTCGACCTCGCCGTCGAGCAGGAGGTCGAACCGCGTGCCGCCGAGCGCGGGCTTGAGGAAGCTCACCGAGCCGCGCCGCCCGATATCCTTGATCTGGTAGTCGTCGAGCGAGGTGATGCGCGAGCCGTTGTTGCGCGGCGCGAGGAAGAGGTCGCCCTGGATGCGCAGCCGCTCGGCCCCGCCGAACAGGTTGCGGTTCTCGTAATAGGCGCGCGCGTTCGGCCCGTCCGTCGTCGAGAAGCCGGCCGAGAACCCCACGAGGTTCGGGGCGCGGTCCGTCACCTCGACGAAGATCGGCAGGTTGCCGGCGGCGTCGAGCGCCTCGCCCTCGCGCAGGCGCACCGAGCCGGCGGCCGGGATCGACGCGACGGACTTGCGGGTCCGGTCGAGGATGTCGGGCGAGTAGGGCTCGCCCGGCTGGAGGTAGATGAAGGACCGCACGACCTCCTGCGGGAAGCGCTCGGGACCCTTGATCGTCACCTCGCCGATCCCGGCCCTGGGCCCGGTCTCGACGAGGTAGGTCAGGTCCATCGTGTCGCTCGCGTGGTCGACCACGGGGGCCGGGGGCGGCGCCTTCACGAGCGGGTAGGATTGCCGGCGGAAATAGTCGATGAGGCGCGCGTTCGCGGCCTTGATGTCGGCCGTCCGGGCAGGGTCGCCCGGCGCGATCTTCAGGATGCGCGGCGGCAGCTCGTCCGGCGGCAGGAGGATGCCCGTCTGGCGGTCCACGACCCGGACCTCGCGCAGCCGGAACAGCGGCCCCGTCTCGGCCGTGATCTTCACCGCGACCCGCTCCCGCCCGCGCCTCGCATTGGCGGCCCGGGCGGCCGTGCCCGCGGGATCGCGCGTGATCTCGAGCGGCACGCCCGCGATGTCGATCACGACGCGCGCATCGTAGTAGCCCTGGCTCCACAGCGCGTCGATGATGGGCGCGAAATCGGACTGGGCGCGCTGGACCAGCGTCTCCCCGTCCGGCGGGGCGTCGCGGCGCAGCTTGTAGAGGTTCGAGGCGTCCTGCATGGCGCTCTGCACGCCGTCGTCGCCCTTGACCTCGAAGGCCACGTCGTAGGGCAGTGCCGCCGTGGACGGCTCGGGCGGGTCTTCCGAGCCGAACAGCCCGAAGAAGGCGAACGCCGCGGCCGGCCGGGCCACCCCCAATGCCGCGGCCACCAGGAGGCCGAGGGCGGCATTCTGCGCCCAGGACCGACACACCACGACCATTCCGCCTCCCGCGCCGGCCCTTCGGGACCCGCGGCCGCCACCACGCGACACACTGATGAGGGACGATAGCCGCGATGGGTGAACGCGCCAACACCGCGCCCGGACACGGTCCCGTTTGGTCGACGTCAGTTGTTTCGGAACCACAGAGCCACGGTGAAGATTCCGCTAACACCGCCGAGACGCCATGAGGACGTGACCGATGACCCGCGACGCCGCCATCGCGCAGGCCCAGGCGCATTTCGACACGGGCGCCTTCAAGGCCGACCTCGCGCGACGCGTCGCGATGCCGACCGAGAGCCAGAACCCGGAGCGCGGCCTCGAACTCACGCGCTACCTCGCCGACGAGATGATGCCGGCGCTGGACGCCCTCGGCTTCACGTCGCGCATCGTCGAGGAGCCGCGCGCCAAGGGGCCGTTCCTGCTGGCCGAGCGGATCGAGGACCCGGACGCCACGACGGTGCTCGGCTATGGCCACGGCGACGTCATCCGCGGGCTCGACGAGGCGTGGGAGCCGGGGCTCTCGCCCTGGACGCTCACGGAGCGGGGCGGCCGCTGGTACGGGCGCGGCACGGTCGACAACAAGGGCCAGCACGCGATCAACCTCGCGGGCCAGGCGGCGGTGCTCGCGACGCGGGGCAGGCTCGGCTTCAACGCCAAGTGGCTGATCGAGATGGGGGAGGAAGCCGGCTCGCCGGGCCTGCGCGAGGTCGCGCGCACCCACGCGGACGCGCTCGCGGCCGACGTGCTCGTCGCGTCCGACGGGCCGCGCCTCAACCAGGAGCGGCCGACGATCTTCCTCGGCTCGCGCGGCGGCGCCTCCTTCGACCTGACGATCGAGGCGCGCGAGGGCGGTCACCATTCGGGCAACTGGGGCGGTCTCCTGTCGAACCCCGCGATCCAGCTCAGCCACGCGCTCGCGTCCCTCGTCGGGCCGACCGGGCAGATCCGCGTCCACGAGCTCGTGCCGACGAGCCTGCCGGACAGCGTGCGGCGCGCGCTCGCCGATTGCGAGCTGGAGACGGGTCCGGGCGCGCCCGAGATCGATCCGGGCTGGGGCGAGCCGGGGCTCACGGGGCCGGAGAAGGTCTACGGGTGGTGCAACCTCGAGATCCTCGCCATGGAGGCGGGCGTGCCGAGGACGCCCGTCAACGCCGTGCCGCCCCGCGCCTGGGCGCGCTGCCAGCTCCGCTTCGTGGTGGGCATCGCGGTCGACGACATCATCCCGGCGGTGCGCCGCCACCTCGACCGGCACGGCTTCGGCTACGTGGAGGTCTCGCCCGCGCGCGACGAGGTGTTCCCCGCGACAAGGCTCGACCCGGACGACCCGTGGGTCGCCTTCGCGATGCGCTCCATCGCCGAGACGACGGGCAAGACGCCCGCGCTCCTGCCCAACCTCGGCGGCTCGCTCCCCAACGATACCTTCTCGGAGATCCTCGGCCTGCCGACGATCTGGGTGCCGCATTCCTATCCGGGCTGCTCCCAGCACGCGCCGAACGAGCACCTGCCGCTGGCGATCGCCCGCGAGGGCCTGGCGATGATGGCGGGGCTGTACTGGGATATCGGGGCGGGCGGGGCGCCCGCGAAGCGGAGGTGATGGTGGGCCTCACCCGCCCGCGACGCCGCGCGTGTTGACGTAGAGCGCGTAGAGCGACTGGCTCGCCGCCATGAACAGGCGGTTGCGGTTGCGGCCGCCGAAGCACAGGTTCGCGCAGCGCTCCGGCAGGCGGATGCGGCCGATGAGCTCGGCCGCAGGGTTGAACACCATTACGCCGTCGAGCTCCGGGCGGCCCATGCCCCAGCCGCACCAGAGGTTGCCGTCGACGTCGAGGCGGAACCCGTCCGGCGTGCCCGGCCCCGCATCGATGAAGGTGCGGCCGTTCGCCAACGTCTCGCCGTCCACGTCGAAGGCGAGGATGAGCCGGTTCGGCGTCGCGCGCGATTCCACGAGGTAGAGGATGCGCTCGTCCGGCGAGAAGGCGAGCCCGTTCGGGCCGCGCATCTCCGACGCCACCACAGTCAGCGCCCCCGTCTGGCCGTCGATGCGGTAGACGTTCTGCGGCAGCTCGGGCTCGGCGCGGTGCCCTTCGTAGTCGCCCACGATGCCGAAGACCGGGTCGGTGAACCAGATCGACCCGTCGGATTTCACCACGACGTCGTTCGGCGAGTTGAGCCGCCTGCCCTCGAACCGCTCGGCCAGGACCGTGACCGCGCCGTCCGGCTCGGTACGGATCACGCGCCGCCCGCCATGCTCGCAGGTGACGAGGCGTCCCGTCCGGTCGCGCGTGTTGCCGTTCGCGAAGCCGGACGGCTTGCGGAAGGCCGAGACCGCGCCGGTCTCCTCCTCCCATCTGAGGATGCGGTCGTTCGGGATGTCGCTCCACAGGAGGTGGCGGGAATCGCCGAACCAGACCGGTCCCTCGCTCCAGCGGCACCCGGTCGCGAGCCGCTCGACGGCCGCGCTGAACAGGCGGTAGCGCTCGAAGGACGGGTCGATGATCTCGATCGCCGGGTCCGGATAGAACGTGCTCGGCTGCCACATGGCGGTGCCTTCCCGGTGTCTCGTTTGACGACCGATACCTTGTCGCGCACGGGCTGTCGTCAAGGTCGCTGGCCCGATCCGTTGAACCGACACCGAAGAGTAAGGCTCGGGGAACCCTCTCCCCGAGGGGGAGAGGGCAGGGTGAGGGGGAAGCAACCTGTCCGGAGAGGGCGTATCCCCCTCACCCGGTCGGCTGCGCCGACTCGACCTCTCCCCCTTGGGGAGAGGTGACCCGCGCCCTACGATCATACGCGATGGGCTTGCCACGGAAAGCGGAGAGCGCGTCGGCGCGAGCCAGGGCCTTCTCGAGCAATCGACCTGACGTCCGCCGGCCGCCGTTGCGTTCGGGGCGGGGACCTTCGATCATGGGGCATCGCGGACACCTGAACACGCCATGCCCGACACAAGCCTGCCCGATTCCCGGCTGCCTTTCCTCGACGCGCTCACCGCCAAGGCCCTGTGGCTGTCGACCTGGACGATCCACAACGCGAACCACCTGCGGCCCCACGCGGACGGGCTGAAGGTCGGCGGACACCAGGCCTCCTCCGCCTCCTCGGCCACGATCCTGACCGCCCTGTACGGCGCGGTGCTGCGGCCGGAGGACCGGGTCGCGGTGAAGCCGCATGCGAGCCCGATCTTCCACGCGCTGCAATACCTGTTCGGGCTCCAGACGCGCGAGAAGCTGGAGAACTTCCGCGGCTTCGGGGGTGCGCAATCCTATCCCTCGCGCACCAAGGACGTGGACGACGTCGATTTCTCGACCGGATCGGTCGGCCTCGGCGTCGCGCAGACGCTGTTCTCCTCGCTGGTCCAGGATTACGTGCGCGCCAAGGGGCTGGGATCGGGCGAAGCCCGGCCGGAGGGCCGGATGGTGGCGCTGATCGGCGACGCCGAGATGGACGAGGGCAACATCTTCGAGGCCCTGCTGGAGGGCTGGAAGCACGGGCTCCGCAACACCTGGTGGGTGGTCGACTACAACCGCCAGAGCCTCGACGCCGTCGTGCGCGAGGGGCTTTGGGCGAAGTTCGAGGCGATGTTCCGCAACTTCGGCTGGGACG
>CAXUHE010000125.1:0-10961 GCA_964250725.1 uncultured Enterovirga sp. | reverse complement strand
ATGTCGAAGCCGCGCAGCCGGCGCAGGAAGGACATGCCGAGCAGGCTCGTACCGAGCCGGCCGGGCGGCATCACGGCCGCCTCGACGTCGCGGATCACGATATCGCCGATCCGAACCTCGCGCAGGCGCACCGGCGCGACCGCGACCGTGCCGTTCGCGGTCGAGACCGGGAGGGTGAAGTCCGCGGGAGCGGGCCGGATGCCGGCGCGCGCCGCGTCCTCCGCGGTCAGCGCGACGGCGCTCGCGCCCGTATCGACCAGCATGACGAGATCCGCGCCCTCGATGCGGGGCCGGACGAGGAAATGGCCGCGCCGGTCGCCCTCGATGACCAGTCGACGCTCGGGAATGGTGGAGGGTGAGGCCGGGGGCGGCCGTGCCGACACGACGGTCGACACCGCGTCGGCGCGCGGCTTCAGCGTGTCCGCGAACTCGGCGAGCCGGCGGCCCGTCATCGAGGTCGAGAGCCCGATGCTCACGAGGGTGCCCAGCGCCCAGACGATAGGTCGTGTCATGACGGCTCTCGTCATCACACGGCCGGGTGAGGGACGGGTTAAGTCGATCGCTCGAAAGCCGGCGAGTCTCCGCACGTCATCCCCGGCGGCTGCGAAGCAGCCGGGAAGGGATGCAGACGAGAACGTGGGACCGGATTCCCTTCCCCTCCAGGCGGCTACGCCGCTTGCCCTCCAGGCGGCTACGCCGCTTGGCGGCTTCCGCCGCCTCCGGCCGGGAATGACGGTAGGCGCTCAGCGCGTGCCGAACATGCGGTCCCCCGCGTCGCCGAGGCCCGGCACGATGTAGCCGTGCTCGTTCAGGCGCTCGTCGATCGCGCAGGTCCAGATCGGAACCTCGGGATGCATCGCCTGGAAGTTGCCGATGCCTTCGGGCGCGGCGAGCAGGCAGATCATGCGCAGTTCCTTCGCACCGCGCTCCTTCAGCCGGTCGACCGCCGCGATGGCGGAGTTCGCGGTCGCGAGCATCGGGTCGAGCACCAGGACGAGACGGTCGGCGAGGTCCGAGGGCGCCTTGAAGTAGTACTCGACGGCCGAGAGAGTGTCGGGGTCGCGGTAGAGCCCGATATGCGCGACGCGAGCCGACGGTACGAGGTCCAGCATGCCGTCCAGGAAGCCGACGCCGGCGCGCAGGATCGGCGCGAGGACGAGCTTCTTGCCCGCGAGCTGGGGGGCGCTCATCCGGGTCAGCGGCGTCTCGATCTCCACCGTCTCGAGCGGCAGGTCGCGCGTGACCTCGTAGAGGAGGAGCGTGCCGATCTCGTTCAGGAGCTGGCGGAAGCCCTTCGTGGTGCGGGTCTTGTCCCGCATCAGGGTCAGCTTGTGCTGGACCAGCGGATGGTCGACCACCGTCACGCCCTGCATCGCGATCATGTGCTCCATCAGAATACCGTTCCGTCGCTGGTCACCGCGATCGGCGGGGGACCGCCCGGCCGCTTCGCGCGCGCGAGCCGGCGTCCGGTCGCCCAGGTGCCGCCCTCCAGCGCCTTGGCGAGCGGGAACTCCGCCGCTGTCAAGCCGAGGCGCTCCCGGATGGCGACCGCCACCCGGTCGAGCAGCGCCACGGTGAGCGCCCGCCACTCGACCACGAGCGGGGACGAGACCGCGTGCGACACCTCCGCGTCGTCCTCACGCTTGAGGCGCAGCACGCCCGTATCCACGAAGAGCCCGCCGTTGCGGTATTCGGGCAGGCCCGTCAGCCCGTCGAGGTCGTGGACCACGATCCCGGCCTCCTCCAAGGGCTCGATCAGCGAGAAGGCGAGCCATTGCGAGAGCTTGTGGAAGGGAACGAGATCGTCCCCTCCCCCGTCCGCCGCGATGGCGGGGTGCCGCCACGTGTCGCCGAGATCGACGCCACCCTCCACGATGCGGCCCGGCCAGACGGGCCCGAGATGGACGAGGATCGCCTCGAGCAGCGCCGGCGCGGCGAGGCGCTCGCCCATCGCCCGCGCGGCCAGATGGTCGAAGAGGCCGCCCGGCCGGGGATCGTCCGCGAGGCCGAACACGTCCGGGTTCTCGGCCACCACGCGGCCGAGCCTGTTCAGGAGGGTCGTGCGGCCCTCCAGCCCGACGAGCGGGTTGTCGGCCGAGACCTGCATGCCGCGCGCGAGCTCGGTGACGGAGAGCCCGGCCAGCGCCCCGGCATCGGCGCGGTGCGGCGCGTCCGGCCGGTCCGAGAAGGCGCCGCCGATGAACATGTCGAAGCTCGCGACCGCGAGCCCCTCCGAGCGCGTGAAGGTCTCGCCCGTGCGGCCCTCATCGTAGCGCCAGGCGGGACCCGCCCCGGCGTCGAGCAGGACGGACACGATCGCGAGGTCGAAGGACGCGCGGGCGCGCTCGCGCGGATCGTCCCAGGGCAGCGCCTCGTTCAGCGTCGCCCAGCGGTCGAGGCCGCCCGCCGCGAAATGCCGCCAGCGCGCGTGGAAGGGGATCTCCAGCGTCGGGTAATCCGTCCGGATCGTCGCCACGACCTCGTCCGCGCAAGGCCCGAGACGGTCGAGATCGACGTCGAAGTGGAGCAGGCGGCCGTCGAGACCGAGCCGCAGCATGCGCTCCGCGCGCTCGCGCACGGCGGCGGCCGAGAGGAGGGGGTGCGCCGGCCCGGAGGGGGCGTCGGGCGCGCTCACGAGGGAGAATGGCTCCGCATCGAGGGAGATGTGCCACGTCTCGCGGCCGGGTGCCAGCCGAGCTTAGAGACCGTTTGGAAATGCCACGCTTCCTTGAACCCTCGTCATCCCCGGATCACGTACGGGGCAGGCTCTGAGGAGCCCGCGTGTCCGGCGAAGCCGGCGCGGGCGTCTCGAAGGACGCACGACGGTCGTGCGTGGTTCGACGACGCGGCCTGTGGCCGCTCCTCAGCATGACGAAGTTGGGTTCAGCAATTTTCAAACGGTGTCTTAGTGCCCCGGAAGCACCATGACGGTCGGCCTCGGCGGGAGCGAGGCCCGCGAGAGCGTGACGGAGGGCGTCGCCTGCCGCTCCACCGCCCAGCCCTGGCCGCCGGCCTTGTCGAGGAAGCGGTCGAGGGTGGAGGTGCTGAAGAAGTGCATCGGGATCATGAGCCGGGCGTTCAGCGAGGCCAGGACCTCCATCATGCCGTCGATGTCGAGCGTGTAGCTGCCGTCGACCGGCACCAGCACGACATCGATCCGCCCGAGCTGGCGCAGGTGCTCGGGCGTCAGCGTGTGGTGGAGGTGGCCGAGATGCGCGATGCAGAGATCCGCCGTCTCGAAGACGAAGATCGAGTTGCCGTCGCGGATCGTGGCGTCGCTGCCCCACTGGCGGATGTTCGTCACCACGTTGCGGATGCGCACGTCCCCGACCTGCTGGTCCCAGGCCGGCGCTGCGCCGCCGCCCGGGTTCCAGCCGCGCATGATCGTCTTGATGCCGGGGTCGGGATTGTCGCTGTAATGGGTCGAGTGCGCCCGGTTCATGGTGGCGACGTCCGGGACGACGCGCGGGCGGACGTAGTCGTTGTAGTCCGTGGCGATCCGGATTCCGGCCGCGCTCTCGATGAGGAAGGTCGCGTGGCCCACATAGGTCACCCCCACGTCGCCCTGTTCGAGAGAGGCGCGCTGGATCGGGAGCTGGCGCCCCGCCACGAGGCCGGGGCATCCCTCGGCCGCCGCCCAGGCGGGGCTCGCGCCGATCATCGCGGCCGCGAGACACGCGACGAGGCGCAGAGAGCGGATGGCGGCGTGTCCCATGACGATCTCCGGGCGGCTCGAGCTATCCTGCATGATCGTCGCCGCGAGGGCGTGCGCCTCATGGGGCGGATTGCCGCATCGCGGCTTGCCTTTCGGGCGGCCTCGGGCAAAGCCGAAGCATGGCGATCCCCGATCCCCGCGCATTCCTGCGCGCCCTCTTCGACGCCGCGATCGCGTCGGCCGACCCAGACCTCCGGATGGCGTCGCTGCTGCCCGAGCCGCCGCGCGGGCGCACGATCGTCGTCGGGGCCGGCAAGGCCTCGGCCGCGATGGCGCGCGCGCTCGAGCGGCGATGGCCCGGGCCGCTGGGAGGACTCGTCGTCACGCGCTACGGCTACGCGGTTCCGACGCAGCGCATCGAGATCGTCGAGGCGTCTCACCCCGTGCCGGACGCGGCCGGCGCGGCGGCCGCGCGGCGCATGCTCGACCTCGTGTCAGGGCTGACGGCGGACGACCTCGTGATCTGCCTGATCTCGGGCGGCGGGTCGGCGCTCCTCGCGCTGCCGCTGGACGGCGTGACACTCACGGACAAGCAGGCGATCAACCGCGCGCTGCTCGCGTCGGGCGCGGGGATCGGCGAGATGAACTGCCTGCGCCGCCACCTGTCGGCCGTGAAGGGCGGGCGGCTCGCCGCCGCCTGCCGCCCCGCGCGGGTCGTCACGATCCTGATCTCGGACGTCCCGGGCGACGATCCGGCGGTCATCGCGTCCGGCCCGACCGTGCCGGACCCGACGACCTGCGCGGACGCGCTCGCGATCGTGCAACGCTACGGCGTCGCGCTTCCGGCCGGGGCGCTGGCGCTCTTGGAGAGCGGGCAGGGCGAGACGCCGAAGCCCGGAGATCCCCGCATCGGCACGCCCGACATCCGGATACTCGCGACCCCCCAGATGGCGCTGGAAGCCGCAGCCCGGGTCGCGGAGGCGCACGGGGTCACGCCGCTGATCCTCGGTGACGCGATCGAGGGCGAGGCGCGCGAGGTCGGCAAGGTCATGGCCGGGATCGCGCTCCAGGCCACGCGCCACGGCCAACCCGTCCGGCCGCCCTGCGTGCTGCTGTCGGGCGGCGAGACGACCGTGACGCTGCGCGGCGACGGCCGGGGCGGGCGCAACGTCGAGTTCCTGCTGGGGCTGGGCGCCGCGCTCGGCGGCCACCCGGCCGTGCACGCGCTCGCGGGCGACACGGACGGCGTCGACGGCGCGGAGGAGGTCGCGGGCGCCTATCTCGGGCCGGACACGGCGGCGCGCGCGCTGGCCGGGGGCGTGAAGCTCCTCGACAGCTTGGCGCGCAACGACGGACACGGCTTCTTCGGGGAGCTCGGCGACTCGGTCGTGACCGGCCCGACGCTGACCAACGTCAACGACTTCCGGGCCATCCTGGTGACCGGCTGAGGTCAGTCGAGGCGCGCGCCCGAGGCCTTGACGACGCTCGCCCACCTCGCGTGCTCCGAGCGCGTGTAGGCCATCAGCTCGTCCGGCTTCATCTGCCGGATCTCGCCCCCGAGGGTCGCGAAGCGCGCCTTGAGTTCTGGGCCGGAGAGCGCCTTGTTCACCTCCTCGTTCAGCTTCGTGACGATCGCGGCCGGCGTGTTCTTGGGCGCGTAGAGCGCGAACCAGCTCGTCGCGTCGAAACCCGCGAGCCCGCTCTCGGCGAGCGTCGGGATGTCGGGCAACGCGGGCGAGCGCGTCGAGGACGTCACCGCGAGCGCTCGCAGGTTGCCGGCGCGCGCCTGCTCGATGCAGGAAGGCAGGTTGTCGAACATGACGTCGACCTGGCCGCCCATGAGGTCGTTGATGGCGGGGCCGGAGCCGCGATAGGGCACATGGGGCATCTCGACCCCCGTCGCCTGCTTGAACATCTCGCCCGCGAGGTGGATGGACGTGCCGTTGCCGGACGATGCCATGTTGAGCTTCTTCGAGGAGGCCTTGGCCTCCGCGATGAATTCCGCGACGCTCGTCGCCTTCACGGTCTTGGGGCTCACCACCATCAGGTTCGGCACGCCCGCCACGTAGGCGACCGGCGCGAAGTCGGTCAGCGGGTCGTAGGGCATCCGGGCGTAGAGGCTCGCGTTGATCGCGTGCGTTCCGACCGTCCCCATGACGAGCGTGTAGCCGTCGGGGCTCGCCTTGGCGACGGCGTCAGTCCCGACATTGCCGCCCGCGCCGCCCCGGTTCTCGACCACGAAGGGCTGCCCGAGCTGCTGGGTCAGCCGCTCACCGACGAGGCGTGCGAAGATGTCCGTCGTGCCGGCGGCCGCGAAGGGCACGATGATGCGGACGGGACGTGTCGGGTAGGGCACCTGCGCGCGTACCGAACCCGCGCTCGCGAGCGCCAAGAAGCCGCCGATGACCAGCGACGCGAACCGTATCATCCGACGACCTCCCGGGCGGCGCCTCCTTGAGGCCGGCGCCTGCTGCGGCCGACTGATAACCGGCGGGGCCGCGAGCGCAATGCTCCGATCGGCCGAGGACCTCAGGCCGCGAAGACATCCGCGTAGAGCCGCTCGATCTCCGGCGCGCTCGGCACGCGCGGGTTGTTGCCGGGCGAACCGGACGCGAGCGCCTGCGTGGCCATCAGCGGCACGACCTCGCTCCAGCGTGCGGCCGCGATGCCGTAGATGGCGGGCGAGGGTACCTCAAGGTCGGCGTTGAGGCGCTGGATCTCCTCGAGCAGGGCCGCGACCGCGTCCTCTTCGGCGGCGTCGGCACCCGCGACCCCCATCGCGAGAGCGCAACGCGCGTAGCGCGCCATCGCGGCCGGGGCCGAGAAGGCGGTGACAGCGGGCAGCAGCATCGCGTTCGAGAGCCCGTGCGGCACGTGGAAATGGGCCCCGATGGGGCGACTCATCCCGTGCACCAGCGCAACCGAGCTGTTCGAGAACGCGATCCCCGCGTAGGTGGCACCGCGCATCAGCGCCTCGCGGGCCGGCCGGTCGTCCGGCTCGCGGAAGGCCCGGCGCAGGTTCGGCGCGATGTCGCGCATGGCCAGCAGCGCCATCTCGTCCGCGAAGGGGTTGGCGCGGCGCGACACGTAGGCCTCGATCGCGTGGGTAAGCGCATCGATGCCGGTATCGGCGGTCAGGCGCTTCGGCTTCGTCAGCGTCAGCTCGTAGTCGACGAGCGCCGCGACGGGCAGAAAGGCGAGACCCGGGCAGAGCATCTTTTCGGACGTCGCCTCGTCCGTGATGACGGTGAAGCGCGTGGCCTCGGAGCCGGTGCCGGCGGTCGTCGGCACCGCGACGATCGGCAGGCCGGGCGCGTCCTGGAGATGCGGCGCCTTGTAGTCGGCCATGCGACCCCCGCGGGGACCCAGCACCGCGATCGCCTTCGCGCTGTCGATCGGGCTGCCGCCCCCGAAGCCGACGACGCAGTCGTGCTCGCCCTGCGCGAGGAAGGTCGCGCCGCGCTCGATCGACGCGACGGTCGGGTCCGGCACCGTCTCGGCGAAAACCCGCGCCGTGATGCCGGCCGACCTCAGCCCCTCCGTCATGATCTCGACGCGTCCACTCGACACGAGATAGGCGTCGGTCACGATGAGCGGCCGCGAGAGGCCGAGCGTCGCCAGCACCTCCGGCAGTTGCGCCGAGGCTCCGCCCCCGATCCGCATGAGGCGCGGCAGCGCGATCGTGGATATCATGGCGTTCTCCCTGTCGGCTTCATTGCCTGGGGTGACCTTCGCTCATCCCGACGAAAGTCGGGATCCAGTGACCTTCAAGCGGATACCGGCTTCCGCCGAGATGAGCGGCGTCGTGGTTGGAATCAGACCCGCGGACCCGGCGTGCGCAGGTCGAGCGTCAGCGGAAAGTACGCGTTCGGCTCGTCGGGCGGTGCGGCCATCGGGCCCGGCGTGTGCCCTTCCGTGAACCGCACGAGGCGGCGGCCCTCGGCCTCGTAGGTGTTGACCGGGAACGTGTCGTAGTTGCGCCCGCCCGGATGAGCCGAATGGTAGATGCAGCCGCCGATCGAGCGCCCGCTCCACGTGTCCACGATGTCGAAGGTCAGCGGCGAGTGGACCGGGATCTTCGGGTGGAAGCCCGAGGCCGGCTGCCAGGCCTTGAACCGCAGCCCGGCGACCGCCTCGCCGTTCGTGCCCGTGCCGGTCATCGGCAGGCGGCGGCCGTTGCAGGCGATCACGTGCCGGCCGGGCACGAAGCCCGACACCTTGACCTGAAGCCGCTCGACCGACGAGTCGACGAAGCGCACCGTCCCGCCCGTCAGGCCCTCCTCGCCGAGCACGTGCCAGGGCTCGAGCGCCTGGCGCAGCTCCAGCGTGACGCCGCCCTGCTCGACGCGGCCGAAGACCGGGAAACGGAACTCGCGCTGCGCCTCGAACCAGGCGGGGTCGAACGGGTAGCCGGCGCGCCCGAGATCGCCCAGCACGTCCAGCATGTCGCCCCACAGCATCTGCGGAAGCATGAACCGGTCGTGCAAAGCCGTGCCCCAGCGCACGAAGCCGCCCTCCTGCGGTTCGCGCCAGAGCCACGCGACGATCGCCCGGATGAGGAGCTGCTGCGCGAGGCTCATGCGGGCGTCGGGCGGCATCTCGAAGCCGCGGAACTCGAGCAACCCCAGCCGGCCGGTCGGGCTGTCCGGCGAGTACAGCTTGTCGATGCAGATCTCGGAGCGATGCGTGTTGCCCGTGACGTCCACGAGCACGTTGCGGAACAGTCGGTCGACGAGCCAGAGCGGGATCTCGGGCTCGCCGGGGCGGGGCACCTGGGCGAGCGCGATCTCCAACTCGTAGAGGGCGTCGTGGCGCGCCTCGTCCATCCGGGGGGCCTGGCTCGTCGGCCCGATATAGAGGCCGGAGAACAGGTAGGAGAGGCAGGGATGACGCTGCCAGTAAAGCACGAGGCTCTTGAGGAGATCCGGCCGGCGCAGGAACGGTGAATCGGCCGGCGCCGACCCGCCGAGCACCACGTGGTTGCCGCCGCCCGTGCCGGTATGCCGGCCGTCGATCATGAATTTCTCGGCCCCGAGCCGCGTCTCGCGCGCGTCGGCGTAGAGGCCGGTCGTGATCGCCACCGCGTCGCGCCAGCTTGGTGCCGGCTGGACGTTGACCTCGATGACGCCGGGGTCGGGCGTCACCTTGATGGTGTCGAGCCGCGGATCATAGGGCGGCGGGTAGCCTTCGACGTGGAGCGGCTGCCCGAGTTCGGCCGCCGCATCCTCCAGGATCGCCACGAGCTCCAGGTACTCGTCCGCGCGCTCGACCGGCGGCACGAACACGCAGAGCACGCCGTCGCGCGGCTCGACCGCGAGCGCGGTCCTGACCGCCACGGATGCCTTCGCGGCCGCGATCCGGGCCGCCACCGTTCCCGGATCGGCCAGCGGCCCGCGCTCCTCGAACGGGTCGCGTTCTTCAAAAGGATCTTGCGGCGCGTAATACGGGTAGGAGTCGGGCGGGACGTGCGGCAGGCTGCTCAGCGGCACGCGGTAGCCGGCGGGGGAGTCGCCCGCGACCAGGAAGAGCTCGCCGCGGCGGAACTCCCAAGCCTCCGAGACCCAGCTCCGCGTCTCCCCGAGCGCGAGGCTGTAGAGCGGCAGGATGTAGGCCGCGGGCTCGGAGAGGCCGCGCGCGAAGACCCGGACCATGCGGGCGCGCGCCTCGGGATCGGCGAGCTTCGGGTCGTCCGGGCCGACATTGACCGGCAGTCCGCTCTCCTGGTCGATCCAGTGGTGCGGGTCCTCGTAGGCCGGGAGCACGTGGTCCGCGAGGCCGAGCCGCGTCGCGACGCCCGCCATCAGGCGCTCGGCCTGCGCGATGCCGGCGTCGCGCGCACCCCCCTCCCCGGCGATCAGCGCGGGGTCGCGCCAGACGGGCTTCCCGTCGCGCCGCCAGTGGAGGCCGAAGGCCCAGCGCGGCAGGCTCTCGCCCGGATACCACTTGCCCTGTCCGTAATGCAGGAGGCCGCCCGGCGCGAAGCGCTCCCTCAGGCGGCGGATCAAGGTATCCGCCAGCGCGCGCTTCGACGGGCCGATCGCGGCCGAGTTCCACTCGGGCGCCTCGTAATCGTCGACGGACACGAAGGTCGGCTCGCCGCCCATCGTCAGGCGCACGTCCTGGGCCGCGAGGTCCGCGTCGATGCGTTCGCCCAGCGCATCCATCGCGGACCAGGCCTCGTCGGAGAACGGCTTCGTGATCCGGGGCGCCTCCGCGACGCGCGTCACGTGCATCTCAAAGCCGAACTCGACATTCGCCGGGTCCGCCACCCCGGTGATCGGCGCGGCCGAGCTGTAATGCGGGGTGGCGGCGAGCGGGATGTGGCCCTCGCCGCAGAGCAGCCCGGAGGTCGCGTCGAGGCCGATCCAGCCCGCCCCGGGAATGTAGGTCTCCGCCCAGGCGTGGAGGTCGGTGAAGTCGGTCTCGGTGCCGCGCGGCCCGTCGACCGCCGTCGTGTCGGGCTTCAGCTGGATCAGATAGCCGGACACGAACCGGGTCGCGAGGCCGAGCCGGCGCAGGATCTGGACGAGCAGCCACGCCGAATCGCGGCAGGAGCCGCTGGCTGCCACGAGCGTCTCCTCGGGCGTCTGCACGCCCGGCTCCATCCGCACGAGGTAGCGCACCTCGGAGGCGAGCATCGCGTTGAGCGCCACCAGGAACTGGACCGTGTTGGGCTCGTCCGGCAGGCGCGTCAGGAAATCGTCGAGGCGCGGCGTGCCGGGCTCCGGCGTCAGGTAGGGCGCGAGTTCGGTCCGTGTCTCGTCCGGATACGCGAAGGGCAGGGACTGCGCGTACTCCTCGACGAAGAAGTCGAACGGGTTGATCACCGCCATGTCGGCCGTGAGATCGACCTCGATGCGGAGCTCGGTGGTTTTCTCGGGAAAGACGATGCGCGCGAGCCAGTTGCCGTTCGGGTCCTGCTGCCAGTTCACGAAGTGGTTCGCGGGCGAGATCTTCAGCGCGTAGCTCGGGATCCTGGTGCGCGTGTGGGGCGCGGGGCGCAGCCGGATCGTCTGGGGGCCCAGCGAGACGGGACGGTCGTAGGTGTACGACGTCAGGTGGTGGAGGGCGGCGATGATCGACACGGCTGTTCGGTAGCTCCCGGGCTGCACCCCCTCTTACGCCGCCCGAACGGGTCCGTCAGCTTTCGCCTAGAACCAGCCGCGATGCTTGAAGTAGGCGAGCGGCACGATGGCGCTGAGCGCGATCAGCGTCAGGCCGTAGGGGTAGCCCCACGCCCAGTCGAGCTCCGGCATGTGCTTGAAGTTCATGCCGTACATGCTGGCGACCAGCGTCGGCGGGATGC
>CAXUHE010000124.1:0-11031 GCA_964250725.1 uncultured Enterovirga sp. | reverse complement strand
CCGGGACATCGTGCGGGTCGGCGGGGTCGGCGGGGTCGGGATGCGGACGGGGCAGATCGCCGTCATCGCCATGCTGCTCGCGCTGCTCGCAGGCCTCTGGCTGTTCTTCCGCTACTCCCGCTACGGGGTCGCGATGCGGGCGGTCGCGGGCGACGACAGGACCGCGCTCCTCATGGGGGTGAGCACGGGCCGCGTCCACGCGGTCGCCTGGGCGGCCTCGGCGGCGATCTCGGGCATCGCCGGCATCTTCTTCGCGATCACCTACGACGTCTCGCCCGCCATGTACGAGATCGGGCTCAAGTCCTTCCCGGCGACGATCCTCGGCGGCCTCGACGCCGTCATCGGGTCGGGGTTCGGGGGCCTCCTGATCGGCGTCGCGGAGAACCTCGCGGGCGGCTACCTGGGCTCGGGCACGAAGGAGATCGCGGGCTTCGCGATGATCATCGTGATCCTCATGGTGCGGCCGTTCGGGATGTTCGGCCAGCGCGACATCGAGCGGGTCTGACCATGCGCAGCGGCACCTACAAGGAGACCTACGGCGAGCTCATCGCGCTCACCGATTCGCGGCTCGTCTGGTTCTGGGGCGCGGTGCTGATGGCCGTGCTCGCGGCCGCGCCCTACCTCGTGAACGCCTACCTGCTGTCGCTGATGACGGTCACGCTCATCACGGTCGTGGGCGTGCTCGGGCTCAACATCCTGACGGGCTATACCGGGCTGATCTCGCTCGGCCACGTGGGATTCCTGGTCTCGGGCGCCTACGGCTACGCGGTCGTCGTCTCGAGGGGCGGGATGCCGCCGCTCGCGGGCTTCCTGGCGGCGGGCCTGGTGCCGGCCGCGCTCAGCCTCGTGGTCGGCGCGCCCTCGCTCAGGCTGCGCGGCCTCTACCTCGCGATCACGACCCTCGCCTTCGCGTTCATCATCAACAACCTGATCCTGGAGGCCGGTCCGCTGACGAACGGCGCGCGCGGGATCACGGTCGAGCGCCCCGACATGCTGGGCCTCAGCTTCGCGTCCGATGCCGCCTTCTCCCACCTGTGCCTCGCGGCCGCGATCCTGACCCTGTTCGGCACGCTGAACCTGCGCCGCAGCCGCATCGGCCGCGCCCTCGTGGCGATCCGCGACAACGACATCGCGGCGCGCGCGATGGGCATCAACCTCAACGCCTACAAGCTGCTCGCCTTCGTGACGAGCGCCTTCGTGACGGGCATCGCGGGCGCACTCTACGGCATCAACCTGAGCTATGTCAGCGTCGAGGGCTTCCCGTTCCTCCTGTCGATTGAGGCGCTCGCGATCCTGATCGTCGGCGGCCTCGGCTCGCCCCTGGGCGCGATCCTCGGGACGATCTTCATCATGCTCCTGCCCGAGGTCACGGGGTCGCTGCTGCGCCTGTTCGGCACCCAGGCGGAGGCCCTGTTCTCGACGGGCGCGCAGGAGCTGAAGAGCACGCTCTACGGGCTCGTCATCATCCTGTTCCTGCGCTTCGAGCCCGGCGGGCTCGTCCGGATCTGGCATGATGCGAGGCGGCTCTGGGTGCACTGGCCGCTGCGCTTCTAGACAACCACGAAGCCGGACACCGGCTCATGAAGGGAGGACGACACATGCTGAGAACGTTGATCGCGGCGAGCATCGCCGTGGGGGGACTCGCGGGCGGACCCGCCCTCGCGGCCGACCAGGGCGTGACCGACACCGAGATCCTGCTGGGCAGCGTCATCCCGCTGACCGGCCCGCCGGCGCTGCTCGGCGTCGCGCACACGACGGGCGTCAAGGTGGCGATCGCGGAGGCGAACGCCGCGGGCGGCGTCAACGGGCGCAAGATCCGCCTCATCATGGACGACGACGGCTATATCGGGGCCCGCACCATCCAGGCGACCCGCAAGCTGATCGACGTCGACAAGGTCTTCGCGATTCCCGGCCAGTCGGGGTCGGGCCAGGTGCTGGCCGCGATGCCGGTGCTCGACAAGTCCGGCATCCCGACGATCGCGAGCGTCGGCCCCGTCAAGGGGATGTACGAGCCGCCGCGCAGGAACATCTTCGCGGTCGGCTCCTCCTACGAGGAGGGCATCCGGGTCCTCGTGCGGTTCCTCGCCGAGAAGAACCCCGGCAAGACCTGGGGGCTGATCACGCAGGACGACGATTACGGCGTCGCGGTGCGGGACGGGTTCGACGACGTCGTCAAGGAGAAGAAGCTGAACGTCGTCTACAGCGCGAGCTACAAGCGCGGGCAGCAGGATTTCTCCTCCGAGATGGTCCGGCTGAAGGATGCGGGCGTCGAGGTGTTCCTGGCGGGCGGCATCATCAGCGAGAACGTCGCGATGATGAAGGAGCTGGAGAAGCTCGCGATCAAGCCGGTCGTGGGCATCTTCTGGCCGGGGCGGGTCGAGGCGGTGTTGAAGCTGATGGGTCCGGTCTCCGACGGGATCTACGCGGTCGACTACGTCGAGCCCTTCGCGAGCCCGGCCGGCCAGGCCTTCCTGGAGAAGGCGAAGGCGCTCGTCTCCGAGGCGGAGTTCAAGAGCATCAACCGTTACACGATGGCGGGCTACGCGGGCGCCCGCGTGCTGATCGCCGCCATGACGAAGTGTGGCCGGGACCTCACCTGGGCCTGCACCAACCGCGAGATCGAGGCGACGAAGGACCTGGAGACGGGCGTCATGGCGCCGATGAGCTTCGGGCCGAACGTGCGCTTCACGAACTCGAAGCTGCAGATCATGCAGGCCGATTACGCGACGCTGAGCTACAAGCCGGTCAGGTAGAGGACGGCCTTCCCGTCCGTACGACGCCGAGCGGTCGAATAGGCGGGAGAGGCCGCCGGACGAGGCAGGCTCCCACGACCGTCATTGCGAGGAGGCGTAGCCGACGAAGCAACCCAGCGGGCTCGCACAGGCTCCTGGGTTGCTTCGCTGCGCTCGCAACGACGAGAAAATGGATCGGAGGACGCCTCACATGCGCTTGGCGACCTCTTCCAGCATGACCTCGGTCGCGCCGCCCCCGATCGGCAGGATGCGGGCGTCGCGCACCATGCGCTCGATCGCGGAGCCGTGCATGTAGCCCGTGCCGCCGTGGAGCTGGAGGCAGCCGTGCACGACGTCGTGCAGCACCTCCGGCGAGAGCGCCTTCACCATCGAGACCTCGCGGGCCGAGTTCGCCCCCGCGACCGCGAGCTCGGCCGCCTGATAGGCGAGCGCCCGGGCGGCGGCCGCGCGCGCGGCCAGAGTGGCGAGCTTCTGGCGCACGACCTGCTGGTCCCACAGCGACCCGCCGAACGCCTCGCGGCTCTTCACGTAGGCGACCGTCAACTCGATCGCCTTGCCGCTCTCGCCCGCGCAGATCCCCCCGATGCAGATGCGCTCGTTCTCGAAGCCCTCCATGATGGCGTAGAAGCCGTGGTTCTCCTCGCCGAGCAGGTTCTCCGCCGGGATCCTGACGTTGTCGAAGCCGATCTCGGCCGTGTCCGAGCAGAGCCATCCGTGCTTCGCGAGCTTCGTCACCGTGACGCCGGGCGTGTCGCGCTCCACGATGAAGAGCGACATGCCCCGGCTGCCCTTCGCCGAGGGGTCGGTGCGGGCCGCCACGATCAGGACGTCGCCGTAGACGCCGTTCGTGATGAACATCTTCGAGCCGTTGATCACCCAGCCGTCGCGCTCCCGCACGGCCCGGGTCCGGAGGCGCGCGACGTCCGAACCCCCGCCCGCCTCCGTGACCGCGATCGCGCACACCGTCTCGCCGCGGATCATGGCCGGGAGATACTTCTCCTTCTGAGCGGGCGTCCCGCGCCGGCTGATATGGATCGCCGACATGTCCGAATGGACGAGGGTGGAGGAGGTGAACCCGCCATAGGTCGAACGGCCGAGCTCCTCCGCGAAGACCAGCGAGGCGAGCGGCCCCATATCCGTGCCGCCATACGCGACGGGGTGGCGCATGCCCAGGAAGCCGAGCTCCCCCATCCGCCGGAACACCTCGCGCGGGATCTTGCCCTCCCGCTCCCAGGCGTCCGCGTACGGCACGACCTCCCGCTCCACGAAGCGGCCGACCTGATCGCGCAGCATGCGGATCTCGTCCGGCAGGCCCGGCGGATCGGGAAACCGGAACGCCACGGAGCCCACGTCGCGCGGGTTGACGGCGCGCAAAGCCGGCGATGCCTGTCCCATCTCGTCTCCTCCGCTCGGGCGGCCTCGCGCCGGTCGAGAAGGGCCGGGCCGCACGTAAGCGCCCTGATAAATAGAACGCATGTCCGGTTTATTTTGAGAGCCGCCGGGCGTCAAGACGCGACATCGCCTGGATGGCGCCGCCCGCCGCCCGCCGCCCGCTGCCCTGGCGAACGGGGCACGCACGCTGCGAGGAGGGGGCCAGCGGGGCCGCGAAGGCCGTCGCGGAGACGCCGAACTGGATGTCGAGCTATCGCAGCCTCAACATCGACCTCGTCGAACTCGGTCGAATCGAGGAGGCGCGCGACGTGGCGTCGCGCCTCCTCGCACGCGATCCCAAAGTCCGCATCTCGTCGACGTCGCGTTTCACCCCGATTCGCGGCGGTCCGTGGGTGCTGCGCTACGCCGACGCGCTGCTCCGGTCGGGGAGGTGGCGAGACCGCAACATGTCGGCCGGACCGGACGTGGTATCCGCCTCGCTGCCTCTAGAACATCGAGAAGAGCGCCAATGTACGACGTCATGGTGATCGGGGCCGGCTCCTCCGGGGCGGTCGTGGCGGCGCGCCTCTCCGAGGATCCCGGCCGGCGGGTGCTGCTCCTGGAGGCGGGGCGCGACTGGCGCACGGCGGACGCGCCGCACGCGCTGCGCTCGGCGAACATCGTGCCGTTCATGAACGACCCCGCGCATCAGGCCGAGTGGCAATGGCCGAGGCTCGTGACCCGGCGCACGCGCGTGCAGGAGCCGCGCTTCTACTGGCGCGGCCGCGCGCTCGGGGGCTCCTCCGCGGTGAACGCGCAGATCGCGATCCGGGGCGTGCCGGCGGCCTTCGACGCCTGGGCCGAGGAGGGCTGCGAGGGGTGGTCCGCACGGGACGTGCTGCCGCTCTTCGACCTGATCGAGGACGATCCTGACACCGGCACGGAGCCAGGCATCCGCCGGGGCGGGCCGCTGCCGGTCCACCGTGCGCCGGTCGAGACCTGGGGCGCGGTCGACCTGGCGCTCCGGGACGCCGCCCTGGCGGCCGGCCATACGTGGAAGGCGGACCTGAACGCGCCCGAGGGGGAGGGCGTCTCGTGCAACCCGATCAACAGCCGCGACGGCCACCGGGTCACGACGAACGACGCCTACCTGGAGCCGGCGCGGGGCCGCGCGAACCTCGAGATCCGCGGGGGCGCGCTCGTCGACCGCATCCTGTTCGAGGGGCGCCGCGCGACGGGCGTGCGGGTCCGCTTCGGCACCGAGCCCTGGAGCGAGATCGCCGCGCGGGAGATCGTGATCTGCGCCGGCGCCATCCACTCCCCGGCGATCCTCATGCGCTCCGGCATCGGGCCGGCGGAGGGCCTGCGCGCGGCGGGCATCCCGGTCCTCCACGCGCACGAGGGCGTCGGCCGCAACTTCATGGACCATCCGATCGTCCGGGCGACGCTCGACCTGAAGCCGGGGCACCGGGCCGAGGGGCGGGACGCCCGCCACACGAATTGCTGCGTCACCTATTCGAGCGGACTCGGCGGCGGGGGGCAGCGCGACATGATCTTCATCGCCTACAACCACCGCGTCCTCACCGGACCCGAGCCCACGCCGCAGGGAGCCGTCGGGGCGGCGCTCTACGACGCCTTCTCGCGCGGCGAGCTGCACCTCGCGTCCGCCGACCCGGAGATCGACCCGGTGGTCGAGGAGAACATGCTGGACGATCCGCGCGACCGGCTGCGCCTGCGCGACGCGGTGCGGCGGCTCGCGGGGCTGACCGCCGACCCGGCGCTCGCCGGGATCGCGACCTCCATCACCTTCGGCGAGAGCGGCCTTCGCATGGACGAGGCGGCGGCTCTCCCGGACGACGACCTCGATGCGCTGATGCTGGAGGAGGCGGGCGACATCCAGCACGCGGCCGGCACCTGCCGCATGAGCGTGTGGGAGGACCCGCGCGGCGTCGTCGATCCCGACCTCAAGGTGCGCGGCGTCGAGGGCCTGCGGGTCTGCGACGCCTCCATCATGCCGTCCGATTGCCGGGCGAACCTGCACTTCACCTGCGTGATGATCGGCGAGAACCTCGCCCGCCGCATGCGCCGCGCCGGCTGACGCCGCGCTACATCCGGAAATCCTCGCCGAGGTAGAGGCGGCGCACGTCCTCGTTCGCCACGATCTCGTCCGGCCGGCCCTCGGTCAGCACCTTGCCCGAATGGATGATGTAGGTGCGGTCGGTCAGCGCCAGCGTCTCGCGCACGTTGTGGTCCGTGATGAGCACCCCGATGCCGCGCCCCGTCAGGTGCCGCACCAGCGCCTGGATGTCGCCCACCGCGATCGGGTCGATGCCCGCGAAGGGCTCGTCCAGCAGCATGAAGGTCGGCGAGCTCGCGAGGGCGCGCGCGATCTCGCAGCGCCGCCGCTCGCCGCCCGAGAGCGCGATCGCGGGCGTCTTGCGCAGCCGCGCGATGTCGAACTCCTCGAGCAGCTCCTCGAGCTTGCGCTCGCGCGCCTTGCGGTCGGGCTCCACGACCTCCAGCACGGCCCGGATGTTGTCCTCGACGTCGAGGCCGCGGAAGATCGAGGCCTCCTGCGGCAGGTAGCCGATGCCGAGCCGCGCGCGGCGGTACATCGGCAGCCTGGTGATGTCGTGGCCCTCCAGGCTGATGAGCCCGCGGTCGGCCGCGACCAGCCCGGTGATCATGTAGAAGATCGTGGTCTTGCCGGCCCCGTTCGGCCCCAGCAGCCCCACCGCCTCGCCCTGCCGGACGTGGAGCGACGCGTCGCTGACGACGGTGCGGCCGCGGTAGCTCTTCTCCAGCCCCGAGACCGCGAGGTAGCCCGGCGCGCCGAACTCGACGACGTCGTCGGGCCGGCCCCGGCGGCGGAACAGGGCGCGGGCGAAGGACGCGAGCGGTCCGGGGATCGCCACCGCCGCCCCGCTCGGGGGCACCGCCGCCCCGCTCCCGGGCGACGCCGCCCCGCTGTCCCGGCCGGCGGTCGCGGAGGCGCCGCGGCGGTTCAGGGACAGCTTCAACTCGAACGATCCGCCTGGCGCGAGGGAGGCGAAGCCGAAGCCTGGCCTCGAGCCGAGATAGTCCCCCGGCCGGGCGACCGCAACCTCGGCCCTACTCCGCCTTCTTGCCCCCCGGGGCGGTCTTGTTCTGGCTGCCCGGCACGATGAGCGCGCGCACCCGGCCCCCCATCACGTTCGCGATGCCGGTGTTGATGTCGTAGGCGACGCGCTCGCCCCGCGTGACGTTCGGCCCGTCGCTGAGCGCCGCGTTGCCGACGAGCACGACCTTGTTCGCCGCGCGGTCGAACTCCGCGTTGTCGCCGGTCGCGACCTGCGTCTTCGACACGATGGTGACCGGGCCCTTGCAGTTGATCTTGCGGATGGCGCTGTCGCCGCCCGCGAGCGGGTTCGCGCCGCCGCGGGAGGCCGCCGCCTTGGCGGGCTCCGCGGGCGCGGCCGTCGTGGCGCCCGCTGCCGCGGCCCCGCGGCCCTGCTCGTAGAGCACGGTCAGCGACGTGCAGCGCATGGTGCTGTCGCCCTGCACCGCCACGACATTGCCCGCGAAGACCGCCCGGCCTTCCTTGTCGAACACGTCGAGCCGGTCGGCGTCGATCTTGATCGGCTCCTTGTTCGTCCCGAGCTCGCCGAAGGCCGAGGCACGGTCTTTCGCGGCGGCCTGACCCGCGAGCAGCGCCACGGGCACACACAGGGACAGACCCAGGATCGCGAAACGCAGGATCGCGAAACGGGGGATCGCGGCGGCGAGATGGGGCATCGTCGAGGTGTCCTGCTCGCGTGTCGGCGGTGGGCAGCGGTCGGGCTTGTTCAGCGGTCGGGCAAGCTACGGTCGGGCAAGCTACGGTCAGGCTTGGCTTCGGTGTACTTGGCCGCGACGGAACCGGTCGACGCTGGCGCCCCGGTGACCGAGCGGTCGAACTGCGTCCTCACCCGGCCGGTGAACGAGACCGTGCGCCCGTTCTCCGAGACCTGGACGCCCTCGGCCTCGATCACGCCCTGTGCGGTCGTGATCTTGACCGGCTCCTTCGAGAGGACCGTGCCGGCCTTGAAGTCGACCGAGGCCGAGCGCATCAGCACCTCGTCGCCCTTGTCGGTCGTGATGCGGATGTCCTGGCTGAGCTCCAGGTGTTCCTTGGTCGTGTCGAACACGCCCATCCTGGAGACGAGCCGCGCGCTCGCGCCCGACTCGTCCACCGTGAGGCGCGCCTGCATGTCCTTCAGCTCGATGACGTTCGGCTTGCGGATGTCCTGGTAGGCCGCGACCGCGGTCACCTCGTAGGGGCGCGCATCCTTGCTGCGGAAGCCGGTCAGGCGCGGACCCTCCATCGCGACCTTGGTGCCGGAGAGCGAGATCTGGCCCATCGTCAGCCCGGCGAGCTTCCCGAACGGGTTGTACACCGTCACCGCCACGACCAGCGCCGCCGCGACCGCGGACCCGACCGGGATCAGGACCTTGAACAGGCGCACGCGGGCGGAGTGGCGACGCGCCGCGTCGTAGGCGCGGCCACGCGGCGCAGCCGGCGCGTCATACGACGCGAGGGTGTCGGGCGACGCGAGCGCGATCACGGCAGGATCCGGAGAGTGTTGTGGGTGCGCCATCCATGCCCGCGCGCTGCGGCGAAG
The DNA here is from genome assembly GCA_964250725.1 of uncultured Enterovirga sp. Classification (GTDB taxonomy): domain Bacteria; phylum Pseudomonadota; class Alphaproteobacteria; order Rhizobiales; family Beijerinckiaceae; genus Enterovirga. The sequence continues at coordinate 2,267 of CAXUHE010000124.1, read as the reverse complement.
TTATGGCCGCCGCCCGATCTGCGCAGAGGAGCCGAAATTCGTCAACTATGTGCGAAGATGTCGGTCTCGGACCATCCCATGAGGTCGAGCCGCGCGCGCACCGGCAGGAACCCGAAACAGGCCTCCGCGACGGCGGTCCTGTCCTCGCGGGCCAGCATCGTGTCGAGGCGCATCTTCAGCGCGTGCAGGTGCAGCACGTCGGAGGCCGCGTACTCGACCTGGGCGGGCGAGAGCGTGTCCGCGCCCCAATCGGAGGATTGCTGAACCTTCGACAGGTCGATGGTCAGGAGCTCGCGCGCGAGGTCCTTGAGGCCGTGCCGGTCCGTGTAGGTGCGGGCGAGCTTGGACGCGATCTTGGTGCAGTAGACCGGTGCCGGCATCACGCCGAGCCGATGGAACAGCACCGCGAGATCGAACCGCGCGAAATGGAAGATCTTGAGCACGCCGGGATCGGCGAGCACGCGCACGAGGTTCGGCGGAGTGTTGAACCTGCCCGAGATCTGCACCACGTCGGCGCCGCCGTCGCCGCGCGAGATCTGCACGACGCAGAGCCGGTCGCGCAGCGGGTCGAGGCCCAGCGTCTCGGTGTCGATCGCGATCGCGGGACCCGGATCGTAGCCGTCGGGCAGGTCGCCCCGGTGCAGGCGTGCGGTCATGGCTGCTTGGTGTGTGTCACGCGCGGTGTCTAGCGCGGGAGGGCGCTCGTGGGAACAGTGGGCGGCTCAAAGCGCGATACGGTGAGGCGAAGGGCGCGGGACACCTCTCCCCGAGGGGGAGAGGTCGAGTCGGCGTGAGCCGACCGGGTGAGGGGGAAGCGCCCTCTCCGGAGACCTCGTAACCCCTCACCCTACCCTCTCCCATTGGGAGAGGGTCCCGCGCCATGTTTTGCCTGTCCACCAATACGATGAGCGTCAGGATTGCTTCGCGATGACCCGGTCCTTGATGCCGTTATAGACGTTCGACGGCAGGACCTTCTTGCGCAGGAGCTCGTCCTTGCCCTTGTAGGGCCGACCCTTGATGATGGCGTCGGCCCGGACCGAGCCGATGCCCGGCAGCGCATCGAGCTCGTCCCTGGAGGCCGAGTTGAGGTCGAGGAGCGGCATCTTCGCCGAGGTGGCGGCCGGCGCGGCGGGCTTCGCGGCCGGCGCGCTCGTCGTGGGAGAGGCCGCGGGCTTCGCGGGCGTCCCGGTCTGCGGTGACTGGGCGAGGGCGGGCGAGGCCGCCAGTCCAAGTGTCAGAACCCACGGCGCCAGCGCCCGCGCGGCCCAATTCGATCTCGCCATGATGACCTCCCTGGGCGGCGCTCCGCCGCCACACGGATCCTACCCGATCAGACGAAAACGGGAACGGGGTTCGACACCCCCGCCGGCACCCGCCGCACCCGGGTCGTCCGGTGCGTGCGCCACGGGGAACACGACGGGCTCCGGTTCGCGGCCGGCCGCCATGGGGCGGGGTTGGGACCGGGACGGCTCGGGCGCGCCGGGTGCCGCGGGGACGACCACCACCGGGTCCGGCAGGGGCGGGCTCGCGGGGATCGAGGCCGCGACCTCGACGGGCGAGGGCCGCGACGGCTCCACCACGGCGGCGGGCGCCTCCGGGACGATCGGGGCGGGCAGGCTCGACGGGGGCGGCTCGACCGGGTCGTCCTCCGGCGGGACGAGATCCTCGGGCCTGGCCGGCGCGCCCAGCACCTCGGGCGGCGTGTCCCACACGAAGGCGTCGAGACGCCCGCTGACGGGCGAGACGGGTGCCCAGGTCTCCGACACGATCCCGTCCGCGATCCAGGCCTTGTCGCGCGGCGCGCGGGCCGCCCGGGCGAGCCACTCGCGCACGCGGCCGGTCCGGCCTTCCTGCCCCTCCAGGTCCGCCATGGTGAAGCAGACGCGCATCGTCGGGCGCTCGTGGAGCAGCGGCTGCAGGGTCGCGCGGGCACGGGACAGGTCGCGCGCCTCGATCGCGGCGCGCGCGATGGCGAGGCGCGATTCCGGCGCCCAGCTCGACATGCGGGCCAGCGTCTCGGCCCGGCGCAGCCGGTCCGCCGCCGAATCGCCCGAGCGCAGGCCCATATAGGCGGCCGCGAGGTCCGGGTGATGCGTGGTGCGCCACGCGGTCTCGATGACCTTGGCGGCGCGCTTGAGATCGCCCTTGGCGGCGAGCAGCCGGCCCGCGAGCGTCGCGGCCGGCACGAGGTCCGGCGCGAGCTCGACCGCCTTCACGGCCGCGTCGAGCGCGGCGTGCGGGTTCTCCTCCTCGCGCTCCAGCGCGTC
>CAXUHE010000123.1:0-11076 GCA_964250725.1 uncultured Enterovirga sp. | reverse complement strand
AAGGAGCGCGGCATCGTCCATTCGGGCGACTCGCTGAAGCTCGGCATCGGGGCCATGACGGATGCGCGCTGGCGCACCTTCTACGACGTGATGACGCAAGCCGGCGTCTTCCCCAAGGGCGTCGACGTCGCGAAAGCCTACAGCCTCGACTTCATCAACAAGGGTCTGGCGATTTGAGCGCACGGCTGGCCGACGCGGCGATGACGAGCCCCGCCCGGCCGCTGCTAGCCATCCGCGGCCTGTCGAAGGTCTTCGGCAACGGCACGACGGCGCTCGCCCGCGTCGACCTCGACCTCGCGAGGGGCGAGTTCGTGAGCCTGCTCGGGCCGTCGGGCTGCGGCAAGTCCACGCTGCTGCGCCTCATCTCTGGCCTCGTGCGGCCGAGCTCCGGGACGGTCGCGTGGCCGGGCGCGGAGCGCGAGCCGGAACTCGGCTTCATCTTCCAGGAGCCGACGCTGCTGCCCTGGGCGACCACGCTCGCGAACGTCGTCCTGCCGCTGAAGCTCGCGGGCGTGAACCGGCGCGAGGCGGAGGACCGGGCGGCCCGCATGCTGGCGCTGGTCGGTCTCTCGGGGTTCGAGCGCTCCTATCCGCGCGAGTTGTCCGGCGGCATGAAGATGCGCGTCTCGATCGCCCGGGGGCTCGTGACCCGGCCGAAGATCCTGCTCATGGACGAGCCCTTCGCGGCGCTGGACGAGATCACGCGCCACAAGCTCAACGACGACCTCCTGCGGCTATGGTGGGAGGAGCGCTTCACGGCGGTGTTCGTGACGCATTCGGTGTTCGAATCCGTCTACCTGTCCGGCCGCATCGTGGTCATGGCGGCCCGGCCGGGGCGGGTCGTCACCGACCTCGACAACCCCGCGCCCTACCCGCGCGACGACCTGTTCCGGACCTCGGCCGATTACGCGCATCTCTGCCGTGTCGCGTCCGGCGCGCTCAAGGAGGCGATCGCCGCATGAGCGATCCTCGTCGGCACACCCGTCATTGCGAGCGCAGCGAAGCAACCCAGGACCGACGCGCGCGCTGGTGCTGGGTTGCTTCGTCGACTGCCTCTCCTCGCAATGACGGACGCGAGAGTGCATGCCGATGAGCGAGGCCCTGGTGCCCGACGGCACCGATGCCGGCGCACGCCCCGTCATGGAGAGCGGGCGGCGCGTCCTGGGGCTGCGGGCCGGCGCGTGGCCCGGCATCCTGGCGCCGAGCGTCGTCGGGTTGCTCGGGCTGGCGCTCTGGCAGGCGCTCGTGATCCTCAAGGGCATCCCGCCCTACGTGCTGCCCGGGCCGTGGCTCATCGCGCAGACGGTCGTGTCGGATTGGGGCACGCTCTCGGGTTCGCTCCTCGTCACGCTGAAGATCACGCTGGCGGCGCTGGTCGCGGCCGTCGTGATCGGCGTCGCGCTCGCGATCCTGTTCGCGCAGTCGCGCTGGATGGAGCGGGCGCTGTTCCCCTACGCGGTCGTGCTTCAGGTAACGCCGGTCGTCGCGATCGCGCCGCTGATCATCATCTGGGCGGACGACGTGAACCTGTCGCTCCTCATCTGCGCGTGGATCGTCGCGTTCTTCCCCATCCTGTCGAACACGATCCTCGGGCTGAACTCGGCCGACCACAACCTCGTGGCTTTGTTCCAGCTCTACCGGGCGGGGCGGTGGCAGACGATGCGCCACCTGCGCCTGCCGGCGGCGCTCCCGTATTTCCTGGGCGGGCTGAAGATCTCGGGCGGCCTCGCGCTGATCGGCGCCGTCGTGGCGGAGTTCGTGGCGGGCACCGGCGGGAGCGCGTCCGGCCTCGCCTACCGGATCCTCGAATCGGGGTTCCAGCTGCGCATCCCGCGCATGTTCGCGGCGCTCGTCCTGATCTCGGCCTCGGGCGTCGCGATCTTCCTCGTGACGAGCTGGATCTCGCACATGCTGCTGCGGCGCTGGCACGAGAGCGCGATGCGCCGCGAGACCTGAGCGTGGCGCTGACGTCGAGCCGCTACGGCAAGGGCCGGGTCCGCACGCTGCGGCTCGTGCGCGACGGCGCGCGCCACGAGGTGCGCGAACTCACGCTGTCGGTCATGCTGGAGGGCGATTTCGACGGCGCCTACACGGCCGGCGACAACCGCACCTCGATCGCCACCGACACGATGAAGAACGTCGTGAACGTGCTCGCGCACAAGCATCCGAATGCCGGCAACGAGGGTTTCGCGGGTCTCGTGGCGGCGTTCTTTCTCGACCGCTACCCGCAAGTCTCGCGCGCCGAGGTGACGGCTCTGGAGACGTGCTGGACGCGCCTCTCTGTCGGCGGGCGGGCGCACGACCACGCCTTCACGCTCGACGGCAACGGCCGGCCTCTGGCCGGCGTCACGGCGGACCGGGAGGGCACCGTGACCCGGTCCGGCATGGCGGGCTTCACCTTCATGAAGACCACTGAGAGCGGGTGGAGCGACTTCCACGCGGACGCATACCGCACGCTGCCGGACACCGACGACCGCATCGCGGCGACCAGCATGGACGCGACCTGGACCTGGGACCGGACGCCCGAGGACTACGCAGTCGCCAACGCCCGCATCATGGACGTCATGCTGGGCGTCTTCGCGGACACCTACAGCCGCAGCGTCCAGGATAGCATGTACCGGATGGGCGAGGCGGCGCTGGCCGCCGTGGCGGAACTGCGCGAGGTGCGGCTCGCGATGCCGAACAAGCATTACATCCCGATCGACCTCTCGGCCTTCGGCATCACGGAGCGCGGCACAATCTTCCTGCCGACCGACGAGCCGCACGGGCAGATCGAGGCGGTGATCGGGAGAGGTTAGAACCGATCCGGGTAGCGGAACGGGTCCGGCGTCCGGGCCGCGTCGTAGACGCACTCCCCCGCCACGTAGGTGGCCCGCACCGCGCGGTCGTCGCCGAGCGTCATCAGCGTGAAGAGGAGGTCGGCGACGTCCTGGCTGCGCTCGGCCCGTAACGCCATAAGGGGCGTCGCGTGCGGGTCGAGCACGCACAGATCGGCGTCGTGGCCGGCCTCGATCCGCCCGATCCGGTCGTCGAGGTGCAGCGCCCGCGCGCCACCCGCCGTCGCGAGATGGAAGGCGCGTACCGCGTCGAGCTTGCGGTCCTGCAACGCCGCCACCTTGTAGGCCTCGCCCAGCGTGCGCAGCTGCGAGAGCGACGTGCCGGCCCCGATATCGCTGCCGAGGCCGACGCGGATGGGCCGGCGCGGGTCGAGCGCGTCGAAGAGCCGGAACAGGCCGCTGCCGAGGAACAGGTTCGAGCTCGGGCAATGCGCGAGCGAGGTGTCGCGCGCGTGGCAGGTGCAGAGATCGTGCTCGCTCACGTGGATCGCGTGGCCGAAGATCGACCGGGGCCCGACGAGGCCCGCCTGATCGTAGACGTCGAGATAGCTCGCCCGCTCCGGGAACAGCTCGCGCACCCAGGCGATCTCGGCCTCGCTCTCGCAGAGATGCGTCTGGAGGAAGAGGCCGTCATGCTCGCGCATCAGCGCAGCCGCGGTCTCGAGCTGCGCCTCGGTGCTCGTCGCTGCGAAGCGCGGCGTCACGCAGTAATGCTGCCGGCCGCGCCCGTGCCAGCGCCGGATGAGGGCCGTGCTCTCGTCGTAGCCGCGCTGGGCGGTGTCGAGCAGGGCCGCGGGAGCGTTGCGGTCCATCAGCACCTTGCCGGCGAGCATGCGTGTGTCGAAGCGCTCCGACTCTTCGAAGAACGCCTCGACCGATCCCGGATGCACCGTGCAGTAGACGGCGGCCGTGGTCGTGCCGTTGCGCAGGAGCTCGCGCAGGAACAGCGCCGCCATCCGGTCCGCGTGGGCGCGGTCCGCGAAACGCGCCTCTGCGGGGAACGTGTAGCGCTCCAGCCAGCCGAGCAGGTGCTCGCCGTAGGAGCCGATCATCCCGAGCTGAGGGTAATGCACGTGCGCGTCCACGAAGCCCGGCACGATCAGCTCGCGCGCGTAATGCGTCGGCTCGACACCCGCGGGCAGCCGGTCGCGCGTCGTCGCGTAGGGGCCGAAGGCCGCGATGCGCCCGTCCCGCACCACGATCAGCGCGTCCTCGTGGTGGACGAGACACCTGTCCACGGGCTCCCGGAACGGGTCGCCCGCGAAGCTGACCGCCTGACCGCGGATCGCGCTGACCGACGTCACGTCCCGGTCTCCAGGATCGCGCGGTAGATCCGGTCGGCCGCGAAGGGCGTCTCGCGGAAGCGCACGCCCGTCGCGTCCGCGACCGCGTTGGCGAGCGCCGGCGCGACCGGGTTGAACGGGCTCTCGCTCATCGACTTCGCCCCCATCGGGCCGATGCTGTCATGCGTGTCGGCGAACATGACCTCGGTCCGCGGCACGTCCGCGAAGGTCGGGACGTGATAGCTGCGGAACGCGTCCGTGATCACGCGCCCGGTCGCGTCGATGCGCAGATCCTCGTAGAGCGCCGCGCCGATCGCCTGCGCGACGCCGCCCTCGACCTGTCCGCGGCACTGCATGGGGTTGATCACCCGGCCGGCATCGGCCGCGTGGACGCTTCGCAGGATGCGGACCTCGCCCGAGCGGGTATGCACCGCGACCCGGAACCCGTGCACGTTGAAGGCGACGGAGCGCGGCGTCCCGTCCGCCCGGCCGATGCCGGTGAGCACCCGGCCGGACGCCCGCGCGAGCGCCGCCACGTGTTTCAAGTCGAGCCGGTGGCCGCCGCTCTCGACCTGTCCGTCGACGAGGCGGGCGCTCTCCGCGCATGTCCCGAGATGCTCCGCCGCGAAGGTCAGGACCTGCCGCCGAAGGTCCTCGGCCGCGCGCAACGTCGCGGCGCCCGCCACCACGATGCCCGTGCTGCCGTAGGCGCCGGTATCGTGCTCGACCGCGTCCGTGTCGGATTGCCGGACCCTGACGCGGTCGGGCGGTAGGCCCAGCGTCTCGGCGGCGATCTGCACGTGCGTCGTCGTGCTGCCTTGGCCGAACTCGGCCGTCCCGAACGCGAGTTCGCAGGTCCCGTCGTCCGCGAGGCGGATGCGCGACTGCGCGAAGTGCCCGCGCGGCGGGATCGTGTCGATCATGGCGAGCGCCACGCCCTCGCCGACGCGCCAATCGGGCGAGGGCGGCACGTCGGAGGTAGAGCCGAGAGCGCGCTCCACGAGGTCGAGGCACTGGTCGAGCCCGTAGCTCCCGAACGCGACGTCGTGGGGCGACGAGCTCGTGGAGACCATCGGGTCGCCGGGCCGCACGACGTTGCGGCGCCTGAGCTCGATCGGGTCGAGCGCGAGGGCGCGCGCGAGCTCGTCCATCGCGCTCTCCATCGCGAAGATCGTCTGGCTGAGCCCGTAGCCGCGGAAGGCTCCGGCGGGCAGCGTGTGGGTGTGGACGGATATGCCGTCGACGCGCTTGTTCGGGCAGCGGTAGAGGCCGATCACCTCGTTCGTGCCGTGGTGCAGCACGCCCGGCGCGTGGTTTCCGTAGGCGCCCGTGTCGGACACGACATCCATCCGGATCGCGGTCAGCGTGCCGTCGCGCCGGGCTCCCAGCTTCACCCCGACCCGCATCGGGTGGCGGGACGTCGTGGCGGCGAATTGCTCCTGCCGGCTCATCTCGTAGCGCACGGGCCGGCCCGTCTTCAGGACGGCGAGAGCCACGAGGTCCTCGGTCAGCATCTCCTGCTTGCCGCCGAAGCCGCCGCCGACCCGCCCGGCGACGACGCGCACCTGCGCGGGATCGAGGTCGAACAGGGTCGCCAGCGCGTCGCGGGTCAGGAACGGCACCTGCGTGCTGGAGCGGATCGTGAGCCGCCCGTCCTGCGCCATCCAGCCCAAAGCCGCGTGCGTCTCGAGATGCGCGTGCTGGAGGCGCGGCGAGTGGTAGGTGGCCTCGTGGATCACCTCGGCCTCCGCGAACCCCGCATCCACGTCCCCCACATGGCCGTGTAGCTCCGCCACGACGTTGTCCGCGAGTCCCCGCGCCGCGTGCACGACGGGCGCGCCCGGCCGCAGCGCCTTCTCGGGCGTGAGGACAGCCGGCATCACGCGGTACGCGACGCCGAGCGCGCGGCAGCCGGCTTCCGCGGCCGCCTCGGTCTCGGCCACGACAGCCGCGACGCGCTGCCCGACGAAGCGCAGAACACGGTCCAGGACGAGCGTGTCGGCCGGGTCGTCGTCCGGATGCTCGTGCCGGCCGCTCGAGAAGGATCGCGCCGGGGCGTCTTCGTGCGTGAGGACCGCCAAGACGCCCGGGACGTCTATCGCGGCGGCCTTGTCGATCGACACGATCTCCGCGCAAGCGTGGGGCGAGCGCAGCACCTTGAGGTGCGCGACGCGGTCGGGCGCGACGCAGTCGGGCGCGACGTCGAGCGTGAAGGCGGCGCGCCCCGTCACGATCGCCTCCGCGGCCGGGGCCGCGACGTTGCGGCCGCAGGCTCCTAGGGGCTCGACATGCGTGACGCCGGAGATCGAGTCCGCGATCGCCCGGTAACCCGTACAGCGGCAGAGGTTGCCCTTGAGCGCGCGGGCGAGGTCGCGGCGCTGATCCTCGACCAGCGCGGCCGCCGTCATGATCAGGCCCGGCGTGCAGAACCCGCATTGGAAGCCCTGCGCCGCCATGAAGTCGCGCTGGACGGGGTGGATAGCGCCGTCCCGGCCCAATCCCTCGATCGTGGTCACGGCCCGGCCTGCCGCCCGGAAGGCAGGCACGAGGCAGGAATGGACGGCCGCGCCGTCGAGATGGACCGTGCAGGCGCCGCAATCGCCCGCGTCGCAGCCCCGCTTCACGCCGACGAAGCCGAGGTCCCGCAAGAGCGTGCGCAGGCACTGGCCGGGACGGGGATCGGCCGCGTGCGAGATGCCGTTGACCAGGAGGTTCATGGACGGGTCCCACCGGACAGCTCGGCCCGGATCTCCTGGGCCAGGTCGAGCGTCACGTGCCGCCGCCAGTCCGGCCGTCCATGCACGTCGTCGTAGTAGCGCGGGATCCTGGATGCCAACGCGGCGGTCAGCTCGTCCGGGTCCGGCAGGCCGGGCCAGGAGAGCCGGACCGGCCGCTCCGTCGCGGCCGTGACGGTAAGCTCGAACCGGCCATCCGCCGCGAGCGTCCCGATGAGGAGCGCGGCGGAGCGGCCGAGCGGCGTCAGCGAGGCGCGCCGGAACGCGGAGCGGCGCGTCAGCGCCTCGGCCGGGATGTCGACCGCGCGCAGCACCTCGCCCGGCCGGAGCGCGTTGCGCTCAGGCCCCGTGACGAAGTCGAGCGCCGGGACGGCGCGTTCGCCGCCATCCGGCGTCCAGACGAGGCAGGTCGCGTCGAGCGCCCCCGCGAGCGCCGCCACGGGGGCGGCCGGCAACGCGAGGCAGAGATTGCCGCCGATCGTCGCCATGTTCCAGATCTTGAATGAGCCGAGCAGCGCTTCGCAGCACGGGCGGATCAAGGATGCGGCGATCCAATCCGGCGGCGTCGCGATCGCCGCGAGCTCCGAGAAGGTGCAGGTCGCCGCGAGATGCAGCCCCGCATTCGAGACCTGGTAGGGCGCCCACCCGAGCGCGGTCAGGTCGATCAACCGCCGCAACCGGGGCTGCGGCTCGGAGAACAGCCAGGTGCCGCCGGCGAGCCAGGCATCGCCCTCGCGCCAGCCTGCGAGTCCGCTCCGCTCCGTCGGCTGCGCGACGGCCTCGACCGTGTTCAAATCCATCGAGTGTGAACGTAGCAGCACGATCGCGATCGAGACAGGATCCCGGCCGCGACGGTCCGTTACATGCCGGACTCACATGCCGAGATAGGCGGAGACGACGCGCGGGTCCTGCGCGACATCCCGGCCCGTCCCCTCGATCACGATGCGGCCGCTCTCCAGCACGTAGGCGTGGTCCGAGATCTCGAGCGCCGCGGCGGCGTTCTGCTCCACCAGCAGCACGGTCCGGCCCTCGCGGCGCAGCTCCTCGATCACCCGGAAGATCTCCTCGACGATCAGCGGCGCGAGGCCCATCGAGGGCTCGTCGAGCAGCAGGACCTCCGGCTCCGCCATGAGGGCGCGGCCGATCGCGAGCATCTGCTGCTCGCCGCCGGACAGGTAGCCGGCCTGCTGGTCGAGCCGCTCGCGCAACCGCGGGAACCGTGCGAGCACGCCGTCGCGCGTCGCCGTGACGGGGCCGCTGCGCCGGTAGGCACCCATCGCGAGGTTGTCCTCGACGCTCATGTTGGCGAAGACCTGCCGGCCCTCCGGCACCTGGATCAGCCCGAGCCCCGCGATGCGGTGTGCCGCCCGCCCGGCGATGTCGCGGCCTCCCAGGCGGATCGCGCCGCCGCGCGGCCGGATGAGCCCCGAGATGCCGCGCAGGATCGTGGTCTTGCCGGCCCCGTTCGCGCCGATCAGCGAGACGATCGTGCCCCTGTCCACGCGCAGCGCGACGTCGTGCACGACGTCGTTGCGGCCGTAGCCGAGCCTCAGCCCCGAGACGTCGAGCAGCGCCTCGCTCACGCGGCAGCCTCTCCGGCGTGCTTGGTGCCGAGATAGGCCGCGATGACGGCGGGGTGCTCGCGCACCTCGCGCGGCGCGCCCTCCGCGATCTTGCGGCCGAAGTTCATGACCGTGACCCGGTCGCAGAGCGACATCACGAACTTCATGTCGTGCTCCACGAGCAGCATCGTGAGGTTGCGGTCCGCCACGAGGCGGCGCAGCAGCGGCATCAGGGCGGCGGTCTCGGCCGGGTTCATGCCGGCCGCCGGCTCATCGAGCAGCAGCAGCTTCGGGTGGGACGCGAGCGCACGCGCGATCTCCAGCCGGCGCTGGTCCCCGTAGGGCAGGTCGCCCGCCCGGCGCGAGGCGGCGTCGCCGAGTCCCACGAGGTCGAGCAGCGCGCGCGCCTCGGCCTTGGCGTCGCGCTCCTCGCGCCGGAAGCCCGGGAGCCGGGTCAGGATCGCCGGCAGGCCGGCCCCGAGGCGGCTGTGCATGCCGGTCAGCACGTTCTCGATCGCGGTCGCGTCGGCGAACATCCGGATGTTCTGGAAGGTGCGCGCGAGCCCCCGCGCGGTGCGCCGGTACGTCGAGAGCCCGTCGAGCGCGCCGCCATCCAGCGCCACGGTCCCGGCATCGGAGGCGAGCACGCCGGAGATCAGGTTGAAGAAGGTCGTCTTGCCGGCGCCGTTCGGCCCTATCAGTCCGTGCACCGAGCCCGGCGCGACCGCGAGGTCGATCCCGTCCACCGCCTTGAGGCCCCGGAAGGTCTTCGTCAGCCCGGCGACCCGGAGCAGCGGTTCGGCCAAGGGACTCACGCGGCGCGCGTCATGCGCCACGGCAGGATGCCGCGCGGCATGAACAGGACCGCGAGCACGATGATCGCGCCGTTGATGAGCAGGCGGAAATCGGCGAGCGGGCGCAGCACCTCGGGCAAGAGCGTCAGCACCGCCGCGCCGAGCACCGGCCCCAGCGGCGAGCCGATGCCGCCGAGCAGCGCGTAGCTGAGGATCGTGACCGCGGTGTCGAACCCATACTCGTTCGCCCCGATGAACGAGGAGACGTGCGCCGAGAGCGCGCCCGCGTAGCCGGCGATCGCCGCCGAGGTCACGAGCGCCGCCATGCGGTAGCGCGGGAGGACCACCCCCATGACGCCCGCCGCCGTCTCGTCCTCGCGCATCGCCTCCATGGCGCGCCCGACGCGCGAGCGGCCGACCGCCACGAGGCCGAACAGCGCGACGCCAAGGCTGCCGTAGATCCACGCGATGCCGGCCCGCTCCGGGATGCCCGACAGGCCGAGCGCACCCCCGGCATAGTCCCAGTTGACGAGGAGGATGCGGATGACCTCGCCGAGGCCGAGCGTCGCGATCGCGAGATAGACGCCGGTGAGCCTGAGCGTCGGCCCGCCGACCGCGAGCGCGACCAGCGCCGGCACGAGCGCCGAGGCCGCGAGCACGAGCGGGAAGGGCAGCCCGAACTTCACCGTGAGGAGCGCCCCCGTATAGGCGCCGATCCCCATGAAGGCCGCCTGTCCGAGCGAGAGCTGCCCGACCGCCAGCACGACGTACATCGAGAGCGCGAGGAGCCCGTTGACGCCGACGCCGTAGATCACCGTCCCGTAGGTGAACAGGGCGTCGTCGAGCCAGTCGGCGAACCCGGCCCCGAGCAAGCTGGTCATCCGGTCAGGCCCGTTTCGCCGCGACGCGGCCGAAGAGGCCGACGGGGCGCACCCAGAGCGTCGCCACGAGCAGTGCGAAGGCCGTCGCGTCCTTCATCGACGAGGACAGGAAACCGGCCGTCAGGACCTCCACGAAGCCGAGCAGGAGGCCCGCGATCAGCGCGCCGCGCAGGTCGCCGAGGCCCCCGATGATGATGACCACGAAGCCGCGCAGCATCATCTGCTCCCCCATGTACGGGTGGATCGCGTTGAAGTTCAGCCCGATCAGGATGCCGGCCGCGCCCCCGATCGCGCCGGACAGGAACGACACTGCGAGCACCACGAGGCTCGCGTTGACGCCCATGAGGGCCGCTGTCTCCGGGTTCTCCGCGACCGCGCGGATCGCCATGCCGAACTTCGTGCCGCGCAAGAGGAGGAGGAGCGCCGCCGCCAGCACGACGCATGCGGCGAGAATCAGCACCTGCGCGCTCGTGATGCGGATGTCGCCGATCGACCAGGCCGTCTGGTCGAACACGGCCGGCGGGAAACGGCGGATCTCGGTGCCGTAATAGGCCGCCATGCCGGAATAGAGGAACAGCGTCGCGCCGATCGTCACCATGAGCGAGGAGAGCTCGGGCGCCCGCGCGCGCCGGAGTGGGGTGAGCAGCGCGTAATCGATGAGTGTCGCGACGAGCCCGGATACGATCGCGCCCGCCGGGAGCGCGGCCCAGATCGACAGGCCGAGCACGCGCGTCGCCCACAGGGCCGAGAAGGCGCCGACCGAGAAGTAGAACCCGTACGCGAGATTGATCACGCCGAGCACCCCGAAGATCAGCGTGAAGCCGATCGCGAAGAGCGAGTAGGTGGCCCCGAGCACGAGGCCGTTGACGAGCTGCTGGGCGAGCATGGGCTGGCAGGCCGTGTCATTTTCGAGTTGAGCACGCGGTCGGCCTTCTCCCCTTGCGGGAGAAGGTGGCCTTCGCGTCAGCGAAGGTCGGATGAGGG
>CAXUHE010000122.1:0-11210 GCA_964250725.1 uncultured Enterovirga sp. | reverse complement strand
AGAAGCCCGACGTCGACCAGATCGACGGGCTCTCGCCGGCGATCTCCATCGAGCAGAAGACGACCTCGAAGAACCCGCGCTCGACCGTCGGCACCGTCACCGAGATCTACGACTACATGCGCCTCCTCTGGGCGCGGGTCGGCGTGCCCTACTCCCCCGCGACCGGGCTGCCGATCGAGAGCCAGACCGTCCAGCAGATGGTGGACCGCATCCTGGCGCTCCCGGCGAAGACGCGGCTCTACCTGCTCGCGCCCGTCGTGCGGGACCGCAAGGGCGAATATCGCAAGGAGATCGCAGAGTTCCAGCGCCGCGGCTTCCAGCGCCTGAAGATCGACGGGACCTTCTACCCGATCGACGAGGCGCCCGTCCTCGACAAGAAGTTCAAGCACGATATCGACGTGGTGATCGACCGGCTCGTCGTCGGGCCGGACATCGCGGCGCGGCTGGCGGACTCGCTCGAGACCGCGCTCGAGATGGCGAACGGCATCGCGATCGCCGAGCTGGCGGACGCACCCGCTGATCCTCCCCCTGCGGGGGGAGGTGGCAGGCGCGAAGCGCCTGACGGAGGGGGTGAATCCGGCCGGGCTGTCCCTACCCCGGTTCGAGGCTCCGCCTCGACTCGGCCCTCCCCTGAAGGTGAGGGATCACGCGTCGCGCAACCCCAGCGCATCACCTTCTCGTCGAAGTTCGCCTGCCCGGTCTCCGGCTTCACCATCCCCGAGATCGAGCCGCGCCTCTTCTCCTTCAACTCGCCGACGGGCGCCTGCCCGGTCTGCGCCGGCATCGGCCACGAGATGCGCATCGACCCGATCCTCGTGGTGCCGATCCCCGAACTCTCGCTGAAGCGCGGCGCGATCGCCCCGTGGGCGAAGTCCACCTCGCCCTATTACGGGCAGACGCTCGACGCGCTGGCGAAGCACTACGCCTTCTCGACCGCCGCCAAATGGTCGGCGCTGCCCGAGCGCGTGCGCCAGGTGATCCTCTACGGGTCGGGCGACGACGTGATCCGCATGGCCTACAATGACGGGTTGCGCGCCTACGAGGTCTCGAAGCCGTTCGAGGGCGTCATCACGAACCTCGAGAGGCGCTACCGGGAGACCGAGAGCGACCTCGCGCGCGAGGAGATCTCGCGCTTCATGTCGGAGACGCCGTGCAAGGCCTGCGGGGGCAAGCGGCTGAAACCGGAGGCGCTGGCCGTCAAGATCGGCGGGCGCGACGTCTCGGAGGTGACCGCGTACGCGATCAAGGAAGCGGTCACCTGGGCGACGCGGCTCCCCGAGGCGCTGACGCGCCAGCAGAACGAGATCGCGGCCCGCATCCTCAAGGAGATCCGCGAGCGGCTGACCTTCCTGTCCGACGTGGGCCTCGACTACCTGACGCTGGCGCGCGCCTCCGGCACGCTCTCCGGCGGCGAGAGCCAGCGCATCCGGCTCGCGTCGCAGATCGGCTCGGGCCTCACGGGCGTGCTCTACGTGCTGGACGAGCCCTCGATCGGGCTGCACCAGCGCGACAACGAGCGGCTGCTCGGCACGCTGAAGCGCCTGCGCGACCTCGGCAACACGGTGATCGTGGTGGAGCACGACGAGGACGCGATCCGCGAGGCGGATTACGTGGTCGATGTCGGGCCGGGCGCGGGCATCCACGGGGGGCGCATCGTCAGCGAGGGCACGCCCGCCCACGTGATGGCGGACCCGAACTCGCTGACCGGCGACTACCTGACCGGCCGCCGCACTGTCCCGATTCCCGCCAAGCGCCGCAAGGTCGACCGCGCCCGCACGCTGAAGCTCGTCGGCGCGCGCGGCAACAACCTGAAGACCGTGACGTGCGAGATCCCGCTCGGGCTCTTCACCTGCGTGACGGGCGTCTCGGGCGGCGGCAAGTCGACCCTCGTCATCGACACCCTCTACCGGGCGGTCGCGCGCCGCCTCTCGAACGCCGCCGACCACCCCGCGCCCCACGACCGGGTGGAGGGGCTGGAGCAGCTCGACAAGGTGATCGACATCGACCAGTCGCCGATCGGCCGCACGCCGCGCTCGAACCCCGCGACCTATATCGGGGCCTTCACGCCCATCCGCGACTGGTTCGCAGGCCTGCCGGAGGCGAAGGCGCGCGGCTACGGTCCGGGCCGGTTCTCGTTCAACGTGAAGGGCGGGCGCTGCGAGGCCTGCGCGGGCGACGGCCTCCTCAAGATCGAGATGCACTTCCTGCCGGACGTCTACGTCACCTGCGACGTGTGCAAGGGCAAGCGTTATGACCGCGAGACGCTCGAGGTGCGTTTCCGCGAGCGCTCGATCTCCGACGTGCTCGACATGACGACCGAGGAGGCGACCGAGCTGTTCAAGGCCGTGCCGTCGATCCGCGAGAAGCTCGCCACCCTGTGCCGGGTCGGGCTCGACTACGTCCATGTCGGCCAGCAGGCGACGACGCTGTCGGGCGGCGAGGCGCAGCGCGTGAAGCTCGCGAAGGAGCTGTCCAAGCGCTCGACCGGCCGGACGCTCTACATCCTGGACGAGCCGACCACGGGGCTGCACTTCCACGACGTCGCGAAGCTGATGGAGCTGCTGCACGAGCTCGTGGCGCAGGGCAACACCGTCGTGGTGATCGAGCACAACCTCGAGGTCATCAAGACGGCCGACTGGGTGATCGACATGGGCCCGGAGGGCGGCGACGGCGGCGGCGAGATCGTCGCCCAGGGCACGCCCGAGGACATCGCGGCGAGCGAGGGGAGCCATACCGGCCGCTTCCTGCGCGAGGTGCTGAAGCGGCGGCCGCTGGTGCGGGAGGCGGAGCCGGTTAAGGCGAAGAAGGGGCGGGCGGTCGCCAAGCCGAGGCAGCAGGCGGCGGAATAGTGAGTCTGGCGATAACGAGCTCTCATGGCCAGGCAGCTCGATCAAGACGACGCTCGATCGTGTGCGCGATCTCGCGGCACGCAGTGAGGTGGTCGGCTCGTCGCACGGCTACGCCGAACTCGACAAAGATGGTATCCTTTTCACCGATCTGCTGATGACCCTCCCGGAGGCGCGATTGGTCGAGGACTACCCTGATGCGGTCCGCGGACCATCTGTGCTCGTGCTCCACGCACTGTCGGACGGTGGCGCCGTTCATGCGGTCTGGGGCATACGCGTCGGCAGACCGTCGCCGGCCGTTCTGATAACGTCCTATCGGCCGGACCCTGAAAGATGGTCGGCCGACCTCCTGATCAGGAGACCACGATGAGCGGACGGCGATCGGTGCAACTGATCCACGAAGGCAAGTATGCGGCGCAGGTTCCGATCGACCTGATCGAGGACGATGGGCCTTGGTCGCCCTATCTGTCTCTCGACACGATGCGGAAGCTCGATCGTGTCAGGCTCGCGCTCCGACGCGGGGATGTAACCGAAGCCGCCAAGGATGCGGACGTCTTCGAGCTCCTGCCGCTCGCCGTCTGACTCGTGAACCGAACGGCTCCTGCCGTTATGCGCTCTCTCACCACACCACCTCGACACCCATCGCGGCGATCGCTGGGTCGGCCGTCACGATCGGCGAGGCCTCGATCTCGGCCTGGGCGGCCAGCACTCGGTCGAACGGGTCCTTGTGCGGCGAGGACAGAAGACCTGCGCGGCGGGCATGGGCAAGCGTGATCGGTAGCGGCGTCAATCGTCTGGTCGAGACAGCGGAGTCCAGGTCTGCCAGGATCGCGTCCGCGCCGGGCCACTTGCCGATGCGGAACTTGGTCGCGAGTTCCCACGGAACGACCGCGCTGATCAGTAGCTCGCTGTCATCCGCCTCCATCAGGGTGCGAGCACGCCGAGACAGTCTGCGATCGCCTGTCGCTCACCAGGCATAAGCATGCGTGTCGAAGATGAGCTTCAATCCATCGGGTCCGGACCGCGGCCCTCCCAGAGCCGCAACTCCTCCTCGGGCAGCGGGTCGAAGAAGAACGAGTCGGGCAAGGGCGGTATGCCCTTGAGCCAACCTCCTCGGCGCGGCTCGGATCGTGTCGTCATCGCCACGAGCCGCACCACCGGGTCCTGGCCGCGCGCGATGACGATGTCCTCGCCGGCCTCCACGCGGGCGATCAGCCGTGAGAGATCGCTCTCGGCCTCGTAGATCGTGACGGTCGTCATGTCGCGCGCCTTCACTCGGGTCGAGCTAAGTCGACCCGCCCGACGGGTCAAGACGCGGCTCCTGCTCGCGCCGCCTCACGCCCGGCTACCGCGCCCAACGCCACGGCGGTGAGCAGCCCGTTGCCGGAGAGATAGCCCGACGCGCGCGAGCCCGACACGCCCGCGGCCGCGCCGCCCGCCGCGTAGAGGTTCGGCAGCGCGCGCCCGTCCTCCCGCAGCACGCGCGCGGACGTGTCAACGACGAGTCCGCCCTGCGTGTGGAACAGCGCGCCCGTGACCCGGACCGCCCGGTACGGCGGCACGAGCGCGGGCATGTCCGCGAAGTCGCGCCCGAACTCGTCCGTCGCACGCTCGCGCTTCAGCCGCTCGACTTCCCCCAGCGTCGCCGCGAGCGCGTCGGCGGGCAGGCGGAGCTTCGCGGCGAGCTCGGCCGGATCGTCGGCCCCGACGATCGCGCCCATGCGCTCGGCGTTGCGGTAATCCTCGAACTGCCGGGCGATGGTGGCGATCCGTTCGTCGAAGATCGTGAACGCGACCCGGTCCGGCTGCGCCACGACGTGAGCCGCCTGCTCGGAATAGCCCGACGCCTCGTTCGAGAAGCGGACGCCCTCGCAGTTCACCTGGAACCCGCCCTCCACGATCGTCGCCCAGGTGATGAGGATGCCGGCCGGCTGCGCGACCGAGCCGTGGCCCTGGTGGCCGGAGAGGTGGCGCGTCGCGGCGCCGAGCGCGCGGCCCCAGATCAGAGCGTCGCCCTGGTTGCCGGGATGGCCGAAATAGAGCGCGTCGGCGAGGTCCGGCACGCTCTCGCGCACGAGCGCCGCGTTGCCGCCGTAGCCGTTGCAGGCGAGGATCAGCGCCCCGCAGCCGACGAGCTCGGCGGCGCCGTCCGGCCGCGTGATCGCGACGCCGCGGACCCGCCCGTCGGGATCGGCGTAGAGCGCGGTGACGTGCGCCCCGGTGACGATCGTCGCGCCCGCGCGCTCGGCCGCGTCGCGCAGCCGGTCGATCAGCTCCTCGCCGGAACGCGTCGGCAGCCCGTGCATGCGGTCGGCAGAATGGCCCGGGTAGCGGAAATCGGTGATGACCGAGAAGGGCAGGCCGTGCGCGTCGGCGAGCCATTCGAGCACGGGGCCGACCTCGCGCGTGACGAGGCGCACGAGGTCCGGGTCGGGCTCGCCCTTCGCCTTCGCCATGATGTCGGCCGCGAAGAGATCCGGGTCGTCCGCCGCGCCGGCCTCGCGCTGGAAGCGGGTGCCGGCCGCCGGCACGAGCCCGGCCGAGAGCGCCGTCGAGCCGCGCGGCAGGGGATCGCGCTCGAAGAGGATCGCGTCCATGCCCGCTTCACGCGCCTTGAGGGCCGCGACCAGCCCCGCCGCGCCCGCCCCCACGATGACGAGCGGCGCGTCCCAGGCGAACGCGACGCCGTCGGCCGGGAGCACGCTCACGCGAGTTCGCCGAGCGCGTCCGCGATCGTCGCGACGCGGCAGACGGGCCGCAGCGCCTCGATCGCGACCCGATGGATATCGGGCGTGAAGGCCGCGCAGCCGTCCTCCAGCACGCTCACGTCGAGGTCGCGCACGTGCGCCTCGCGCACGGTCGACGCGACGCCGCCGTTGGTGACGATCCCGCAGACGAGGAGCCGCTCGATCCCGCACTTGCGCAGGACCCATTCGAGCCGCGTCTGGTAGAAGGCCGAATAGGCGAGCTTCTCGACCGAGAGGTCGGCCGGCTGCAGCGCGTCCACGAGCCGGTGGCCCCATGCGCCAGGCGCGAAATCGCCCTTCGCGAGGAACGGCCGCAGCGCCTTGAGGTGGCCCGAGACGATCGGCTCGCCGCCCCGGCCCGGCACGAGCGTGAACTGCGTCGCGACGATCCAGCCGCCGGCCTTCCGCATCGCGTCCGCGAGCGGCCTGACGCGCTCCGGCAGCGCGGCGATCTCCGCCACGCCGGCGCCGCCGCGCCCGTAGGCGCCGTCCGGGTGGACGAAGTCGTTCTGGAGGTCGACGAGGAGGAGGGCCGTATTGGCAGGCGAAACGCGCTCAGACATCGGTCGACGATCTTGCTTGCGACATGCTGTTCTTCCTTCTCGTCATGCTGAGGAGCGCCGAAGGCGCGTCTCGAAGCACGCGAGACGGTCGTGCGTGCTTCGAGACCGGCTGCTTCGCACCCCTCCTCAGCATGACGAAGGGAGTGCTCGAATGAACGAAGCTCATCATCCCCGCTCCACCACGATGTTGCCGAGCCGGTCCGTGCGGGCGACGAGGCCGGGATCGACCACGATCGTGGCGTCGGGCTGCTCCAGGATCGCCGGCCCGGCGATCCGCGATCCGACGGGCAGGTCGAGGCGCGCGTAGATCGCGGTCTCGTGCCAGCCGCCGTCGAACCAGACGGGGCGCGAGCCGAGACGGGCGCGCTCCAGCGAGGCGCCGGGGCCGGGCGCGAGGAGCGCGAGGTTGAAGCGGGGCCGTCGGCCGATCGCGGCCGTGCGCAGGTTGACGATGCGGGCCGGCACGCCGGGTAGGAGGCGCGAGAACGAGGCCTGGTAGGCGCGCTCGAAGGCCGCCCGGACGATCTCGCGGGTGATCCCGGTCCGGCCCTCCACGACCGCGACCGACAGCGGGGCCGCGACCGTGTGCGTCTGCCCGACATAATGCATGTCGAGCTCGAACACCGTGTCGATGCGCGCGACCGCGAGCCCGGCCGCCTCGACGACGGCCCGCGCGGCCTCGGCCTCGAAGACCATGCGGGCGTCGAGCGCCTCGGCGTCGAGCGTGTTCAGCGCGAGGTTCAGCGTCTGCACGCCGTCGTGGCGGATATCCGCGATCACGCAGCCGAGCGCCGAGGTGACGCCGGGGAAGCGCGGCACGAGCGCGGCCTTCAGCCCCACGTCGCGGATGAGCGCGCCCGCGTGCAGCGCGCCGCCGCCGCCGAACGGCACGGCCGCGAAGCGCGACGGGTCGTGCCCGCGCTCGATCGATACGAGGCGGATCGCGCCCGCCATGCGGGCGTTCGCGACGCGCACGATCGCCTCCGCGGCCGCCATCGCGTCGAGCCCGAGCGGGCGGCCGACATGCGTCCCGATCGCCGCCGCCGCGGCCTCGACGTCGAGCCGTTCGAGCGCGCCGCCGATCGGGCGCTCGGCGTTGATGCGGCCGAGCACGACGTTCGCGTCGGTCAGCGTCGGGCGGGTGTTGCCGCCGCGGTAGCAGACGGGACCGGGCCGCGAGCCGGCACTCTCCGGCCCGACCTGGAGGAGCCCCCCCGCATCCACCCGCGCGATCGAGCCGCCGCCGGCCCCGATCGTCGCGATCTCGATCATCGGGGTGCGGATCACGAGCCCGAAATCGACCGTCGTCTCGGCCGCGAGCGCCGTCTCACCGCCGACGACGAGCGACACGTCGAAGGATGTGCCGCCGAGATCGCCCGTGATGACGTCCGGGAAGCCGGCCTCCGCCGCGATGGCCGCGGCCGCGATCACGCCCGCCGCCGGGCCGGAGAGCGCGGTGCGCACCGGCAGGCGGCGCGCGGAGGCGGTCGACATGACGCCGCCGTTCGACTGCACGATGTGGAACTCGCCCGCGAAGCCGCCTTCGGCCAGCGCGGAATCCAGGTTCGCCAGGTACGAGCCGACGACCGGCTGAAGGTAGGCGTTGAGCGCGGTCGTGGAGCTGCGCTCAAACTCGCGGATCTCGGGCAGGATCTCGGAGGAGGTCGAGACGTGCTCGTTCGGCCAGACCTCGCGCGCCGCGCGCAACGCCGCCCGCTCGTTCTCGCGGTTCGCGTAGGCGTTCACGAAGACGATCGCGAGCGCCTCGGCGCCCGCCGCGATCAGCGTCCGGCACGCCTCGCGCACCTGCTCCGGGTCGAGGGCCAAGCGGATCGTGCCGTCCGCCAGCGTGCGCTCGTCCACTTCGAGCCGCATGTCGCGGTCGACCACGGGCACGAAGTCGCCGCCGAGTCCCCACGTGCTGCGGCGGTCGCGCCGGCGCATCTCCAGCACGTCGCGGAAGCCGCGCGTGGTGACGATCCCCACCTTCGCGCCCTTGCGCTCCAGCAGCGCGTTCGTGCCGACCGTCGTGCCGTGGATGATCGACGCGAGGTCGCGGACCGGCCCGAAGGTCTCAAGTCCGGCGATGAAGCCCGTCGCCTCGTCGCCGCGGTTCGACGGCACCTTCGCGGTGCGGAACGCCCCTGCCTCGGCGTCGAAGTAGAACAGGTCGGTGAAGGTCCCGCCGACGTCGACGCCCACGATGGCGCGGGTCACGAGCGCGCTCCCTGCGCTACCTTACCTGGCGCGGGTCCCCTCTCCCAAGGGGAGAGGGACAGGGTGAGGGAAGTGCGCTCTCGGGACACGGCGGCCCCCTCACCCCAACCCTCTCCCTCCGGGAGAGGGAGCGCGTTGCGGTGTCCGGTCCCAGTCTGGATCACTGCGTTGTCCCCACCGTCACGTATCCCAACCGCACATCCCGCGCGGCCGCATCGGGGTCCCGCTCCGCGGGATCGCCCCAGCCGCCGCCGCCCGGCGTCTCCAGCCGCACGCGCCGGCCGGCCCTCAGCTTCACGTCGGTGACCTTGGAGGCCATCGGAGGCTCCGCCCAGCCGTCATCGCCCTGCCAGGCGAAGCGGTTCAGCGCCGCCGGCCCGCCGCCGAGCACGCCGAAGGGCGGGACGCGCCCACGCTCGCCCAAGAGGAACACGTCCGCGTCGCAGAGCGCCTCGATCTCGTAGACCGAGCCCAGCCCGCCGCGATGCGCGCCGGTCCCGGCCGAGTCGGGCCTCAGCGCCCATCGCGTGAACATCACCGGGTAGGCGGCCTCCAGGATCTCGACCGGCGGGATGGTGGCGGTCGAGATCGGGTTGTTCGCGTGGCTGAGCCCGTCGCTCTCGCGCGTGCCGCCGAGCCCGCCGCCGAAGAACGAGAACATGACGAAGCGCGACCCGTCCGCGCGGTGCCCGGCGATCGACAGCGCGTTGATGGTGCCGAAGGGCGCCCCCACGGCGAGGCGCGGGTCGGCTCGGCCGAGCGCCCCCCAGATCACGCCGATCAGCCGCAGGATGGTCTCGGTGTAGCCCGCGACCGGCTTCGGGGCGACGGCGCCGAGCAGCGTCGTGTCCGGGATGACGAAGCAGATCGGCCGGAGGCACCCGGCATTCGCCGGCACGTCGAGGAAGACGTGCTTCAAGGCCACGTAGCAGGCCGCGACGCTCGTCGAGTAGGAGATGTTGATCGGCCCCGCGGCCGGCGCCGAGGAGCGCGAGAAATCGAGCTCCATCGTGTCGCCCGACACGGTGAGGTCGAGCGCGATCGTCAGCGGCTCGTCCACGATGCCGTCGTTGTCGAGCACGTCCGAGAAGCTGTATCGCCCGTCCGGCAGGGCGCGGACCGCCTCCCGCATCAGGGCCTCGGCCCGGTCCGAGAAGGCCGTGAAGGCGGCCGAGATCGTCTCCGCCCCGACCTCGTCCAGGAGTTGCCGCAGCCGGCGCTCGCCGAGGTCGAGCGCGTTCAGCTGCCCGTTGAGGTCGCCCCAGTTCGAGGTGGGCAGGCGGGAATTCGCCGCCAGGATGTCCAGGATGTCGGGGTTCATGCGGCCCGCGCTCACGAGCTTCACGGGCGGGATGCGTACGCCCTCCTGGAAGATCTCCGTCGCCTTCGGGTTGTAGCCGCCCGGCACGTTGCCCCCGATATCGAGCCAGTGCCCGACCGAGGCGAGCCAGCAGAACAGCGCGCCCTCGTGGAAGATCGGCCGCACGAGCCGGAAGTCGTTCAGGTGCGTGCCGCCCTCGTAGGGGTCGTTGAAGATGAAGGTGTCGCCTTCGACAAGCCCGCCGTCGCGCGCGACCTTGTCGATCACGGCCCGGACCGCGAGGGACATGGCGCCGACGAAGATCGGCAGCCCCTTCGTTCCCTGGACCAGGGTGTCGCCGGTCTCGGCGTGATAGAGCCCGTGACAGGCGTCGCGCGCCTCCGCGATGATCGGGTTGAAGGCCGAGCGGTAGAGCGTCGCGTCCATCTCGTCCGCGATGCCCTCGAAGCGGCCCTTGAGGACCGCCAGCGTGACGGGATCGATGGTCATGGGCTGGCTTTCCGATCCGACATCATAGCCCCAGATACGCGCGGCGCAGATCCGGGTTCGCCCGGACCTCGTCGGCGGTGCCCGACATCGCGACGGCACCGTTCTCCAGGATGTAGGCGCGCGACGCGAGGTCCAGCGATTGCAGCACGTTCTGCTCGACGAGCAGGATCGGCAGGCCGTCCGCGTTCAGCCGCCCGACCAGCACGAACATCTCCTCGACCAGCAGCGGCGAGAGCCCGAGCGAGGGTTCGTCCAGGATGAGGAGCTTCGGCTCGGCCATGAGCCCGCGGCCGATCGCGAGCATCTGCTGCTCTCCGCCCGACAGCGTGCCGGCGAGCTGGGCCGTGCGCTCGCGCAGCCGCCCGAAGGTCGCGAAGACGCGCTCCAGGTTCGCGGCGCGGTGCGACTTGCCGCGCCGGTAGCTGCC
This sequence comes from uncultured Enterovirga sp., assembly GCA_964250725.1. Taxonomy (GTDB): domain Bacteria; phylum Pseudomonadota; class Alphaproteobacteria; order Rhizobiales; family Beijerinckiaceae; genus Enterovirga. Next base: position 600 of record CAXUHE010000122.1, on the reverse strand, counting down.
GAGCTCCAGGTTCTCGCGCACGCTCATGTCGGGGAAGATGCGCCGGCCCTCCGGCACGTGGATGAGTCCCGCCGCCACGATCTCGGCCGAGCTGCGGCCGGCGAGCGCCGCGCCGTCGAAGCGCACCGCGCCGCCGCGGATCGGTATGACGCCGGACAGCGCCTTGTTCAGCGTCGTCTTGCCGACGCCGTTCGCGCCGAGCACCGCCACGATCTCGCCCGGGCCGACCCGGATGTCGATGCCCCTCAGCACCTCGGTGCCGCCGTAGCCGGCGCACAGGCCCGCGACCTCAAGCATGCGCCGCCGCCAGACGCGTCGCCGCGCCGTGCCCGAGATAGGCCTCGACGACCCGGGGGTCGGCCGTCACCTCGCGGGGCGGGCCTTGCGCGATCATGCGGCCGCCCGCCAGCACGTGGACATGGTCGCACAGGCCCATGATCGCCTGCATGACGTGCTCGATCATCAGGATCGTGACGCCGCCCTCGCGGATGTCGCGAAGGACCGGCACGATGTCGCGGATCTCGGAGGGGTTCAGCCCGGCCAGCACCTCGTCGAGGAGGAGCAGCTTCGGCCCGGTCGCGAGCGCGCGGGCGAGTTCGA
>CAXUHE010000121.1:9667-11243 GCA_964250725.1 uncultured Enterovirga sp. | reverse complement strand
CATCGAGGAGCCACTCCTCCAGGAGCGAGCTGATGCCCTCGCGGATCTGCAAGGTCGCGGCCGGCCAGCGTTCGCGGAAGCGGCGGTAGACGGCCGGGGCGATGATGAGGCCCGCGGCCGGCGGGACGCCGAGGGCGACGTGCCCGGCGAACATGTCCTCGGAGGCGCGGACCTCGTGCGGGATCTGCCCGAACTGCGCGAGAAGCGTCTCGGCCCTCTCCAGAAGAAGAGATCCTGCCCGCGTCACGCTCATACCCCGGCCGTGACGGGTCAGAAGTTCGACCCCGAGTTCGTGCTCGAGTTTGCGGATCTGACGACTGAGCGCCGGCTGGGCGATGTTCAACTGTTCGGCCGCGCGGCTCACGCTGCCGCTGCGCGCCACGTGCACGAAGGTTCGCAGCTCGCGGATGTCGATGGCCGGTCCTCCCGCCTCCCCGGTACCATCCGGACGATCTCCGCGCCTTGTCAAACCTCGGGTCCGGGTCGCCGCATCGTCTTGGAGCGTGGGCGGTGACGTGGCTGGACGTGAACGGTCTGTCGCTTCGGACCGAGCTCGAGGGATCAGGCCCGCGCCTGCTCGTCCTCATCCATGAACTCGGCGGCTCGCTCGAGAGCTTCGACGGGCTCACGCCGTGGCTCTCGGGTTGTAGGACGCTTCGCTACGACCAGCGCGGCGCCGGCAGCTCCGAAAAGCCGCGGCGCTCCTTCACCATGGACGACCATGCGTCGGATCTCGATTCGCTGCTGGACGCTCTTCGGCTCGACGGTCCGGTCCACCTGGCGGGCGTCGCCGCGGGAGCGGCGATCGCCGTCGCGTTCAGCCGCTCCCGTCCCGACCGGGTCGCGAGCCTGTCGCTCTGCGCGCCGGCCCTGACCGTCCCGCCGGAGCGGCGCGCATATCTTCGGGAGCGCTCCGATGCGGCTGCCAGGGACGGCATGCGCGCGATCGTCGAGCCATCGCTGGCACGATCCTATCCCGATCACCTGCGCGGCGCGCGGGACCTGTTCGAGGCCTACCGGGCGCGGTTTCTCGCGAACGATCCCGTGGCCTACGGCTTGGCCAACGCGGCGCTTTCGGATGCGCGGCTCGACGACGCGCTCTGCCGGATCTCGGTCCCCTGCCAGGTGCTGGCCGGCCGCCACGATCGTCTGCGTCCCCCGACGGAGGCCCGCCTCGTCGCGGATCGGATCACAGGCGCGACCTTCCATGTCGTCGAGAGCGGCCACATCATGCCGGTGCAGGCCCCGAGGGAGATGGCGGAGCTCTTGGCCGCGTTCATCGAACGCTGCGGACGCCCGGCATCTCGGGCGGCGGAGTGAACGCTTCCATGCCCAAGGGCCTCCTCCTGGTCACGATGGAACCGCCCTCGGAGCTGGAGGACGAATTCAACGACTGGTACGATACGGAGCATGCCCCGCAGCGCCGTGCTCTGCCCGGCTTCGAGAGCGCGTCGCGCTGGGTCTGCCTCGCGGGCTGGCCGCGCTGGATCGCGCTCTACGACATGGAATCGGTCGCGGCAGTCGAGACAGCTGACTATCGCGCCGTCTCGGGCCTCAACGGCACGCCCTGGAGCCG
>CAXUHE010000121.1:6801-9657 GCA_964250725.1 uncultured Enterovirga sp. | reverse complement strand
GCCGCGCACGCTCGGGCGCGAGCGGATCGTCGCCCGTCAGATCGGACCTGTAGACGCGATCGCGCGGCCGGGTACCGGGACGGCACGGCTGGTCGTGGCGCGCTACCCCGGCGTCGCGGCCGCGAGCGATGTGGCGATCCTGGGCGAAGCCGCCGGGCAGATGGCAGGCCTGCTGCGATGGCGTGCGTTCGAGACGGTCGGCCTGTCCGAGACCTGGGTCCTCGCCGAATACGACCGTCCAGTCCGGATCGATCGTACGCTCGACGCCTTCGCGGCGCTCGGGCAGGCGGGCGCGCGGATGGCCAACGTCTACGCGCCTTACTGGCGGGCGCCGACTTGATTGGGCCCGTCGACGAGTTCGTCCCGACGGGCGACGTGCGCCTGCGCTGCCGCATCGAGGGACGAGCCGGCGCGCCGTGGCTCGTCTTCTCCAACTCCCTCATGACGGACCTGACGCTCTGGAACGGGCAGGTTCGAGTATTCGCGGACCGGTTCCGGATCATGCGCTACGATCAGCGCGGCCATGGCGGCTCGACCGTTCCGCCGCGCCCGTGCAGCTTCCCGCAACTCGTGGCAGACCTCAAGGCGCTTCTCGACCATCACCGGATCGATCACGCGTCCGTCGTCGGGGTCTCGATGGGCGGCGTCACCGCGCTCGGGCTCGCGGCACTCCACCCGGACCGCGTCGAGCGCGTCGCGATCTGCGATTGCCAGGCGCGCTCCACACCGGCAGGTTCGGCAGCCTGGGACGAACGCATCGCGCTGACGCGAGGCGGCCGCATGGACGAGCTCGTGGAGCCGACACTCCGCCGCTGGTTCACGCCGGCGTCGATCGAGGCCGGACATCCCGCGCTGGACCACGTCCGCCGCATGATCGCCGCAACGCCCCGCGACGGCTTCGTCCGGGGCGCGCGCGCCTTGCAGGACTACGATTTCGCTCGCCACCCGGCGACGCTTCGCTGCCCTGCCGCTTGCGTGGTCGGGGAACAGGACGGCGTGCTTCCCGACACGATGCGCGCCATGGCGTCAGCCATGCCTCTTGGGACCTTCACGGCGATCCCCGACGCCGGCCACCTGCCGAACGTCGAACAGCCGGACCGCTTCAACGCGGCACTCGCCGCCCTCTTCGCCAGCCCCGCCCGGACCTGAACCCATGCGCGTCAGAGATCTCAAGCCCGACGAGATGACCGACATCCAGCGCCGCGTCGCCGAGGCGGCCTCCTCGGGTAAGCGCGGCCATGTCCCGGCTCCTCTCAGAGCCTGGCTGCACTCGCCCGTGATGGGTGACCGCGCCCAGAGCCTCGGCGAGTTCCTGCGCTACGACACATCGCTCGGCCCGTATCTGTCGGAACTCGCGATCCTGGTCACGGCTCGGTTCTGGACCTCGCATTACGAGTGGTACGCCCACAGGCGCGAAGGCCTGAAGGCCGGGATCGAGCCCTCGGTGATGGACGCCATCGCGGCTCGCCTGGTCCCGGACCTGACCGACCCGAAGGCGAGGCTCGTCTACGACTATGCGTCCGCGCTCCACCGCGACCACGTCGTCTCGGAGGAGCTCAGCGCTGCCGCGCTCGTGGCTTTCGGCGAGCAGGGTGTCGTCGAGCTCGTCGGGCTCCTCGGCTATTACACGCTGGTCGCCATGACGCTGAACGCGTTCGGCATCGGCCTGCCGCCCGGCGAAACGTCCGATCTTCCGGCCTGAGGCGCTCTCATGACGACGATGTTCCGCCTGTCCGCCGTCATGACCTTGCTCGCGGCATCGAGCGTCGTCGCGCCGGCCGAGGCCGCCGGTGGCGAACCGACCCGTGCGCTCGTCCGAGCACCGGGCGGCACCACGATCGAGACCATCACGCAAGGCTCCGGCCCTTGCGTCGTTCTGCTGCCGTCGCGTGGCCGCGCTGCCGCCGATTTCGACGGGCTCGCGGCCGATATCGCGGCCTCCGGGTTCCGCGTGATCCGGCCGGAGCCGCGCGGGGTCGGCCGCAGCACGGGCACGACCGAGGACCTCACCCTTCATGATCTCGGCCGCGACGTCGAAGCCGTCATCGAGGCGGCTCAGGCGGGGCCCGCCGTGATCGTCGGACACGCCTTCGGCAACTTCGTCGCCCGTACGGTCGCGGTCGACCGGCCGGACCTCGTGCGAGGGGTCGTCGTGGCGGCGGCCGCCGGGAAGGCCTATCCGGAAGCGCTGGCCCGGGCGGTGACGAAGAGCAGCGATCTCTCGCTCCCCGACGCGGAACGCTTGGGCTATCTCCAGAGCACATTCTTCGCGCCCGGCCACGATCCCGCGGTCTGGCTCGGCGGCTGGTATCCGGCCGTGGATCACTACCAGCGCGCCGCGACCCTGCGGACGAAACAGTCAGATTGGTGGTCGGCCGGCCACGCCCCGCTCCTCGAGATCCAGGCGGCGGACGATCCCTTCAAGACGCCTGCCCAACGCGGCGAGCTGACGGACGAGTTCGGCGGGCGCGTCTCCGTCGTCGTGATCGCGGGTGCGAGCCACGCGCTCGTCCCCGAGCAGCCGAAGGCGGTCGCGGACGCGGTCGTCGCCTGGATGAGGGCGCTCTGAGCGCCGCGCGCCAATCCTTGGAGGCACGTATGGCCGGACGGCTACAGGACAAGGTCGCGCTGATCACGGGCGCAGGATGCGTGGTCACGGACGCCGCAGGTCGCTACCGGTTCGTCACCGTCCGTCCGGGTGCGTATCCGTGGGGCAACCACCACAACGCCTGGCGGCCGGCGCACATCCACCTGTCGCTGTTCGGCCCGGCCTTCGCCACCCGCCTCGTGACCCAGCTATACTTCCCTGACGATCCGCTGGTGGAGATCGATCCGATAGCCAATGCGGTGCCGATG
>CAXUHE010000121.1:0-6791 GCA_964250725.1 uncultured Enterovirga sp. | reverse complement strand
CGTGGGCCCGGGCTGGGGCAACGGGCGCGCAGCATGCGTGCTCTTCGCCGGGCAGGGCGCGAAGATCTTCGCGGCCGACCTGAAGGCGGACGCCATGGCCGAGACGGTGGACCGCGTGCGGGCGGCCGGCGGAGAGATCGTGACCCACACGGGCGACGTGACGGACAACGCGGCGGTCGCCGGCATGGTCGAGGCGTGCCTCGCCGCCTGGGGTCGGATCGACATCCTCGTGAACAACGTCGGAGGCTCTGCCGCAGGTGGCGCCGTGGCGCTCTCCGAAGACGCCTGGGACCGGCAGATGAATCTCAACCTGAAGAGCGTGTTCCTCACCTGCAAGCACGTGATCCCGATCATGGAGCGGCAGGGCGGGGGCGCCATCGTCAACACCGCGTCGACGTCCGGTCTTCGTTGGACGGGCGCCGCGCAGGTCGGCTACGCCTCGTCGAAGGCCGCCATCATCCAGTTCTCGCGCGTCACCGCGGTCGAGTACGCGAAGAAGAACATCCGGGTGAACACGGTCGTGCCGGGGCAGATGCACACGCCCATGGTCGAAGCCCGGCTCGCCGGGCAGCGCGCCGGCGGCGACGTGGAGGCGCTGCTGAGGTCCCGCGTGGCCCGCATCCCGCTCGGCTTCATGGGCGACGGCCGCGACACCGCGAACGCGGCTCTGTTCCTCGCCTCCGACGAAGCCCGCTTCGTGACCGGCACGGAGATCGTGGTCGACGGCGGCATGACCGCCCGGTGCGACTGATCCGGACGATGACCGGACCCGAGCCTCCCGGCCCCCGGCCCGAGGGACCACCGCCGAACCCCAATCCGCGCGAGTCGCAGCTCGTATTGCCGGCCGGCGCCTGCGACAGCCATTGCCACATCTACGGCCCGTTCAGTCGCTTTCCGCTCCCGGATGACCGGAGCTTCACGCCGAACGAAGCGCCCGAGACGGCGCTTCGGCGAATGCACGATCGGTTCGGCTTCGAACGGGCCGTCATCGTGCAAAGCCAGGGACACGGGCTCGATCACGGAGCCCTGATGGCAGCCCTGACGAGTGGTTCCGGTCGCTACCGCGGAGTCGCGCTGGTCCGACCGCATACACGTCCGGACGAGGTGGCCCGCTTCACGCAAGCCGGGATCTGCGGTGTCCGGTTCAACTTCATGGCTCATCTGTCCGGCCGATTGTCCGAGGACGCGATCCGGGACACGATCCGCCTCGTGGCACCGTATCGCTGGCACGTCGCGATCCACGTCGGCGGAAGGCAACTCCTCGACATCGAAGCCTTCATTCGTTCGATCGAACTCCCGGTCGTCATCGATCACCTGGCTCGGCCCGACCTCGCCGAAGGCGCAGACGGCCCGGTTGCCAGGACGCTGAGGCGGCTGATGGATACCGGGTCGGTCTGGGTGAAGCTCAGCGGCTGCGACAGGATCTCCCATGAAGGAGCGCCTTTCCGCGACGCCGCGCGCTACGCGGCCACGCTGGCGCGACACGCTCCGGAACGGGTCCTCTGGGGCTCCGACTGGCCGCACGTGAACCTCCACGGACCCATGCCCGACGACGGCGATCTCGTGGACCTCATCGGAGAGATCGCGCCGGGCGAGGACGCGCGCCACCGGCTCCTCGTCGACAATCCGCGGGACGTCTTCGGCTTCGGCTGACCGCAGGGGTCACGGCACGGACTCCGCGGGGCCGAAGCGAGATGACAGGCCGGCCACGAAGCCGACCGGTCGGTGGAGCACCTCGGTGCGCGCCCTCGCGCCGGCCACGAGGTCGGTGTGATCGGAGCCGGTGAGGACGAAGCGGGCCCCCGTCGCGCAGGCGAACGCCGCCGCTCACCGGAGCCGGTCCCAGGCGTTCAGGAAGAAATCTGGATTGCCGAAATTGCCGGATTTCAGCGCGAGCGCGAGGCGGGTCGAGGCCCCCTCCGTCACCGTCCAGGGCACGCCGGGATCGATCTCCGGGCCGATCCGCAGCGTGTCGACGCCGAGGGCCTGCACGACGGCCCCGGAGGTCTCGCCCCCCGCCACGATCATGCGTCGGACGCCTCTGTCGACGAGCCCGACCGCGATCCTGGCGAGCACGTCCTCCACCATGGCGCCGGCCTGTCCGGCTCCGAGCCGGGCCTGAACCGCGCTGACCTCGCGGGGTTCGGCCGTCGAGTAGATGAGGATCGGGTCGTGGCCGAGATTGCCGTCCGCCCAGGACAAGGCGGCCGCCGCCACGTCCTCGCCGCGTGCGATCGCGGCCGGATCCACCTGAAATGCCGGACGGGTCGCGAGGGTGCGCGCGACCTGCAGGTTCGTCGCGGTGGAACAGCTTCCCGACACGATCGCGGCCGGTCCCGGGACGTCGGGCAGTCTGTCAGCCGCGGGCCGCGCCGCCGAGGTTGCGGCAAGCTCGGGGAAATTCTGCGGCAAACCGAGCGCGATTCCCGAGCCGGCCGTCACGAGCGGCAGATCGGCGAGCGCGCGGCCGATCGCCGAGAGATCATCGTCCGAGATCGCGTCGACCACGACGTAACTCACGCCCTCGCGACGAAGCTCGTCGAACCGGGCGCGGATCGCGTCGGAGCCTCGGCGGACGACCGCATGGTCGGCGAGGCCGACCTTGCGGCGCGTCTGCGATGCGAGCACCCGGACGAGGTTCGAATCCGCCATCGGCGTCAGGGGATGATGGCGCATGCCGGATTCGGCGAGCGGCACGTCGCCCACGAACAGGTTGCCCTTGTAGATCGTGCGCCCATTCGCCGGGAAGGCCGGGCACGCGACCGTGAGATCGGTGCCGAGCGCGTCCATGAGCGCGTCCGCCACGGGACCGATATTGCCCTCAGGCGTCGAATCGAAGGTGGAGCAGTACTTGAAGTAGATCTGGCGGCAGCCCTGCTCGCGCAGCCAGCCGAGCGCGGCGAGCGACATCGCGACGGCCTCCTCGGCCGGGTTCGTGCGCGACTTCAACGCGATCACGGCGGCGTCCACGTCCGGATCGAGGGGGCGTCGCGGGACGCCGATCGTCTGAACGGTCCGCATGCCGGCTTTCACGAGCATGCCCGCGAGGTCGGTCCCGCCGGTGAAATCGTCCGCGATGCAGCCGAGCAGCAACGTCACGCGAGCCTCCCAGTCCCACACCGCTCCGGACACATCGTCCGAACCTCACCTAGAGCTGGGCCAGACGATGATGGGTCGTGACCCGCTTGCCGGCGACCCACGGCGCGGCGAGCGCGTGGAAGCGCCGGAAATGCTCGCTCGCGAGATGCTCCCTGAAGGCATCCTCGCTGTCGCAGACCTCGTGGAGGAAGATCTCCGATCCAGACCCGGTCTCGCACACATCGAAGATGCTGCAGCCGGGCTCCACCGTGCGGGACGTGTATGCGTTCTCCCGGACCCCGTCGGAGAACAAGGCTCGGAACTCCGGCACCACCTCGAAGGTGGCGACCACCACGAAACCATCGTGCCGGGCCATCACGCGACCTTCCGGATCGCGGCCGGCATGGCCGCGATCGTGGCCCGGGTCATGTCGGCGCAGTTGGCGTCGCCGCCGAGCTCCATCGGAACGGTGCCCGATTGCAGAGCCGTCTCGATGGCGCGTTCGATCAATCGCGCCCACTCCCACAGACCGAATTTCATGTGTGCCACAATGCATACATTGTCGCATGATCGGTGCAAGCGGCCGATCCGATGTTGGTTCTTGGGCAGCGCTTCCCCGCGATAGGGCGAGACGAGGATCCGGGACAGCGACCGGCAGCTCCTCCGATGGCCTGGCTCCGCACAGTTGCACGGGCGGCCCGCATCAGGTCGATCGGGAAGCCGAACGCGCCATAGCGCGCGATCACGCCGCGATGCGAGGGACCCGGTGGGCGCCGGCCAAAGCCTGTATTCGCCGTCCGCCGGGATCGGTCCGACCGGTGCGATGTGCGCGTTCACTCACCGAAATAGGTCGGTCGTGGTATCGTCCAGAGGTCGCCCCAGTTCTGGCCGCCGCCGTCCACGACCAGGACCTCGCCGGTCACGAACCGGCCGCTCGGACCGCTGAGATACGCGATGGCGTCCGCGACGTCGGTCGCCTCGCCCGATCGGCGCATGGGATTGCTGCCGGGGAGGGCTCGACGGGCCTCCTCCGGGTAGACCGCCATGCCCTCCGTCTCGATCACGCCGGGAGCGACGCAGTTCACACGGATCTTGAGGGGCGCCCACTCGGTCGCGACCGTCTTCGACAGGTAGATCACGCCGGCGCGTGCCGCGCAGGTATGCGCGATGCCCGGCATGCCGCGCCATACCACCGCCACCACGTTGACGATCGCCCCCGGACGGCCCGAATCCCGCCAGCGGCGGGCGGCCGCCTGCATCATGTACCAGGTCCCGCTGAGATTGGTGTCGATGACGGCGTTCCACCCTTTCGGCGCGAAGTCGATCGCCGCCTGGGGGTACTGTCCGCCGGCGTTGTTCACCAGGATGTCGAGCCCGCCGAAATGCCCCCAGACCTTCTCCTGCAGGCGCTCGACCTCCTCCGTGTCGCGGATCGACATCGGGCAGACCAGGACCTCGGCGCCGAGCCCGCGCAGCGATCCGGCCACCGTCTCCAGCCGCTCGGCCTTCCGTCCGCAGATCGCGAGACGTGCGCCGAGCCGCGCGAACAGGAAGGCGGTCGCCTTGCCGAGCCCGCTGCCCGCACCCGACACGAGCACGGTCTGGCCCGCGAAGAGGTCGGACCGGTAGGTCAAAGGCGCGGTCGCGAGTTCCTCGTCGGTCATGCCGATCATCACATGTCCTCCCCCCGGCGCCGTGTGTCCCGGCTGATCCCGCGCCGCCACGGTAGCTGTCCGGCCCTCTGCATCGGGGTCGTGCCGTCACCGCAGCCCCGCCGCCTGGACGGGCCGCCATGTCTCTGGACAGATCGTCGAGAATGCCCGGCGAACTCGACGTTCGACCAAAATTGAATGCGGTTCAAATAGACAATGGGATGTGAAGGCCCGCAAGCTGCGTGGGTTCCATCCACAGACTTCGGCCGGCACGCGAGCGGGGGCTCCGGCGCTGCCCGGCGAGGTTCACGATCGGGTCGGACGCGAGAGGTTCAAACCCATGACGAACGAGAGCGTGCTTCTGGACCGGCAAGGCGCCGTCGTGCGCCTCACGATGAACCGGCCGGACGTGCTGAACGTCCTCGACGAGGACCTGGCCGAGCGGCTCGCGGGGGCCCTGATCGAGGCCGGCCGGGATCGGGCTGTCAGGGCCGTGGTGCTCGGCGGCGCCGGCCGGTCCTTCATGGCGGGTGGCGACCTCTCGCGCTTCCGCGCGGATCTCGACGCAGCCCCCGCGACAGCCGCCCGCCTCATCGAACGCTTCCACGTCGTGGTGCGGGCGATCGCCGCGATGCCGAAGCCGGTCGTCGCCGCCATCCAGGGACCGGTCGCGGGCGGCGGCGTGGGACTCGCGCTCGCCTGCGACCTCGTGGTCGCGGCGCAGGATTGCACGCTCCTCTCCGCGTACACGAAGCTCGGTACGAGCCCGGACGGGGGCACGACGTGGTCGCTGACCCGGCTCCTCGGCCCGAAGCGGGCTCTCGCCTTCATGCTGCTGAACGAGAGGATCGACGCCGAGACGGCTCTGCGGCTCGGCCTCGTCAACGCGGTCGTTCCGGCCGCCGATCTCATGGGTGCCGCGACCGAGATGGCGGAGCGCCTCGCGGCCGGTGCCGCCGGCGCGGGCGCGGCCGTGAAGCGCCTCGTGCGGGAGGCCGCGACCGGCGACTTCGACGCCCAGCTCGATCTCGAGCGCGACGGTTTCACCCGCGCGGCCGGCACTCCCGATTTCCGGGAGGGCATCACGGCCTTCTTCGAGCGACGCGCACCCCGGTTCACGGATTGATGCCGCGTGGCGTCACTCCCGCAGCAGTTCTCCCGCGATGATCATCTTGCGGATCTCGGTCGTGCCCGCGCCGATCTCCAGGAGCTTCGAGCCGCGATACAGGCGGTTCACCTCGGATTCGCGCATGTAGCCGGTCCCGCCGAACACCTGCACGGCATCCGCCACGACGCGACTGCAGCCCTCGGCCGCGAACAGGATCGCGGCCGCGGTCGTCTTGTGGATGTCGCCACGGCCGCCCGCACCCTCATCGACGGCGCTGGCCTGCGCGAGCGTGCGGTAGCAGAGCGCCTTCATGGCCTCGACGGTCGTGTACATGTCGGCGAGCTTGCCGCCGACGAGCTGGAAATCGCCGATGCGCTTGCCGAACTGCCGGCGCGTCTTCGCGTAGTCGACCGCGAGGTCGAGGGCGCGCTCGGCCATCCCGACATTGATCATCGCGACGATCGCGCGTTCGAGATCGAGCCCGCTCATCACGACCGCGACGCCGCGGTTCTCCTCGCCGACGCGGTTCGCCACAGGCACGCGGCACTCGTCGAAGGTCAGCTCCGCCGTGGTCGAGCCGCGGAAGCCCATCTTGTCGAGCTTCTGCGCGACCGCGAAGCCGGGCATGCCCTTCTCGACCACGAAGGCCGAGATGCCCTTGGGGCCGAGCGACTTGTCCGTCTTGGCATAGACCAGCACGATGTCCGCCACGGGGCCGTTCGTGATGTACATCTTGGTGCCGTTCAGCACGTACTCGTCGCCCTCGCGCCGCGCGGTCGTCGCCATGGCGCCGAGCGCGTCCGAGCCCGCGCCGGGCTCGGTCAAGCCGAGCGCCCCGACCAGCGTGCCGTCGCAGAGCCCCGGCACGAAGCGGCGCCGCACCGACTCGTCGCCGTTGCGCAGGATGTTGTTGAGGCAGAGGTTCTCGTGCGCCGCGTAGCTGAGCGAGATCG
>CAXUHE010000120.1:8977-11375 GCA_964250725.1 uncultured Enterovirga sp. | reverse complement strand
GTTCGGCAGCACGTTGGCGACGTTGAACACGTCCGCGTGCGTCAGCGCGCCGAGCGCCGCTGCCAGCAGGATCGCGCGCACGTACCCGGACAGGCGCGAGACCACGGTGCCCGCGGCCATCACCGCGCTGTGGGAGAGGATGCTCGCCGCCTCGGCGGCCGCGCATGTCGCGACGCTGATGGAGGCGTGAGCGGTCAGACCACCTCGGTGCCCAGCAGCTCGATGCCGAAGCCCGACAGCCCGACATAGGAGCGCGAGCCGGCCGCGAGGTTGCGGATGGAGGTGACGCCGAGATCGCGCAGGATCTGCGCGCCGAGCCCCACCTCGCGCCACTGCCGGGTCCGCTCCGCCTCGGCGCCCGCGCTCTCCTCGCTGGAGAAGCTCATGAGCGGCACGCCCGCCGTCCCGTCGCGAAGGTAGACGAGGACGCCCCTGCCCTCCTCGGTGAACCGCTTCAGCGAGGCGCGGATCGTCTGCCCGCCGCAGATGACATCGTTGACGGCGTTCGCGCGGTGCAGCCTCACCAGGATGTCGCGGCCGTCGCCGATCCTGCCGTACACGAAGGCGAGGTGCTGTACGGGCTCGAAGGGCGTCGCGTAGGCGTAGCCCGTGAGCGGCCCCATCTCGCCCTTGACCGGGAAGGTGCCGAGCCGCTCGACGAGCTTCTCGCGCGTCTGGCGGTAGCTGATGAGGTCCGCGACGGAGATGCGCTTCAGCGCGTGCTTCGCGGCGAATTCCGTGATCTGGTCGCCCTTCATCACGGTGCCGTCGTCGTTCGCAAGCTCGCAGATCACGCCGACCTGCGGCAGCCCCGCCATGCGGCAGAGGTCGATCGCGGCCTCCGTGTGGCCGGAGCGCATGAGGACGCCGCCCTCCCGGGCGATCAGCGGGAAGACGTGGCCCGGCCGCACGAAATCTGTCGCGCCCATGTTGCCGTTCGCGAGCGCGCGCACCGTGTTCGTGCGCTGCTCCGCCGAGATGCCGGTCGTGAGCCCGTGGCGCGTATCGACCGAGACCGTGAAGGCGGTGCCGAGCGGCGCGTCGTTCGACGCCACCATGGGTTCGAGACGCAGACGCTTCGCCTCCGCGGGCGAGAGCGGGGCGCACACGATCCCGCATGTGTTGCGGACGATGAACGCCATCTTTTCGGGCGTGCAGAGCGAGGCCGCCATGACGAGGTCGCCCTCGTTCTCGCGGTCGTCGTCGTCGGTGACGATGACGAGTTCGCCCCGCGCGAAGGCGTCCAGCGTGTCGGAGATCGTGTCGGACATGGGGTGTCTCGCGGGCAGAGCCGGTCAAGCGGCCATCAGGATGTGGGGTGCGTAGGCGGAGAGCGCCGCGTCGGCCGTCAGGAGACGCGCGTCCTGGTCGATCGCGTGAGCGACGAGGAGCCGGTCGAACGGGTCGCGGTGGTGGAGGGGAAGTGACGCGACGCGGGCGGCGGCGGACGAGGTGACGGGAAGCTCACGGAATTCGGCTTCGGCCGCGTAGGCTATCAACGCTTCGGGACGCACATCAAAGTCCGGACGCCGAAGCGCGAACTTGATGGCTACCTCCCACACACTGACGGCGCTGAACAGGATATCGTTGTCCCGGCTTCGCAAGGTCTCGTAGACCGGCGACGTAAGCCGTTGCGGGCGCGTGACAGCCCAGACCAGGATCTGCGTGTCCAGCAACAATCTCACGTCGGGTCGAGATCACGACCGGTTCTTGTCAGGCTGCACGGGCTCGGGAAAGATCGGGCCGTCATAGAAGAGTGCGAGCACGTCGTCGGGCAGCGGCGCGTCGAAGTCGTCCGGCAGCGTGAATTGCCCGGCCGCGAGGCCAAGCCGGCGTGGAGGCTTAACGACCGCCTCCGCATCCACCGGTACGATGCGGGCGAGCACGCGGCCGCTCTCGACGAGAGCGATCTCTTCGCCGCCCCGTGCCCATTCGACGAGCGCCTGAAGATCCTGCCCTGCCTCTCCGATCTCGATCTCGCGCATCTCACCCTCCGCCGACCTGCGCCCGATGGCGCAGATAATGGTCCGCGAGCACGCACGCCACCATCGCCTCTCCGACAGGCACGGCCCGGATGCCGACGCAGGGGTCGTGGCGGCCTCGGGTCGCGACCTCGACCGCTGCGCCCAAGCGGTCGACGCTGGCGCGCGGCTGCAGGATGGAGGAGGTCGGCTTCACGGCGAACCGGACCACGATCGGCTGGCCGGTCGATATGCCGCCCAGGATGCCGCCCGCATGGTTCGCGAGGAAGCGAGGGCTCCCCTCGTTGCCGGGCCGCATCTCGTCGGCGTTCCCGGCCCCTTCGAGCTCGGCCGCCGCAAACCCGTCGCCGATCTCCACGCCCTTGACCGCGTTGATCGACATCAGCGCGCCCGCGAGCTCCGCGTCGAGCTTGCCG
>CAXUHE010000120.1:0-8967 GCA_964250725.1 uncultured Enterovirga sp. | reverse complement strand
ACGATCTCGATGACGGCGCCGATCGACGACCCCGCCTTGCGGATGCCGTCGAGGTAGTCCGCCCAGTCGCCCGCCGCGACCGGGTCGGGGCAGAAGAGCGGGTTGCGGGGCACCTCGTCCCAGTCCCAGCGGGCCCGGTCGACCTCGTGCGGGCCGATCCGCACCACCGCACCGCGAATGACGATCTCGGGCACGACCTTGCGGGCGATCGCGCCCGCGGCGACTCGCGCCGCCGTCTCGCGGGCCGAGGAGCGGCCTCCGCCCCGGTAGTCGCGCACGCCGTATTTCGCCTCGTAGGTGTAGTCCGCGTGGCCGGGCCGGTAGCTGTCGCGGATCTCGGCGTAATCCTTCGAGCGCTGGTCGAGGTTGTCGATCGCGAGCGCGATCGGCGTGCCGGTCGTGACCTGCCCGCCCGTGCGGTCGTCCGCGAAGACGCCGGACAGGATGCGGACCTCGTCCGGCTCGCGACGTTGCGTCGTGAAGCGGGACTGGCCGGGGCGGCGACGGTCGAGCTCGGACTGTATGTCGGCCGCGTCGAGCGGGATGCGCGGCGGGCAGCCGTCGACCACACAGCCGAGCGCCGGCCCGTGGCTCTCGCCGAAGGTCGTGACCCGGAACAGGTGGCCGAACGTGTTGTGAGACATGGTGCGGCGGATGTAGGAGGAAAGCGGGCCCGAGTCAGCCGTCCAGAGTCAGCCGGTCAGGGCAATCGCATATGGGCGTAGAGCGCGGTTCACCTCTCCCCGAGAGGGAGAGGTCGAGTCGGCGCCAGCCGACCGGGTGAGGGGGAAGCGCTCTATCCGGAGAGGGCGCTTCCCCCTCACCCTACCCTCTCCCCATCGGGGAGAGGGTTCCCCGCGCCATACACCAATTTCATATGCGATAGCCCTGGTCAGCCGGTCCGTCACGCCGCGACCGGCTCCGCCGCCCGATGCACGACCGGCACGGCCGGCGCGCCCTCCCACTCGGAATGGGCCGGTATGGATTCGCCCTTCATCACGATCGTCAACGGCTCGAGCCGGGCGTAGTCGCCGACCTTGGTGTCGTAGAGCACGGTCGCGTTGGCGCCGACCACGACGCCCGCGCCCAGCTCCACCCGGCCGACCTTCATGATGCGGTCCTCGTAGAGGTGCGTCTGGAGCGCCGACAGCGCGTTGATGGTGCAATAGTCGCCGATCGTCACGCAGTCGAACTCCGTGATGTCGGTCGTCTGCATGCAGATGCCCTGCCCCATATGCGTGCCGAAGAGCCGCAGCACCCAGGGCAGGAACGGCGTACCGGCCAAGTGCTCCAGAAGAACCTTCCCGGCGAGCCCCCAATACATGACCGCGACCGCCTCGGTCTTCATGGCCCACCACGACCACATCGGCTTCATCACGGGCTCGTATCGTCCGATCAAAAGCCATTTCACCCCCGCGACCGCGAAGGTCTGCGCGAACGCGATGGCGACGCTCGCCAGGATGAAGTTGACGACGAGCCCCGACCAGTCGCCCGCCTGGATCGCGGGATAGAACAGGAAATCGACCGCCGTGATGCCGAGCGAGATGAAGAGCATCGACGGGAACGAGGTGTGGAAAGCCTCGAAGACGAGGCGCACGAGCTTGCGCCCGAGCGTCGGCTCGTAGGTTGCCCCGTGCTCGGCCCCGAGCTCGACGCGCTGGCGCGACGGCAGCTTGATCGGCGGCGAGCCGAACCAGGTGTCGCCCTCGCTCATCAGCTCGTTCGCGGGCGGCTTCGACTTGATGCCGATCAGGACGCCGTCCGGGATGCGCGCGCCCGGCGGCACCACGGCGTCGTTGCCGACGAAGACCCGCGCCCCGGTCTCGACGGGTTCGAGGTACATCCACCCCCGCCGGATGTCCTCGTCGCCGTACACGACCTCGTCCGCGATGAAGTTCCCGGCCCCGATCCCCACGATATCGTAGCGGCCGGACAGGTTGGTGGAGATCTCCGCCCCGTGCCCGATGGAGGCCCCCATGAGCCGGTACCAGGCGCGCATGAACAGCGTGGCGAACAGGCTGGAGAGCGTCTCCAGCGTCACCTCGGTCGCGAGCGCGACGGTCCACTTGCGGACGTACAAGCCGGAGAAGATCGAGTAGGTGCCGGACCGGACCCGCGGCAGGACCGACCAGCGGATCAGCGCGATGAGGAGCACGGTGACGGCCGTCATCGCCATCGCGGTCGGCCAGGTGATGACCGGGAGGTACCAGTAATACGGTATGCCGACATTGGCGGAGAGCCAGTCGTCGATCCGGTCGAAGATCCAGAAGGCCGGGAAGATCGGCAGGAGGCTCACCGCCGGCATGAGCATCAGCATGATGCCGTAGATCAGCCCGAGCACGAGACGGCGGCCGAGGCCCGCCTCGGCGCGCACGGGCAGGCTCGCGAGATCCACCATTCCGACCTTGCGGCCGGGGGAGCCGTCCCACTGTTCCGCTGCGCCGACGCTCGCGCCCGGGCGGATGGTCGTGAGGTCGGCGAGTTCCGCGTCGGGGCCGATGCGGGTGTCGGGCGAGAGCACGCAGGAATTGCCGATCGCGGCGTCCCGGCCGATCTCGATCCGGCCGATGATCAGGCTATCGCCCACGACCTCGGCATTCGCGAGCACGACCTTGGTGCCGATCGTCACGCCGGAGCCGATCTTCAGGAGGTCGGGCGCCCCGATATCGACGTCGCCGATGACGGCGTCGCGGCCGACCCTCGCGCCGATGAGGCGCAGGTAGATCGACATGGCGGGGGACGCCATGAGCCATTTCAGGTGCACGAGGGTCAGCAGCCGGCGCACCAGCCACCAGCGGAAATAGTAGACGCCCCAGAGGGGATAGCGGCCGGGCTTCGTGCGCCCGATGATCAGCCATTTGGCCGCGATCGCGATCGCGGCGGTCACGATGTTGATGATCACGTAGGCGCTGAGGATGCCGAACACCTCCTGCCAGAAGTCCAGCCCCTCGCCCGTGACCACGAGGTAGGTCACGAAAACGCCGAGCCATTGCGTGGTCGCGAGCGCGATGACGAAGGGCAGCGCGATCGCCTGGGCGAGGCCGCAGAGCGCGCGCCGCAGGAGGGGCGGCGGCGTGAAGGAGAGGTCGCGGATGGCGGTCGCGGCGCCCGCCCCGCCGGTGCGCACGACGAGGTCCTCCGCGATCGCCCGGAGAGTGCGGCGGTTGTAGACGTCCTGGAGCGTGATGCCGGCGAGCGCCGGGATCTCGCGCACGGTCGAGACGAACCGCGCGGCGAGGAGCGAGTGCCCGCCGAGCTCGGTGAAGAAATCGGCCGTGAGCCCGATCGGCTGGTTGCCGAACACGCGCTTCGCGGCCGCGAGCAGCGCGGCCTCCGTCTCGGTCCAGGGCTCCTCCTGCTCGCCCGTCTCGTCCGCGTAGGCGAGCGGCAGCGCACGCAGGGCCTTGCGGTCGACCTTGCCGGAGGAGAGCCGCGGCAGGGTCTCGGCGGTCTCGAAATGGTCCGGCACCATGTAGGGCGGCACCTCGCGGCGGAGCGCCGAGCGAAGCTCCTGGGTGGAGACCTCGCGGCCCGGCTCCGGCACCAGGAAGGCGACCAGCCGGTCGAGCCCGTCGTCCTGGCGCAGCACGACGGCCGCCTGCGCGACGCCCGGCTTGTGCGCGAGCCGCGCCTCGATCTCGCCGAGCTCGACCCGGAAGCCGCGGATCTTCACCTGGTCGTCGATGCGGCCGTGGAACGCGATCTCGCCCTCGGCCGTCACGCTCACCGCGTCGCCCGAGCGGTAGAGGATGGGGTCGCGTCCCTCCGACGCGAACGGGTTCGCGACGAACTTCTCGGCCGTCAGCTCCGGCCGCTTGAGGTATCCGCGCGCGACGCCCGGCCCGCCGATCAGGAGTTCGCCCTGCACGCCGACCGCGCAGGGGCGCATCGCGTCGTCCACCACGTAGGCGGTGTAGTTCGGGATCGGCCGGCCGATCGTGACGGGCTCGTGGGGCACGACCTCGGACACGGTCGCGACGACCGTCGCCTCGGTCGGCCCGTAGGTGTTGAACACGCGCCGACCGGGCGTCGCCCAGCGCACGACGAGCGGCGCCGGCAGGGCCTCGCCGCCGAGCAAGACCAGCCGCAATCCGGGCACGTCGCGCGAGAGCATCGCCAGCAGCGTCGGCACGGTGTCGAGCACGGTGACGCCGGCGCGCGCGAGGAGGTCGGGCAGGTTCTCGACGTCGCCCATCATGGCGGGCGTCGCGACGTGAAGCGTCGCGCCGACCATGAGCGGGATCCAGATCTCCTCCATCGAGAGGTCGAAGGCGACGGACGCGCCCTGGAACACAACGTCGTCGGGCCGGACGCCGTAGATCTCGTTCGCGGAGCGCAGGAAGTGGCAGATGTTGGCCTGCGTGATCACGATGCCCTTCGGCACCCCGGTCGAGCCGGACGTGTAGATCATGTAGGCCGGGCTCTCGGGCGACGCGCCGGCGCGGCGCGGGTCGAGCTGGCTCGTGTCCGCCGGATCGACGAGCTGGGCGCGGGTCAGGATCGGCGTCGAGACCGGCGCGCGCGACGAGAAGGCCTCGCTCGTGAGGAGCCCGCGCGCCTCCGCGTCGTCGAGGCAGACCGCGATCCGGTCCGCCGGGGCATCCGCGTCGAAGGGAAGCCAGGCGGCCCCCGTCCGGGTGATCGCGATCTGCGCGATCAGGAGGTCCGCGCCGCGCTCCATCCAGAGCCCGACGACGTCGCCGGGACCGATCCCGAGCCGCACAAGGCCGCGGGCCATCTCGGCCGACTGCGCGTCGAGTTCGGCATACGTGATGCGGCGCTCGCCGAAGACGAGAGCGACACGGGCGGGACCGCGCGACACGGTCGCGTCGAAGATCTCGGACAAGACCTCGTCGCGGATCAGGTCCGGCCTGACCGGCCCGATCAGCGCAGGGCTGGAGGCGACCGGGGTCGGCAGATCGATCTCCGCCGCATCCAGGACCGTCATCATCTCCGCCCCGCCTGCGCGTCCCGACACGTCATGCCTGGTCGATCACCCCACATTCGTCCACGTTCTAACACATGCGATCGCCATGCGTTCACGCCCATCGTGATCGGCCCGATTCGATGACGAGGAGGCGTCCCTGCCAGATATCGGCATGCACGGCCTCGTCCTGCGGCATCCCGGCGTTCATCGCGAGGATCGCTCGCGCGACCCCGCCATGGGCCACCATCACGGTGTCCCTTCGCAGCTCCCCCAGGGCGGGCGCGAGCCGCAGCGTCAGCTGGGCGTAGCTCTCGCCGCCCGGCGGCACGAAATTCCAGCGGTCGCGGTTGCGGAGCGCCGATCGTTTCGGCTCGCGGCGGCGGAGCTCGCGCCAGGAGAAGCCCTCCCAGTCCCCGAAGCCGAGCTCGCGCAGGCGGTCGTCGCGGCGGTAATCGTCCGGCGACAGTCCCAGCGTAGCGCGCAGGATCTCCATCGTGTCCCGCGTGCGCTCGAGCGGGCTTGCCACGTAGTCGAGACCGGCCGGCTCGGCCACGAGCGTGGCGAGACGCCGGCCGGCCTCCTCGGCCTGGGCGCGTCCGAGCGCGTTCAGCGGGATGTCCCGTCCGCCCTGGAGCCGGCCCTCGACGTTCCAATCGGTCTCGCCATGGCGGACGAAGAAGAGCGTGTGATCCAGCCGTCTACTCGCGGTCGAGCGTCAGGTCGGGCGCCTCGGGGTTCTTCATGCCGACCACGTGGTAGCCGGCATCGACGTGCAGGATCTCGCCCGTGACGCCGCGCGACATGTCGGACAGGAGGTAGGCCGCGCTCTCGCCGACCTCGTCGATCGTGACGGTGCGCCTGAGCGGCGAGTTGTACTCGTTCCACTTCAGGATGTAGCGGAAATCCCCGATACCGGACGCCGCGAGCGTCTTGATCGGCCCGGCCGAGATGGCGTTGACCCGGATGTTCTTCGGCCCGAGATCGGCTGCGAGGTAGCGCACGGAGGCTTCGAGCGCGGCCTTCGCGACGCCCATCACGTTGTAGTGCGGCATCCACTTCTCGGCGCCGTAATAGGTGAGCGTCAGGAGCGAACCGCCCGCCCCCATCAGCTTCTCGGCGCGCTGCGCGACCGCGGTGAAGGAATAGCAGGAGATGAGGAGCGACTTGGTGAAGTTCGCCTCGCTGGTCTCGATGTAGCGCCCCGTCAGCTCGTCCTTGTCCGAGAAGGCGATCGCGTGGACCACGAAGTCGAGCTGGCCGAAGATGCGACCCGCCTCGGCGAAGACCGCGTCGATGGTCGCAGGATCGGTCACGTCGCAATGGCCGACCACGTGGCCGCCGAGTTCCTTCGCGAGCGGCTCGACGCGCTTCTTCAAGGCATCGCCCTGGTAGCTGAAGGCGAGCTCGGCGCCGTGGGCGTGCGCGGCCCGCGCGATCCCGTAGGCGATCGACCGATTATTCGCGACGCCCAGCACGAGGCCGCGCTTCCCGGCCATAAGTCCCGCCATCGACGATCCACCCCCGCTCTTCGATACATCCGAACCCGGACCCTTAGCCGAGCCCGGAGGGGGACGGAAGAGCGGGACGGCTCAGCCGATCGGACGAAGGCTCGGACGCGGGCCGCGCGGCGCGGCTTCAATCCTGGACGCGCGCTGCCCGGCGCGCTTGCGCGAACTCGAGCAGATGCTCGTCGGCCTCCTCCGGCAGCCGGACCTCCACCGTGACCAGGAGGTCGCCCGGGCCGCCTTTCGCCGGCAGCCCCTTGCCGCGCAGCCGGAAGGTCCGGCCGGAGCTCGTCATGGCGGGCACGTTCATGTCGATCGCGCCGGTCGCGGTCGGCACGCGCAGCTTGCCGCCCAGGATCGCGTCGTCGAGGTCGAGCGGCACGCGGGTGCGCAGGTTGCTGCCCTCGATCGTGAAGCGGGAATCGGGCTCGATCCTGATGGTGAGCAGCACGTCGCCCGCCTCGGCCCCGCCGGAGCCGGGACGTCCGAGCCCGCGCAGCCGGATCGTCTGGCCGTCCGCCACGCCCGGCGGCAGCGTGACCTCGACCTCGCGACCGCCGGGCAGCGTCACGCGGGTCTTCGTGTCGCCGACCATGTCCTCGATCGTGACGGCGAGCGCGGCTTGCAGGTCCTCGCCCTTCATGGCGCGGCTGCGTCCGCCGCCGCGCATCGCGTCGCCGAACAGGTGAGAGAAGATGTCCTCGGCACCCCCGCCGGCTTCCCGCGCGCCGCGCGCTCCGCCGAACCCGAACGGGAAACCCTCGAAACCCGGGCCGCCACCTCCGCCGCCGCCGCCGCCGAACCCCTGGAAGCGCGGCTTGCCGGTCGCGTCGATCTCGCCCCGGTCGAACTGGGCGCGCTTCGTCGCGTCCCCCAGCACCTCGTAGGCGGCATTCGCCTCGGCGAATCGGTCCTTCGCCTTGGGGTCGTCCGCGTTGCGATCGGGATGGTACTGCTTCGCGAGCTTGCGAAACGCCTTCTTGATGTCGGCCTCGTCCGCCTGTTTCGAGACGCCGAGGATATCGTATGGATCGCGCATGGATCTCCGGACCTCTGCCCGCTCCGGGCACGGCTCCGCCCGTCTAGACTATACGGCATGTAGCGGCACTGTTGCCGAATTACAACTACGCCGATCGGGGTCTCGTGATCGCGCCTAGATCTTTCGCGGATGCACGCTGCGGATCATCCATTCGTCAGGGAGCTTGCACGCCCGCCCGGTCAGGTGGATCGGGTCTCGATCTTCGACCGTCATCGACGCCTGGAAGTCGCGGCAGACCTGGTCCGCCTCGACGCGGGGCGGCCCGGCCGGCACGATGACGCCTGTCGTGCGCGTCTCCGGATTGTCCCACCTTACCGCACGGCCGTTGCCGTGCAGGTCGAGCGCGACCGCGAGCGAGCCCTTCGCACGCCGCCAGTCCTCGTCGCTCATGCGGGCGGTCAGCCGGGTCTCCCGCGCCGGCCCGATCGAGCCGGTCGCCATCTCGTCTGCCGGAGGGATCAGGGACGGGATGTCGAAGCTGCACGCGCCGAGCTGGAGCGACAGCGCCGCAGCGACAACGCGCAGCGCTTCGCGCGCGAGCTCTCGTGACCTATATTTCGTGAGCATGCCGGCCGTTCTGGCGGAGTTAGACACGTGGATATGGATCAAAGCGCGAGTCCATTAACGGACGGTGATTTCACCGCGGCCCGAGACCCTTTTGCCCTCGTCGCGGCCTGGATGGCCGAAGCGGAACGCTCCGAGATCAACGACCCGAACGCGATGCAACTCGCGACCGTCGATGCCGACGGCATGCCGGACGTCAGGACGGTGCTGCTCAAGAGTTACGACGCGCGCGGCTTCGTCTTCTACACCAACACGGAATCCGCCAAGGGGATGGAACTCGCGACGACCCCGAAGGCCGCCATCGTCCTGTACTGGAAGAGCCTGCATCGCCAGATCCGCGTGCGCGGCCCCGTCTCGCAGGTGAGCCCGGAGGAGGCGGACGCCTACTACGCGAGCCGCCACCGCGACAGCCGCATCGGGGCTTGGGCGAGCCAGCAATCGCGGCCGCTCGCGAGCCGGGCCGTCTTCGAGGCCGAGGTCGCGGCCTATACGGCGAAGTTCGACGAGGGCGACGTCCCGCGTCCCGCGTACTGGACCGGATACCGGATCGCGCCTCACGCGATGGAGTTCTGGCAGGACCGGCCGTACCGGCTGCACGACCGCGTGCGCTTCACGCGCGAGGGCGGGAACTGGTCGAGCTCGCGACTTTACCCTTAGGCGTCAGCGCCGCAGAGGCCGCCCCTTCTCGGGCCGCCTAAAAACGCCGACCAGCTCGACATGGGCGCTCCACTTGAACTGGTCGATCGGCAGAACGCGCTCCAGCCGGAACCCGGACGCGACGAGCGTGGCGGCGTCGCGCGCGAACGTCCCCGGATCACAGGACACCATGACGACACGATCGCAGGATCCCGTCGTCAGCTGACGGACCTGCGCCTCGGCGCCCGCGCGGGGCGGATCGAGCACGATCGCGTCGAAGCGCGCGATCTCCGGCG
>CAXUHE010000119.1:0-11455 GCA_964250725.1 uncultured Enterovirga sp. | reverse complement strand
GCCCCTGGTTCGTGGCGAAGAGCTGGCCGCCGTTCACCGCCTGGGTGGAGCCGGCGCCGAGCGTGCCCGCCGTGACGCCCGACAGCGTGCGCGTGCCGGCCGTCCCCGCGATGGTGACGTCGGTCCCGGCCGTCGCCGCCCCGACCGTGATCGGCGAGGTGGGGGTCGCCTGCACGACCAGGCCCGGGCCGACCGGGGTCGCGCCGACCTGGAGCGCCGCGATCGCGGAGCCGACATCGGCGTAGGTCGTGGCGCCGACGACGTAGGTCGGGTTCGTGAGCGTGCCGGTCGCCGGGTTGTAGGTGGCGCCCGAGCCGAAGAGCGAGACCGTCGTGCCGAGGCCCTGGGTCGTCGTCGCGAGCCCCTGGTTCGTGGCGAAGAGCTGGCCGCCGTTCACCGCCTGGGTGGAGCCGGCACTGAGCGTGCCGGCGGTGACGCCCGACAGCGTGCGCGTGCCGGCCGTCCCCGCGATGGCCACGTCGGTCCCGGCCGTCGCCGCCCCGACCGTGATCGGCGAGGTCGGCGTCGCCTGCACGACCAGGCCCGGCCCCATCGGGGCCGCGCCGACCTGAAGGGCCGCGATCGCGGAGCCGACATCGGCATAGGCCGTGGCGCCCACGATGTAGCCCGGCTGCGTGAACACGCCGGTCGTCGGGCTGAATCCCGCGCCGGCCCCGAGCGCTCCGGCGAGGCTGCCGCCCAGGCTCGAGAGCTGGCGGACGTTGACCGCGTCGGTCGGGGCCGTCCCGCCCGCGACGTTCGCGATCTGCCGCTCGTTGGTCGCCGTGCCGACCGACACGATTCCGAGCGTCGTGCGCAGGCCGGTGCCTGTGAAGAGCTCGGCCGGCGCGTTCAGCCGGTCCACGACCGAGCCTGCGCCCAGCGCGACCCCGCCGGCCGTCGTCACGCTGGCGCCCGCGCCCATCGCGGTGCCGGCCGCCCCCGTGACGGAGGCCGCGGTCCCGAGTGCCGTCGCGTTGGCGAGCCCCGCGCCCGTCACCGCGCCGTTGCCGACCGCGATGGCGGAGGGCGCTCCCGCGCTCGCGAGCGGGTTGCCGTTGCCGCCGAGCCCGTCGAGCTGCCCGCCGCCGACCGTGATGCCGCGGGCGTTGTTGAGGCTCACGGAGCAGTTCTGGCTGGGCACGCTGATCAGGTTGCCCTGGGCGTCGATGAGGCTGACCGAGAGCGGCGCCCCGCTGAGCACCGACGTGATGTTGGTGTTGACGTTCCCGACGATCCCGCCGAGCGCCGCATTCACCGGCGCGAGCAGCCCCGTGAGCAGGCCCCCGGCCGTGTTCGTCACCGGCTGGAGCACGGGCAGGTTGATGCTGGGGCCGGCGCAGACGTTGATGGCCGGCGGGAGCGCCTGGGCCTGAGCCCTCCCCGACAGGGCGAGGAGCGACACGCCGCCGGACAGGGCCAGACTCGCGGCCGCCAGCCGTCGGCACCTCTTCACCACTTGATCTCTCGTAACACAACGTCCGGCGCTCATCGCGACCTCCCAGCAAAGACAAGCAAAGGCTGGGTTAGCAGAGTTAATGAAGTTTGAATTCGAAAATCAGAGCATGATGAATATCAGTAAAGCGGGAAATCGACGGGATTTGAGACGAATCAACAGCCAAGATCGATTATGAATGACGAAGCAAGATCCGAAATCGATTGTCGTTGAGACGATTTGTTTTCACCCGTCGAATGACAGCTCGGTGACCTGCGCGAATCGGTCGGCCAGTCAGCGTGAAGCGGCCCGGGACCGAGGCGTGGCGGCATCTCGGGCAATCCTTCCGGGGCCGGAACCGCGCGATGTTCGTGGGATGCGAGATTTTGTATGATCGCGTTCGAACCTTCACGCCGGATATCGCCCGGAGCCCGACGTGAGGTCGTCGATGACGACGACCTCATCTGCGGCGAACGGTTCACGCGGGCCGGCTACCTGCTCGCCGAGGTGATCTCCCGCACCGACGAGGATCACGACCGGCGCGGCGGCGAGCGCTGGATCGACACCAAGACGAGGCTCTACCAGGCACACCGGCCGTGCGACGCCATCTGTCTCATCGAGCAGGAAAGGATCGTGGTCTCGCTGCTGCTTCGGGCCGAGAGGGGCTGGGATCGTCGCGAGCTGACCCATCCGGATCAACCGCTCGTCATCCCCTCGGTCGGTCTCACCTGCAAGGTCGGCGACCTCTCTGCGGAGACACGCTGGCGGCCGCGTCACGGCTGAACACCGGACAAGGCCCAGGCTCGCGATCATGCTGTCTGCGCGAGGGCTACCGCACCGGGCACTCGCGTCCTGGCGCGGGGACCTCTCCCATGGGAGAGGTGTCCCGTGCTCTCCACCGGACGAGCGCCTCGTGTCCGAGGTTCTCGTCCTGGCGCCGTATGGATGTCCGGGCGCGTGCGCCCGGACGGGACGCGATCAGGTGTCGGTCGAGGCGCGCGCGGCCGAGGTCGCCTGGTTCATCGCGGAGGTCGCCTGATCCGTCGCGCTGCGGGCGACCGCGGCCGCCTGGCTCGCCGCGGAGGTCGCGTGATTGGCGGCCGTGCGGGCGGCGCTCTGCGCGACGTCGCCGAGTTCCTTCATCTGCGTCTGCAACGCCGCGAACTGCGTCTTCGCGAATTCGGATTGCAACTGCATCGCCTCCTGGAGGTCCTTCGCGCGAACGAGCTTCTGCGCGTGGTCGAAGGCGGCCGACAGGTTCTGCTCGGCATAGGTCAGCGTCTTGCGCGTCGCGTCCGTCGCGCTCTGCTGCATCGTGCTCGTCGACCCTTCCAGGGACTCGACGGCCTTGTGCGCGGCCCCGACGAAACCGTCGAAAGCCTTGCGCGCCTGATCGACGCTGCGCTCCGCGAAATCGCGCATCTCGGACGGGATCTCGTATTTCTGGCCTGGATTCATTGCCACGTTGTCCTCCTGGTCCTCATTGTGCAGCGCCGTATATTATTGTGCATCGCAAAACGCAACGCGACTGCTGCCCGTTAACGTTGACGGGAAGTAAATGGGTCCGCAAGGCCTGGGGTCTCGATTCAGGACGATGCATCTGCTTTGCAGACGGGGCGCGTGTCAGGGGCTCGGGCAAGCTCTGGGCAAGGGTTCGGACGTGAGCCGGGAGACCAGGTGAAGGGCGAAGAGGCAAGCGACGTCGAACGCGCGATGGCGGCTCTGTCCGGCGATCCCTTGCTCGCGGGGCAGGAGGGCGCGCCGGCCTCGCTCATCGTGTGGAATCCGTCGATCACGCGCGTGCTCTACGCCTCCGAGGCCGCGTCTCCCGTTCGCGCTCTCGTGGCCGACCCGGCCGGGCGGGTCAGGCTCGGCCGTGGCGCGATGGACCGGCTCAAGGTGCTGGCCGGCGGGCTCGCGGATCGCGACCGCTTCCGGCTGGAACTCCTGAGGCTCGGCCGCGACCGGTCGTCTCCGCTCACCATGCTGGCCTGCCGGCGGCTGGAGCTTGGCGGCGGCCCGGCCCTGCTGAGCGTGATCGTGGGCGGCGCACCCGGCGGCCGGATCGCACCCGGCCTCGCGGCTCCCTCGCGCCCGCCGGCCTCCGTCCACGAACCGGTCCCGACCGACAGGCCGATGGGGCCTGACACCATGACGGAGACGAGCGAGCGCGAGACGGTCGACGGGACCGAGATCGCCGGGTCGCCCGCGGGGACGCCGCGGCCGGTGGCGCCGACGCCGCGCCGCTTCCTCTGGAGCTGCGATGCGCAGGGGCGCATCACCTCCGTGTCGGCGGGCCTCGCGGGCGCCGTCGGGGCGGAGCACGCGGACATCGTCGGACGGAGCTGGGCCGAGCTCGCGCGCGGGACGCTGCTCGACCCGATGATGACGGTCGAGCGTCACCTGGCGTCCGGGCGCGCGTGGCAGGATATCGAGGTGGCGTGGCGCGCCGCCGAGCCCGGATACGTCGTCCCCGTCACGCTCGGCGCCAGGCCGGTACGCACCCCCGAGGGTGTGGTCGAGGGCTATCGCGGGTCCGGTCTCGTCCGGCTTCCGGAGACGGCGCGGCTCGGCGTCGAGCGCCGAGTCTGGCGTGAGCGGGTCTGGCCCAAGCGGGTCTGGCCTGAGCGGGTCTCGCGTGAGCGGCTCTCGCAGGGCCTGGCGGAGCCGGAGGTGGTGACGCCGCTCCCGGGTGCGGCGGTCCCGGCCGAGATGGGCACGGCGGAGGCCGCCACCACGGTGGCCGCCACCACGGAGGCGGCCACGCCGGGGAATGCCGCGACCCTGTCCTACTCCGAGCGCGGCGCGCTGCACGAGATCGCGCGGGCGCTGGGAGGCCGCTTCGACCATGCCGAAGACGAGCCCGATCCGGACCGCCGCTCGGCCGAGGTCATCCCGATGCCGGGTCCGGCGCTGCCGAACGCGAGGCCGCGCGAGGCCGATCCGCTGGGCCTCCTCGACCAGCTCCCCGTCGGGATCGTGGTCTTCCGGGGCGAGACTCCGATCTACCTCAACGCGACGCTGCTCGCGCAGCTCGGCTACGCGGACCTCGCGGAGATCGTGGGTCACGGTGCGGTCCAGGCCCTCTCCGGCGCGGGGGACGGGCCGACCACGACCGTGCTCGCGGCCCGGTCCGGCGCGAGCATCGGCGTCGAGGTCGAGGGCACCGCGATCGCGTGGGGCGAGCTCCCCGCGAGGCTGGTCACGGTGACGCGGCGCCCGGACCGTGATCCCGCGGCGCGGCTCGAGGCCGCCGAGCTCGAACTCGCGGCGGCACGGGGCCGCCACGCGACGCTCACCGCCACCCTCGACCTCGCGGGGGTCGGGGCCTCGACGCTCGACGATGCGGGCCGCATCCTCTCGCTCGACGGCCGGGCCCGGCGCCTCCTCGGCTACGAGGCGCGCGAAGTCGCGGGCGAGCCCTTCACGACGCTGCTCGCGCACGCGAGCCACGCCGCCTTCGCGGGCTGGATGGAACGGCTTCGCGCCGACACGGGCGCGCCCGACGCGGAGTGCCGCCTTCTGGCGCGCCTGCGGGACGGCGCAGAGGTCCCGCTCCTGATGCGGGCCGCCAGGACCGGGGCCGGGGGCGTGGCCGTCATCCTGGTCTGGCGAGAGGCGCCGGCCGACACGGGCGCGGAGGGCGCGTCCGAGCCGCTGCCGCCGCTGCCGGCACGGGTTCTCGCCCAGGTCAGCCACGAGATCCTGGGGCCCGCGAACGCCATCGTGGGCTTGGCGGGCCGGATGCTGGGCGAGCGGCCCGGGCCGACGGGGGAGCGCGACCGCACCCAGCTGCGCGGCATCGCGCGCTCGGGCGAGCAGGTCGCGGCGCTCGCGACCGACCTCCTCGACCTCTCCCAGATGGCCTCCGGCTCGGGCCGCCTCGTGCCGACGAGCCTCGACCTCAACGACCTCGTGGCCGAGAGCGTCGCGAAGCTCCAGCCCTCGGCGTCGCGCGAGCGCGTGGTCATGCGCACCAGTCTTCGGTCGGATCTGGCGCCGGTCGTGGCGGACGAGAGGTCGATCCGGCAGATCGCGTTCAGCGTGCTCTCGAACGCGATCCGCGACACCGGCGCGGGCGGACAGGTCATCGTCTCGACCGCCCGGACGGAGCTGGGCGATACGGCGTTGCGCGTGCGTGACACGGGCGGTCGCGCCCCATCTGGCGCGACCGCGCCGAACCGGCCGGCCGGCGTGACCCACACGGTGCGCGAACCGTTCTCGGAGCTCAGCCTGCCGCTGTCGCAGGCGCTCGCCGAGGCGAACCGGGCGACCTTCAGGGTGGCGAGCGACGGGGCGAGGGGCACGCTCGTCGAGGTCGTGTTCCCGGCAGCACGGGACGCCGCGGAGTAGCGGCTCCGCGGCGTCGAGGTGCTCAGTGGCCGGTCGCGTCGGCGTCTCGGGTCGCCTCGAACAGGAACCAGGTCCGCCGCTCGGTCTCGTCGATGAAGTTCTCGAGGAGGCTCGCGGTCGCGACGTCCTTGTACTCGTCGCACACCTCGTGCGAGTCGCGCATGTTCTTCGCCATCGCCTTGTTGTCGCTCATCAGCTCGCGCAGCATGTCGAGCGCGCTGACGAACTCGGCGTCGTTGTCCTGCACGCGGGTCATCGTGTGGATCTGGCCGATGGAGCGCAGCGTGTTGCCGCTGATCTTGCGCACGCGCTCGGCCAGCGGGTCGGTCGTCGCGAAGATCTGGTCGGCGTGTTCGTCCAGCAGCAGGTGGTAGTCGCGGAAATGCGGCCCGCTCATGTGCCAGTGGAAGTTCTTCGTCTTGACGTAGAGCGCGAAGGCGTCCGCCACGAGCCCGTTGATGGAGTCCGAGATCTTCGCGACCGCCTCCTCCGAGAGGTCGGTCGGGGTGTCGAGGTTCGACTTCGCGGTGGCGCGCGGCTCGAGCTTGGTGATCTTCGCCATGTCGTTCGTCTCCAGGATCGCAAGGTGATGGGCACATCCGTGCCGCGAGACCCTTGAACGACGCCGGAGGACGCGCTGTTCCGTCCTCCGGTTCACGCGTTCTCGGCGGTCACGCGTTCTCGGTCACGCGTTCTTGGCGGTCAAGCGTTCTTGGCGGTCAAGCGTTCTTGGCGATCCAGCGCGACAGGTCGCCCTTGGGCGAGGCCCCGACCTTCTGGTCCACCTTCTGGCCGTTCTTGTACATGAACAGGGTGGGGATCGACCGGATGCCGAGCTGGGCCGCGATGGCCGGGTTCTCGTCGATGTTGATCTTGGCGATCTTCACCTTGCCCTGCATCTCGGTGGCGATCTCTTCGAGCGCCGGGCCGATCATGCGGCAGGGCCCGCACCACTCCGCCCAGAAATCCACGACCACCGGCTCCACGGACTTGAGAACGTCCGCCTCGAAGCTCTGGTCCGTCACCTTCATGGTCGCCATGGGCGTTGTCCTCTCGTCGCGGCGATGCCGCGTTGTCGCCACGAGAGTTAGGAAGGCGGCAGGGTGGGGTCAAGCGTTGCGGGTGCGCGGGCGCACAGGAGGACGGCACGGCTTGGTGCGCAACTTCAACGAATGCAGCGCGGGTCCCCTCTCCCGATGGGAGAGGGACAGGGTGAGGGTTGCGACCTATCCGGAGAGGCGCTTCCCTCACCCGGTCGGCTATCGCCGACTCGACCTCTCCCTCTCGGGAGAGGTGACCCGCGCTCTACGCTCGTTCGTTCTCGCCTTATGACAGGGCGTCGAGCGCCGCGTCGAGCTCGGTGGACGACGGCTCGACGATCGTCGGCCCCGCGGTCCACACGATCAGCGTGCGGATCCGGCGGCCCGGATGGATCTCGGCCAGCAGCGCCCGGTAGAGCGCGAGCTGCACGAGGTAGGCGCCCGGCGTGCCGGACGGGTCGGGCGCGCCCGTCTTGAAGTCTGCGAGCAGCACCGTCTCGTTGCCCACCACCATCCGGTCGGCCTGGCCCGACACGGCCCGCGTCGCGCCGGACGCGAGGCGCACCGTGCCGGCGAGCGGCACCTCGCCCCGCGCGCCCGGCCCGAAGAGCGCCGCGAGGTCGGGATGCGCGACGACCGCCAGCGCCTCGGCGGCGATCCGGGCGCGCTCGCGGGCGTCGAACCCGAGTGCGCGGGCCGCGAGGTAGCGGGCGGCCGCCTCGGCCGTGTCCGCCTGCGGACCGTCCGCCAGATGGTCGATCAGCGCGTGGACGAGCGTGCCGCGGCGGCGCGCAATCCTGTCCGCAGGCATCCTGCGGTCCGCCCGGCCGGATCGATCCGCCGCCGCGAGCGCGCTCGACGGGCGCAGCGGCGGGGGCGGCTCGGGCTCCGGCTCGGCCATCGCGAACAGCCAGGCCGGGATCTCGGTCTCGGCCTCCTCCGCCCGGCCTGCGGCGTCGGGCCCGGCCTCGTGCGCCGGCCCCGAGCGCCAGATCGCGGCCGGCCCGTGCGGAGCCTCGACCTCGAGGAGCGGGAGGCCCGCCTCGACGAGCCCTTGGCGCATCATCGCGCACCAGGCCTCCGGCTGCTCGCGGGTGCCCGTGAAGGGCGCGACGACCAGCCGGTCCCTGGCGCGCGTCATCGCCACGTAGAGCAGGCGGTTGTGCTCCTCGACGCGCAGCTCCCGCGCGACCCGGCGCGCCTCGGCGAGGCCCGCGGGATCGCTCCTGCGCCCCGTCGACCAGACCGGCACGGGTTCGTCGCGCCCGGCCACCCGCACCGGCACCAGCGCGGGCTCGCGGCCGTGGAGGTCGCAGGAATCGAGCACGATCACGAGCGGCGCCTCCAGCCCCTTCGCGCCGTGGACCGTCATCACCCGGACCTCGCCGCCCGCCGCCCCGAGGTCGCGCTTGATCGTCTGGTCCGCGGTCTCGAGCCGCGCCAGGAAGGTCGCGAGCGAGGGCGTCTCCGGGCCGCCCTCGAAGGCGAGCGCGTGGCAGAGGAACGCGTCGATCGCGTCCGCGGCCTCGCTCCCGAGCCGGTCGATGAGCCGCTTGCGCCCGCCCTCCGGCCCCAGCAGGGCGGCGTAGAAGTCGAAGGGCCGCGCGCCGTGCGCGAGGTCCCGCCAGCGGGCCAGCGCCGCGACGGCCGCCCGTCCCGCGGGATCGCCCGCCTCGGCATGGCGGCGGATCGCGGCGACGAGCGGCTCGCGCTCGCGCCGGTCCATCGCGAGGCGCATCAGGTCGTCCTCGGAGAGGCCCGCGAGCGGCGATTTCAGCGCGGTCGCGAGGACGAGGTCGTTCGCCGGCAGGAGCGCCGCCGCGCCCGCCGCCAGCAGGTCCGCGACCGCGATGTGGGAGCCGAGCTGGAAGCGGTCCGCCCCGGCGACCGGGATGCCGGCCGCCTTCAGGGCCCGGATGGTCGCGAAGAAGGCCGGTCCGCGCTTCGCCGACAGGATCAGGATCTCGCCCGGCCGCCACACGCGCCCGTCCTCGCCCGTCCGCGTCCAGTGCGCGACCGCGGCGGCGATCCGCTCCGCCACGACGACCGCCGGGGCCTTGGAATCCGGCAGGTCGACCGGCGCCACCCAGGCGTCGGGCTCCGCGCCCTTCGGGCCGCGCGTCGCGGTCGGCCAGATCTCCACGTGGCCGGGCGCGCGGGGCCGCGCGCTCTGGTGGCGGGTGCCGACCGCCGAATCGTCGAAGGAGAGGCCCCGGTAATGCGCCGCGACCCCGAAGGTCGCGTCGACCGCCTGGAGGATCGTCGGGGCGGACCGGAAGGAGAGGTCGAGGCGCACGTCCTCGAAGCGCAGCTCCGCGTCGCGGCTGCGCCCCATCCAGTGCCGCCGGCTGTCCTCGAACCAGCGCGGGTCCGCGCCCTGGAAGGAGTAGATCGACTGCTTCGGGTCGCCGACCGCGAAGAGGGTGCGGGGCGCGCGCGACGGCCGGCCCGCCCCGGCGGTGAAGTCCTGCGTCAGAAGGCGCAGGATGCGCCACTGGTCGGGGTTCGTGTCCTGCGCCTCGTCGACCAGCACGTGGTCGATGCCGCGGTCGAGCCGGTAGAGCACCCAGGCGGCGGCGTCGCGCTCCAGGAGCTCGCGCGTCTTCGCGATGAGGTCCGCGAAGTCGAGCGCGCCCTGGGCGGCCTTGAGGGCGTCCGCCCGCGCCCTGACCGCGACGGCGAGGCGATGGAGCGCGCGGGTGCGCTCGACCGTCTCGGCGGCCAGCAGCCGGTCCCGCAGGCGGGCGAGGCGGTCGCGCTCGGCACCGAGGCGCTCGCGCAGGCCGGGCTCGGCCGACTGGGTGACGAGGTCCTTGTCGCTGCGCGGCTCGTTCTCGGTCGTGAAGAAGAGCTTGAGGTAGGCCTCCAGCCGCGACGAGGGGATCTCGCCCGCGAGCGCGGCCTCCAGGCTCGCGGCGCGCTTGGCGTCGTTCGCCTTCCCCGATCGACGCAGCGCCGCCGCGAGGGCGGGCCACTCGGCCGCCGCGATCCCGTCCTCCAGCATGGCGCGGCGGACCTCGTCCGGGTCTATGCCCGGGCCTTGGCCCGGCGCGATCCCGAGCGCGCGCGCGACCTCGTCCATCAGGGGCCCGAGCTCGGCCGGGTCGGACGGGATGCGCTCGTCGCCGGCTGCCCGGTCGAGGAGCGCCGTCAGGGTATCGCCCTGGGCCGAGAGGCCGAGGATGCCGTAGGCGTCCGCCAGCTCGCGGTGGCGGTGATCGGCGTCGGACGCATCAGCCGCGGACGCGTCCGCCGCGACCGCGTCGGTCAGCACCCGCCCGCGCGCGACCGCCAGGATCTCGGCCGACTGCGCCTCGTCCAGCACCTGGAAGCTCGCCGGCACGTTCGCCTCGAACGGCACGAGGTGCAGGATGCGCTCGCAGAAGGCGTGGATGGTCTCGATCTTGAGCCCGCCCGGCGTCTCGACGGCGCGCGCGAAGAGCCGGCGCGCGACACCGAGCGTCGCGCGGTCCGGCTTCGCGCCGGTGAGTTTCGCGAGCTCGTCGCGGAGCGCCACGTCCTCCAGCGTCACCCACTGCCCGAGCGTCTCGAAGACCCGGATCGTCATCTCGGCGGCCGCCGCCTTGGTGAAGGTGAGGCACAGGATGCGGGCGGGCGGCGCGCCGGCCAGCATCAGCCGGATCACCCGGTCGGTCAGGACCTTGGTCTTGCCCGCCCCGGCATTGGCGGAGACCCAGGCCGAGACGGACGGGTCCGAGGCGCGCCGCTGCCGGCCGAGCGCGTCGGCCGAGACGACGAAATCCTGCTTCACGCGCCGAGCTCCTCGGCGGAGGCGGCCGACCATTCGCGCACGCGGGCCAGGTGGTCGTAGGCCGAGAACCTGTTCGCGTATTGCGGGAACGGGCGCGACAGGTAGCCCTCGCCATCGATGCCGTAGCGGCGGACGAGCGTCTCGATGCCGATCAGATGGGCCTCCACGATCTCCGCCATGCTGCGCCTGTCCCGCCGGGGCGGCGCGAGCTGATGCGGGTCGAAGCGGAGCCGGCCGCCGAGCTTGACGTAGAGCAGGGCCGGAAGGCCGTCCGGCGTCGCGACGCCGGCGAACCCGCCCGCACCCAGCATGGCGGCTTCGAGCGTCAGCTGCGGCGAGAAGCCGACCCCGACCTCGGCGTCGCTCGGGACGCGGCCGCTCTTGTAGTCGACGATCGCGGCGCGCCCGTCGGGCGCGAGCTCGATCCGGTCGGCGGTGCCCCGGACCGTGAAGGTCTCCGGGCCCATCCCGATCTCGAGGCGTCCGCGGCTTTCGAGATGCCGCTCCGGGTAGGAGGTGCGCCGTTCGGCCTCCCAGTCCAGATAGGGCGGCACGATGCGCTGGAAATCCGGCCACCAGAGCGCGTAGAGCTCGGGATAGGCGGAGGCGATCGGCCCGAAGGCGTCGAGGCCGCGCTGGAGGAGCTCCGCCTCGGCGGTCGGCGGCAGCGCGGCCGGATGGGCGCCGGCGAAGTCGGACAGGATCTTGTGCAGGATCGTGCCGCGCTCGGAGAAGGAGGGCGGGAGCCCGATCGGATCGAGCGGCGTGAGCCGGAGGATGTGGCGCGCGTAGATCGCGTAGGGGTCGCGCACCAGCGTCTCGATCTCGGTGACGCTGAGGCGGCGTGGGAACCGG
>CAXUHE010000118.1:2262-11493 GCA_964250725.1 uncultured Enterovirga sp. | reverse complement strand
GGTCTACGAGCTCTACGGGTTCGAGGCGCTGGAGACGCCCTTCGTCGAGTACACGGAGGCTCTGGGCAAGTTCCTGCCCGACCTCGACCGGCCGAACGAGGGCGTGTTCTCGTTCCAGGACGACGACGAGCAGTGGCTGTCGCTGCGCTACGACCTCACCGCCCCGCTCGCCCGCCACGTGGCCGAGCGGCTGGACGCCCAGAGCCTGACCTTGCCCTACCGCTCCTACCGGGCCGGCTGGGTGTTCCGCAACGAGAAGCCGGGGCCGGGCCGCTTCCGCCAGTTCATGCAGTTCGACGCCGACACGGTCGGGTCCGGCTCCGTCGCGGCTGATGCCGAGATGTGCATGCTGATGGCAGACACGCTGGAGGCGGTGGGCATCCCGCGCGGCCAGTACGTCGTGAAGGTGAACAACCGCAAGGTCCTCGACGGCGTCATGGAGGCGATCGGGCTGGGCGGGGAGGAGAACGCGGGGCGGCGGCTGATCGTGCTGCGGGCGTTGGATAAATACGACAGGCTGGGCGTCGAGGGTGTGCGCGACTTGCTCGGATCGGGGCGGAAGGACGAGAGCGGGGATTTCACGAAAGGTGCTGAACTAGAATCGGCGCAAACAGAACAGGTTCTGTTGCTTACAGTGGCTCAGCGCGGCGTCGAACTTGGCACGCTCAAATCGCAGGTTGATCGACGCTTAGAAATAGGAGAGCTGTACCATTCCTTCAGTGCCGATGGAGGAGAGCGTCATACTTTTGTAGAGAACAACTCGACGAGACTGAATGCACTCAAAGGGCATATCGGCGATAACATTCTTGCTTCCGAAGGTATTACGGAGATGAAGAGTATCGCAGATCTTTGTTGGGCGGCTGATTACGGCTATGATCGCATCCGCATCGATCCCTCTGTCGTCCGCGGCCTCGAATACTACACAGGCCCGGTCTTCGAGGCGGAGCTGACCTTCCCGGTCGTGAACGACGAGGGCCGGACGGTGCGGTTCGGCTCGGTCGCCGGGGGAGGGCGCTACGACGGGCTCGTCGGGCGCTTCCGTCCCAAGCCCGAGCCCGCGACGGGGTTCTCGATCGGCGTGTCGCGGCTGCTCTCGGCGCTCCAGATCGTGAATTCGCCGATCGTGGCCAGCCGGCGCGAGCCGGGTCCTGTCGTGGTGCTCGTGATGGATCACGACCGGATCGCGGAGTACCAGGCGCTCGTGGCGCGCCTGCGCGCGGCGGGGATCAAGGCCGAGCTCTACCTGGGGTCCTCCGGCATGAAGGCGCAGATGAAATACGCCGACCGGCGCGGCGCGCCCTGCGTGGTCATCCAGGGCTCGACCGAACGTGAGCGCGGCGAAGTTCAGATCAAGGACCTGGTGGCGGGCGCCGAGAGGGCGCAAGGTGCTGCCCCCGCTGACAACGCCGCATATCGCGCGGCGCGGCTCGCGCAGGAATCCGTGACAGAGGAACGACTTGTGGATGCCGTTCGAGAAATACTGGCCCGCCACGCAGCAACGTCTTGACGTCATTGTTTCG
This sequence comes from uncultured Enterovirga sp., assembly GCA_964250725.1. Lineage (GTDB taxonomy): Bacteria > Pseudomonadota > Alphaproteobacteria > Rhizobiales > Beijerinckiaceae > Enterovirga. The sequence goes on along the minus strand of CAXUHE010000118.1, from coordinate 9,973 downwards.
GCTGGGAACCTTGCCAAGGGGCGGCTGTTGACCGTCAAGCTTGAGTTCAGCTCGTTTGAGTTCGGAGAGACGTCGTGGCGAAGAAGCAGGACACCAAGACGAAGGTCACCAAGGCGAAGTCCGACAAGACCAAGTCGGAGAAGGCTCCTGCCGCCAAGGTCGCTAAATCGCAGAACGCCCGCAGCGCGGTGAAAGCCGCCGCGCCGGCCGTCGCGGCCGCTCCCGACAAGGCGAAGAAGGTCATCAAGTCGGCCCGCGCGACGGCGCGCCAGCTCGTACCGAGCGTACCCTCGCTGCCGAAACTGCCGAGCGCGCCGCGCCTCAACACCCCATCGATGCCCGATCTCGACGTCTCCGGCACGGTGAAGGAGATCGGTGGCCAGATCATGTCCGTGCTGAACAGCAGCGCGGGCCGGGTGATCGTCGCGGAGGTGCTGATCTATCTCGCGACATCTCTGACGAAGGCTGCCGCGAACACCGAGACCGGCAAGGACGTCACCGACAACGTGATGAACGCGGGCGCGAAGATCGGCGCGGCGGTCGCGAGCGCCGGGGCCAAGATGATGGAGGGCGGCTCCTCCGGGGCCGATGCGGCGGGCGAGGTCGCGATGGACGCCAAGGGCATCGCGCGCGAGGTCGCGTCGGTCGCGGTCGGGGCGGTCGGCGGTGTCGTGGCCGAGGCGGCCTCCAAGGTGATCGGGCGCCGCAAGAGGAATGAGGGCGCGCCCCAGGGCGACCAATCGACCCCTGCGATCCCCGGCCCAACCCCGGCCTGATCGCGCGAGGCAGCTCTCGCGATCGATCGCCGACGATTCTCGTCGCGGGCTGGTCCTAAACCGGGTATCGACGCCCGGCCGCCATGACCCAGTCCACCACATCGCCCGACGAGGCCCTGATCGGCCTCCTTCAGGAGCGCGGATACATCCGCGTGGAGCCCCCTCTCCTCCAGCCGGCCGGTCTGTTCCTGGATCTCTCGGGCGAGGATATCCGGCGCAGGCTTTACCTGACCCAGGGTCCGGACGGCAGCGAACTCTGCCTGCGGCCTGAATATACCATCCCCGTGTCCCTCGATCACCTGCGCGCAGGCGGGGGACCGGCCGAGTACTGCTACGCGGGTCCAGTGTTCCGGCACCGGCCGGGCGAGACCGGCGAATTCCGGCAGGCCGGGCTCGAGTCGATCGGCCGACCCGATATCGAGGCCGCAGACGCGGACATCCTGGCGACCGCGCTCGACGGCCTCGCGGTCTTCCTGCCGCGTGAGTTCGAGATCCGTGTCGGCGACATGGGTCTGTTCGACGCGATCGCGGCCGCTCTGGACGTACCCGTGGCGCTCCGCCGGCGTCTCGTCCTGGCGCTCGCGGCCGGACGGTCGCTCGACACCGTCCTGAGCCCGCCGGACCAGCGCGCGGGGCGCTCGGATTATGCGGGATTGCTCGCCGCCATCGAGGGTCAGGATCCCGGCGGCGCGCGCGCCTTCGTCGAGGACGTGATCTCGATCGCCGGGATCGCGCGCGTCGGAGGCCGCAGCGCGGCGGAGATTGCCGACCGCTTCCTGTCGAAGGCGAGCCAGCGCTCGGGCCCGATCACGGCCTCGTCGCGCGACATTCTGCGGCGTTACCTCGCCGTCGCGGCGCCGCTCGACCGCGCGATGGTGGCGGTGACGGAACTCGTGAGGGAGGCGGGCCTCCCGGTCGAGCCTGCCCTCGACCGGTTCGCTCGACGCGCCGAGGCGATCGCGCGACGCGGCATCGACCTCTCGCGGATGCGCTTCGCGGCGGATTTTGCTCGCAACCTGGATTATTACACCGGGTTCGTCTTCGAGATCCGGGATGCCGCGCGTCCGGATGGTCGCTTCGTGGTGGCCGGCGGGGGACGCTACGACCGTCTGCTGCATCGGCTCGGGGCCACCGGCCCCGAGATGCCCGCGGTCGGCTGCGCCTTCTGGCCGGACCGGCTGATGGCCCTACCATGAGCGGCCAGGCTCTCGTCATCGCGGTCCCGTCCAAGGGGCGGCTCCAGGAGAATGCGGCGGCGTTCTTCGCCCGGGCCGGGCTGGCGCTGACCCAGGCGCGCGGGTTGCGCGACTACCGCGGCGCGGTCGCGGGCCTGCCCGGAATCGAGGTGCTGTTCCTCTCGGCGGGCGAGATCGTCACGCAGCTCGCGAGCGGTGCCGCGCATCTCGGCGTCACGGGCGAGGACCTCGTACGCGAGACGATCCCGAACGCGGACGCGTCGGTCGAGCTCATCACCGGGCTCGGCTTCGGCTCCGCGAACGTCGTCGTTGCGGTGCCCCAGGCCTGGATCGACGTGCGCGACATGGGCGACCTCGACGAGGTCGCGGGCGAGATGCGGGCCCGGCACGGCCGGCGCATGCGGGTCGCCACCAAGTACATGAACCTGACGCGGCGCTTCTTCGCCGATCACGGGCTCGCGGATTACCGGATCGTGGAGAGCCTGGGGGCGACAGAGGGCACGCCGGCCTCGGGCGTGGCCGATCTCATCGTCGACATCACCACGACCGGCGCCACGCTGGCGGCGAACGGTCTCAAGGTGCTCGACGATGGGATCATCCTGCGCTCGGAGGCCAACCTCGTGGCGTCGCTCGCGGCGCCCTGGGGGAGGACGGCCCGCGAGGCGGTCGCGACCGTGTTGTCGCGCATCGCGGCGGAAGAAGCGGCCCGGACCACGCGCGAGATCCGGGCCGGCATGGATCCGGCCCTCGTCGACGCGGCCGACCTCCGGGCGCGCTACGGGGCGACGCGGCCGGCCGGGCGTGGGGGCGGCGAGCTCGTCCTGCACTGCCCGGCCACGCGTGCCTTCGAGCTCGCGGCGGCTCTCGTCGAGATAGGGGCGCAGGACGTCACGGTGCGCGCGCTCGACTACATCTTCCGCACCGCCAATCCCCTCGCCGACCGGCTCTTCGCCCGGATCGACTGATGTGCTACCGAAGTCGGCGCGTGAGGCTGGACTGCCTCAATATTGCGCGAATCCCGTGTTGTTGCGGGTGATCGAAAGACCACGGAGAGGGACCATGCGTTCGCTCGGATGCGCCATATGTGTCATGGGCGCGCTGGCGGCCTCGACAGTCGCCGAGGCGCAGACGCGCGGCAAACGCGGCAACCAGGAACAGCAGTCGAGCGGCTTCGTGGCCCCGGTCAAGAAGGAAGAGAAACGCTTTCCGCTGGGCCAGTCCTGGATCGCGGTCAGCCTCAACAACAAATCGCTCGGCGGCACGGAGCGGCCGGCCTTCACCCTCGACGACCAGTTTCGCGTGCGCGGCTTCGGCGGATGCAACAGCTTTTCCGCGACGGCCTTCCCGCTGAAGGAACAGGGGATCGCGGTCGGCCCGCTCGCCATGACGAAGCGGAGTTGCGACGCCGCCGTGATGGCGACGGAGCAGGCCTTCTTCACGGCTCTGCGGACCTCGGCGAAGTGGGATACCGTCATAGGCTCGCTCGTCATCAAGGGCCCGAACGGCGAGCTGAAATTCGAGCGCTCCCTGTAAGCGTCCGGCAGCGGATGGCGCGAGGATCCGTGACCTGATACCGCGGCGCGACGCGCGAGCTTGACGTTGCGCGGCGGACGACCCTCGTTCAGAGACACGATCCGGCTCGACATCCGACCTGTCCTGCCGTCTCAACTTCCGTATCGGAGCGCATGATGAAGCCATTCGCCGCCGCGATCGGCGCCTTCGCGCTCGCGACCTTCTTCGTCGGACACCTGCCGATCTACGTGCCGATCAGCGGCCTCGTGCTCGCCGGCGTCGTGTACTTGTCGCGTGACATCTCGGCTTACCTGCGCATCTTCGTCGCGATGTACGCGGTCGGCTACCTCTTCCTGTGCGTCACGTCGGTGCTCTCCGGCTACGACATCATCCCGCCCGCGATCGGGGCGCTCCTGCCGCCGCCCTACGCGACCTCCGCGGCCGTCGCCTTCGCGCTGATCGTCTACGGCGTGTCCTTCGTCCCGGTCATCCGCTCCATCACGGCGATCGCCGACCCTTATTTCCAGTCGCCCGATTCGGCGCAAGGCTTCGGCCGGCCCTTCGCCTGGCTCGCCCGGGGGGAGGGGGGCGTCGGCGCCCGCCTGGTCGCCACGCTGATCGTGATCAACTTCTTCCAGGTCGCGATGCAGATCCGGCTGAACGTCTGGTATCGCGACCTGTTCAACGCGCTCCAGGAGAAGAACGTCGGGCAGTTCTGGATTCAGATCTTCGAAGTCTTCGCGCCGCTCGCCGCCATCTGGATCAGCGTCGCGGTCTACGAAGTCTTCGTCGACAACGCGCTCCACATCCGTTGGCGCACCTGGCTCACGCGCCGCATGACGGAGCGCTGGTTGGAGGGCGGCACGCATTACCGCATCTCGCTCGCCGGCAGTACGGCCGACAACCCCGACCAGCGTATCCAGGCCGACATCCGGGCCTTCATCAGCCAGACCATGGACCTCTCGATCCGGCTGCTCTCGCAGGCCGCGACCCTCGTGTCCTTCGTCATCATCCTGTGGGGTCTGTCGCGCGACTTCGCGGTCCCGGGCACGGACGGGATCGTCATCCCGGGCTTCCTCGTGTGGGTCGTCATCGCCTACGCGGTCGTCGGGACATGGCTCACCCACGTGATCGGCAAGCCGCTGATCGGGCTCGACTTCCGGCAGGAGAAGGTCGAGGCCGACTTCCGATTCTCGTTGGCGCGCCTGCGCGAGTACGGGGAGCAGATCGCGCTGCTTCGTGGCGAGCGTGCCGAGACGGAGCGGCTCGATCGCTCGTTCTCCAACGTCGTCGTGAACTTCCTCCAGATCCTCAGCCGGCGCATGAAGCTGACGACCTTCACGGCCGGCTACAGCCAGCTCAGCGTCATCTTCCCCTACGTGCTGGCCGCACCCTCCTACTTCCTCGGCAAGATCACGCTCGGGCAGTTCCAGCAGACCTCGGGGGCCTTCAACCAAGTGCAGAGCGCGATGTCGTTCTTCATCTCCGCCTACACGACGCTCGCGGCCTACAAGGCCAACATCGACCGTCTGACCACCTTCAACGCCGCCATGAGCCGGGCCGAGAGCACGAGTCGCCAATCCGCGATCAAGCTCGCGGACGCGGCCGGTGCGGATCTCGGGATCGCGGACCTGCGGCTCTCGCTACCCGACGGCCGCCATCTCCTCAACGCGTCCGGCTTCTCGTTCCGGGCGGGCGAGCGGACGCTGGTCACCGGCCCTTCGGGTTCGGGCAAGTCGACGCTGTTCCGCGCGATCTCGGGGATCTGGCCGTTCGGCGAGGGCAGGGTCGCGGTGCCGGCCGGGCGCAGCATGATGCTCCTGCCGCAGAAGCCGTATCTGCCGACCGGCACGCTGCGGGCCGCGGTCACCTATCCGGGCGTCGATTCCGAGTACGGCGACGTGGAGGTGCGCTCCGCGCTCGCGGCCGTGCGGCTCGGCGACTTGGCGGATCGTCTCGACGAGGAGGATGCCTGGGCGCAGCGCCTGTCCGGCGGCGAGCAGCAGCGGCTCGCGATCGCGCGCGCGCTGCTCGCGAAGCCCGACTGGCTGTTCCTGGACGAGGCGACCGCCTCGCTCGACGAGCCGATGGAGGCCGAGATCTACGCGGCCCTGCGGGAGCGTTTGCCTGCGACGACCATCGTGTCCATCGGCCACCGCACGACGCTCATCGGGATGCATGACCGGCATGTCGCCATGCAGGCGGGTCATGCGGCGGGCTTCGAACTCCGCGACCGCGCTCTCCAGCCGGTGCCGGTGCCCGCGCCCGCCGGGTGAAAGGACGCCCGCAAGGGTCGTTGCCCGCTACTTCTCCACGAAGGCCTTCTCGATCACGAAGTCGCCCGGTTCGCCGTGGTTGCCCTCGACGAACCCCATGCCGTCGAGCAGTCCGCGGAGGTCGGCGAGCATGGCCGGGCTGCCGCACAGCATGACCCGATCCTTCGCCTGTTCGATCGGCGCGATCCCCGCATCCGTGAAGAGCTTGCCCGAGGTGATGAGGTCCGTCACCCGACCGCTGTTGCGGAACGGCTCGCGCGTGACGGTCGGGTAATAGATCAGCTTCTCGCGGAGCAGCTCGCCGATCAGCTCGTCGCGCGGCAGGGTCTCGCCGATCGTGTCGCCGTAGGCGAGTTCCTTGACGGTCCGGCAGCCATGGACGAGCACGACCCGCTCGAAACGGTCGTACGTTTCCGGGTCCTTGATGATGCTGAGAAAGGGCGCGAGGCCCGTACCGGTCCCGATCAGGTAGAGGTTGCGGCCGGACGTCACGTTGTCGAGCACCAGCGTGCCGGTCGCCTTGCGGCTGACGATGATCGGGTCTCCGACCCTGAGGTGCTGCAGCCGCGAGGTAAGCGGCCCATCCTGCACCTTGATCGAGAAGAACTCGAGCTCCTCCTCGTAATTCGCCGAGACGAGGCTGTAGGCCCGCAGCAACGGCTTCTCGCCGACCTTCAGGCCGATCATCGTGAACTCGCCGTTGCGGAAGCGGAACGACGGGTCACGTGTGGTGCGGAAGCTGAACAGCGTGTCCGTCCAGTGATGGACGCTGAGCACGCGCTCCTCGTTCATGTTGCTCATGTCACTCGCCGGTCTGTTGATCTCGCGAACGCAATAGCGTCACTGATCGAAAACGCTAGAGCCGGCCCCATGTTTTCGGCCTCACGGCTAATATTTGTTCGTGTGCAAACGATCCATGCATTCGGTCAGCGTGCCTCCGCGCCGTCCGGCGGCGCGGGAAGAGGCTGCCAATGCGTCGGCAGTTCCTCCTCGTCCCGGATGGCCACAGGCACCTGCATGCGTGACAGCCATTCACCGAATTCCGAGCTGTGCAGCGCGATGATGGGGCCCCATGGGCGCGTGTAGACGAGGATCTCCTGATCCTTCGGCGCATCGTCGATCGGCCGCCAAGACCTAGTCTGCTCGTCGCTCATCGTTCGTTCGTCTCGCGTTGGGAGCCGGATATCGGCGCTCCCGGGCCGTGCCGCAACGGCGCCGTCGGGCGTCGGTCACGGCCAAGCAAGGATCGTGCATGCGCCATCTTGATGCTGCAATGCGGGATGGACTGTGAAAAGCGTACGGGAACGCTTAGATCGTGCGGCGAAGGTGAAGCGGTCGGCGACCATCGACCGCGGTCATGAGCCGGCGACACACAGCCGCCGGGGCGGTTCGGGATATCTGAGGAATGGCGGACTCGACGATCACGACCATCGACCTCGACACGTTGCGCGACGGCGTGGCGAACGGCACGCTCGTCCTCGTCGACGTACGTGAGCCGCACGAATTCGACGCGGGTGCGATCCCGGGCTCGGTTTCGATGCCGCTCTCGAGCTTCGATCCAGCGCAACTCGGTGCGTATTCAGGTTCGCGGGTCGTGTTCTCCTGCGCGGCGGGCATTCGTTCGGCGCGTGCGATCCAGATCGCCCAGGCGTCGGGGCTCGATCTTCACGAGCATTTCGCGGGCGGCTTCCGGGACTGGGTGGCGTCCGGCGAGCCCATCGCGAGGGGCGGATAGGCGATGTCGATCCGATGTGGACTTTGGGGAGGATTTGCAACGTTGGCGCTTAAAGCCAAGCCCCGATCGCGCATGACCGGCGCTGCAATCGCGGCCATGATCTTAGCTGCGCTGCCGGGCAAGTCGTTCGCCCAGGCGCCAGGTGGACCGCCGCCGGCCGTGACGGTCGCGAAGCCGATCGTCAAGGACGTCGTCGAGTACGACGACTTCACGGGC
>CAXUHE010000118.1:0-2252 GCA_964250725.1 uncultured Enterovirga sp. | reverse complement strand
GCGTATCCGGATACCTCGAGAAGGTTGCGTTCCAGGACGGCGCGATCGTCAAGAAGGGCGACCTGCTCTTCGTGATCGACCGCCGGCCCTACAAGGCGGCGCTCGACCAGGCTCAGTCCAGCATCGCGTCGAACCAGGCGAAGCTGACCTTCGCGCAGGCCGACCTGGAGCGCGCCCAGTCGCTCCAGAAGACGGGCAACATCGCCGAGCAGCTCGTCGACCAGCGCCGCCAGAACTACACGTCGGCGCGGGCCGACCTCGACAATTCCGACGCCGTCCTGCGCAATGCGCAGTTGAACTACGACTTCACCGAGATCCGGGCGCCGCTCTCGGGGCGGATCGGGCGCAAGCTCATCTCCGAGGGCAACCTCGTCAGCGCGAACGACACGCTGCTCACGACCATCGTGTCGCTTGACCCGATCTACTTCTACTTCGACATCGACGAGCGCTCCTATCTCGCCTATTCGCGCATGATGTCGGCCGAGAAGCAGGCGGGCCGCGACATGACCAACGCGGCCCGCATCGCGCTCACCGACGAGCGCGACGCGAAGCGGCCGGGCACGCTGAACTTCCTCGACAATCGCGTCGACCAGCAGAGCGGCACGATCCGCGCCCGCGCCAACGTGCCGAACGCCGACCTCTTCCTCGTCGCGGGGCTGTTCGGCACGATCCAGATCGCGGGCTCGCCCTCGTATCGCGGCGTGCTTATCCCCGACGAGGCGATCGGGACCGACCAGGACCGGCGCATCGTCTGGGTCGTGGCCGAGGACGGGACGGCGACGTCGCGGGTGATCCGTCTGGGTCCGAAGATCGACGGGTACCGGCTCGTTCGCGACGGCCTGAAGGGCGACGAGACGATCGTCATCGCGGGTATTCAACGCGTCCGCCCGGGCGCGAAGGTCACGCCGCAGCCGAAAGAGCTGCCGGCCACCAGATCCTGATCGGTCTCGAATGCGCTTCGCACATTTCTTCGTCGACCGGCCGATCTTCGCGTCGGTCCTGTCGATCGTCCTGACGCTGATCGGCTACGTGTCGTATACGCGGCTGCCGGTCGCGCAGTATCCCGAGATCGCGCCGCCCACGATCGTGGTGCGCGCCTCCTATCCGGGCGCGAACGCCCAGACCGTCGCGGATACCGTGGCGAACCCGATCGAGCAGGAGATCAACGGCGTCGAGGACATGCTCTACATGTCTTCCTACGCGACGAGCGACGGCAATATGCAGCTCACGATCACGTTCCGGCTGGGTACGAACCTCGACCAGGCGAACGTGCTCGTCCAGAACCGCGTTCAGACCGCGCTGCCGCGCCTGCCCGCCGAGGTCCGCAACCTCGGCGTCACGACCCGGAAATCCTCCTCGGACTTCCTCATGGTCGTGCACATGCTGTCGCCCGACAGCCGGTTCGACCAGCTCTACATCTCGAACTACACCCTGATCCGGGTCCGCGACGAGCTGCTGCGGCTCGACGGCGTCGGCGACGTCACGGTCTTCGGCGCGCGGGAATACTCGCTGCGCGTCTGGCTGAACCCCGACAAGCTCTCGGCCTACCAGCTCACCACGACCGACATCCTGGCCTCCCTCCAGGAGCAGAACATCCAAGTCGCGGGCGGCGCGCTCGGCGCTCCCCCGATGCCTGACGACAACGCCTTCCAGCTCATCGTGCAGACGCAGGGGCGCTTCGAGAACGTCGCCCAGTTCGAGAACGTCATCGTGAAGTCGGCGGGCGGGCGGCTGGTCAGGGTCCGCGACATCGCCCGCGTCGAGCTCGGCGCGCGCGACTACAACACCAACTCGTACCTCGACGGCCGGGAGGCCATCGGCATCGGGGTGTTCCAGCGCCCGGGCACGAACGCGCTCGGCGCCGCGGACGCAGTCATCGCGAAGATGACGGAGCTCCAGGCGGCCTTCCCGCCGGGCCTCGAATACCGCATCGCCTACAACCCGACCGAGTTCATCGCGGAATCGGTGCGCGAGGTCTACAAGACGCTGTTCGAGGCGATCCTCCTCGTGGTGATCGTGGTCCTGGTCTTCCTCCAGAGCTGGCGAACCGCGATCATCCCGATCATCGCGATCCCGGTCTCGCTGATCGGCACGTTCGCGCTGATGAGCGCCTTCGGCTTCTCGCTGAACAACCTCACCCTGTTCGGGCTGGTGCTCGCCATCGGCATCGTGGTGGACGACGCGATCGTGGTCGTGGAGAACGTCGAGCGCAACATCTCCGAGGGGCAGACCCCGCGCGAGGCGGCGCACAC